>CALDDP010000242.1 GCA_937936805.1 uncultured Gammaproteobacteria bacterium | reverse complement strand
TCCGCCGCTGCTAATTGCCGCATTCGTGGGTATACTGGCGGCACTGGTGACGACGCGCCTGCTCAATCGTTACCGCCTGACGAAGTACTTTTTCTATCCACCATTGGTGTCACTGGCATTAATGGTTATTTACACCGTTCTAATCGGGACATTCGTTATTGGAGCATAGTTAAGTGAAACTGTTCTTTAAATATCTACTGACTGGTCTGGTTGTTCTGCTTGCGGTAATGGCGGTATTACTCAAGTACTGGGATTATGTGGTCAATCCCTGGACCCGGGACGGCCAGGTGCGGGCCGAGGTTATACAGATCACACCGCGGGTATCGGCTCCAATCGTCAAGCTGGCGGTAGAGGATAACCAGTTCGTCAAGGCGGGCGATTTGCTGTTCGCCCTCGATCCGCGCACTTTTCGGGCCGACCTGGAAAGTGCACAGGCGAAGTACGATAAAACCGGAGACAGCTACCTCGGTCAGGAAAAGCAGGTCGAGGCGGCAGAGGCGTATGTAGACGTTGCGCGAGCGGCATTATTGCAGGCACGCAGCGCTATCAATCAAGCCGAATCCGAGATTGAAAAGAACAAGGCCGAGTACGAGCGCCAGCAAGAGTTGCTGCCGAAAAAGGCGACCTCGATAAAGTCGGTAGAACGTGCCAGGGCGAATTACGAGGTCTCGGTGCAGAAGCGTAAAGGCGCGGTCGCCAGCCTGGCGCAGGCGCGAGCCTCGCTAGCCCAGTCGCAGGCCGACCTGGCTGAGACTCGAGCCAACCTGGGTGCGGCGGGTGATGCCAATGCCAGTATTCGCGAAGCGCGTGCGGCGGTGGAGCAGGCGGAATTGAACCTGGAATTCACCGAGATCAGGGCACCGGTAAACGGTTACGTGACCAATCTGGAATTACAACTCGGCAGCCAGGCGGTTGCCAACCAGCCCGCACTGGCGCTGGTGGACGTTGACAGTTTCTGGATCGATGCTTATTTCAAGGAAAACACGATCGAGGATATGGGTGCAGGTGACAAGGCCGTCGTTACGTTGATGTCCTACCCCGATAAACCGATCGAAGCCACCGTGGATAGCCTGGGCTGGGGTATCGCACAGGACGACGGCAGTACCGGTGATGACTTGCTGCCCAATATCAGCCCGACTTTCGAATGGATACGCCTGGCGCAACGTGTGCCGGTGCGCATTCACCTGGGTGAGCTGCCCGAAGGCGTCGCTCTGCGGGTTGGGACCACCGCTTCGGTGCTGGTGATGACTGGTACCACGGGAGACGGCCATGACAAGTCGGTGCCAGCCGTACCGGCAGCCCTGCAGTGAGGCTGATTAAGTGAAGCGTATCCTGAAGGTCACCGGTTTCGCGCTGTTGTCGGCCCTGATCGTCTCCGGTTGCGTACAGCTGGGACCCGATTACCAGGAGCCAGCGGCAGTCGTCGAAACTGACTGGCTCGAGATTGACAAGCAGTATTTTTCAACCGAGTCAGCGGTTGGCCCCAGGTGGTGGGAAACGACATTTAATGATCCCCAGCTCAACTGGCTCGTCGACAGCGCACTGCAACAGAATCTGACCCTGCGTTCCGCCGGACTTCGAGTGCTGCAGGCCCAGCAACAATTGGCAATCGCTATCGGCAACCAGTATCCGCAACAGCAGGCGATTGACGGTGGGGCTACGCGGCAGAAAGCCTCCGCGATAACGTTCAATGAATATAGTCTCGGCTTCAATCTGAGCTGGGAGGCTGACATCTGGGGCCGTTTCAGCCGCCAGGTGGAATCCTCTGCGGCCTCACTCGACGCCAGTGTGGCCAGTTATGACGGTGCCCTGGTGTCGCTGGTTTCCCAGGTCGCACAAAACTATATCCTGATTCGCACCTTCCAGCGTCGCATCGATGTCGCGAATGCAAACATCGAAGCCCAGCAGGAGAGTCTGCGCATTACCCAGGCCAAGCTGGACGCCGGGGAAGTCAGTGAGCTGGACGCCGATCAGGCCGAGACGCTGGTCTATAACAGCATTGCAACTCGAATCGGTCTGGAGTTATCGCTGCAACAGTTGAAGAATTCACTGGCCGTGCTGTTGGGCGAGCCTCCGCAGAGTTTCAATTACCTGCTTGATGACAAAGGTGAAATTCCATCGGTAAAGCCGAATATTGCGCTGGGCATGCCGCAGGATATTATCCGCCGGCGGCCCGATATCCGCGTAGCGGAACGCCAGCTGGCGGCACAAAGCGCGCAGATCGGTGTCGCCATAACCGATCTCTACCCGAGTTTTTCTCTCGGCGGTGCAATTGGCAGTAGCGCAGAAGAGTCTGACGATCTGTTTGAAAACGATAATAATACCTGGAATTTATCTGCCGGGTTTAACTGGAATATTTTTAACTATGGCCGTCTGAGGAGCAATGTCAGGTTACAGGACGCCCGCTTCCAGCAACTGCTGAGTGATTACCGCAATACGGTTGTGCAGGCCCAGGGCGACGTTGAAAATTCTATTGTCGCCTACCTGAAATCACATGAACAACTCGACGCGTACGAAACGGCTGTAAAGGCATCTCAACGAGCGGTCGACACTGCAACGATACAGTATCAGGCCGGACAGATTCAGTTCAATACACTCCTTTCTACCTTGACCGATAACGCGCTACAGCAGGACGTGTACGCATCAACGCAGGGCAGCGTGAACACGAACCTGGTGCAGGTTTACCTGTCGCTGGGCGGCGGCTGGGAAATCCGCGGCAATCGCAATCCGGTTGAGCTGCTGCCGGCTGCCACCAGGGACGAAATGAATGAAAGAACCGATTACTGGGAGGGGTTGCTGGAGTAATGTTTAGAGGTGCCGGAATATGATAATGAACATTATTCTTGGTGCTTTGCTGCTGCTGGTGACCTGTGGCATGCACCTTTCGGGGATGGCTTTCGTGATGCATCTGTTGCGTCTGGATAATGGGCCTTTGAGAATGCGGCTGCGACGGGTGCGCGCCTACCTGGTCGGCGAAGTCGTTCTGGTGATGGCTATGGTCTCGATTCTGGAAGCGTTGCTGTGGGCGGTTGCCTATATGGCATTGGGCGAGATAAAAGATCTCGAACCGGCATTTTATTTTTCCATGGTCACCTTCACCACGCTGGGCTATGGCGATATCGTTCTCGATCAAAGCTGGCGCCTCCTCGCATCCTTCCAGGCGGCCACCGGGATCCTCATGTTTGGCTGGACCACGGCTATCCTGATCGCCGTTGTGCAACACGCATACTTTGGTAAAAACTTGAATAAGCAGGCACCGTAGGGAGAATTCCATGCACGAAAATTCACCCGCCGAGGTCGGTAGTGTCGGGAATACGATATTGCTGGCCGCCAGTGTCGTTATCGTTCTTGGCGGCGCGACACTGGCTTCGGCTATCGTCGTTCCGTTTCTGCTGTCCATGTTTATCACCATTATCTTGCTGGTGCCGGTTGAAGCGTTGATGCGAAGAGGCGTCCCGACCTGGCTGTCACTGTTAATTGTGGTTGTTGTAATGCTGGTATTTTTTGCAGGCATTTTTGTTATAGCCGGTTCTTCGGCGTCCGCGTTTACCGCCGACCTGCCGGGTTACCAGGCCCAATTGCAGGCACTGATAGCAAACGTCTCGGCGTGGTTTGATGCGCGCGGAGTCGATGTCAGTGCCTCCGGTTTGAAAGACGTGCTAAATCCGCAACGAATCGTCAGCTTTTTTCAGAGATTTCTCGGCGATATCGGTGGCGCGTTAAGCAATATAATGCTGATCGTTTTTACCGTTGTATTTATGTTGTCCGATACCTCGTTGATTAAACAGAAGCTGGCCTGGCATCAACAGCAGCACAGTGCAGTAGAAGGACAACTCGGCAGTTTATCTGATCTCGTAGTCTTGTTAGCCACCTATACCAAGATCAAAGCCGCCGTCAGCCTGCTGACCGGGTTTCTGATCTGGCTGGGCTTGTCTTTCATGGGTATCAAGTATCCCGTCCTCTGGGGGCTGCTCGCATTTTTACTTAATTTTATTCCTACCATTGGCTCTATCATTGCGGCTTTTCCGGTTCTGCTGCTGGCGATGTTAAGCCTTGACCCCGTACTACTGATGATGATCGTCGCGTTATACCTGACGGTAAATATCGTCGTGGGTAATTTTGTCGAACCGATCTGGATGGGTGAAGAAGTCGGCCTGTCGACTCTTATCGTTTTTCTTTCCATGGTTTTCTGGGGCTGGTTGTTCGGTCCGGTAGGCATGATACTTTCAGTGCCGCTGACCATTGCAGTCAAGTTCCTTTCATTGAGAAATCCGCGTACCCTGTGGCTTGCCGTGCTGCTTTCGAATACGGTAGAAAAAACTACCGTTAGCGCAACTGCGAGCGATGCTGACTGAGGTGATAAAGTAATGACTAACCCGGAACTAAACGAAGAAATTGAAGATATCGGAGCGCAGCTGAAAAATATGAAACAACAGCGCAACTCGAAAAAAAAGCAGGCTGAGAGCAAAGTCGACGCGGCAGATGAGACGCCGTCGGCCGAAGCGGATAGCGATATTTCTGATGAAGACCTGTCTGCGTTAAAAGCGATGCTCGCCGAGTTTGACGCCGAGGAACTGATTGATACGGTGTCGACCCATGCCAAAGCATGGTTGGGCACATTGAACGAAGATCTCAAGCACACCAAGCCCAGCACACTGTTAACGGTGTTCGGGCTCGGGGTGATTGTTGGTCGAATGACTAAATGAGATAAAAATGTCCGATAGCACTTTCAAATTGCAACTGCTGGTCAGGGCCGAGCTGGCCCTGACGAAAATTTATGCCCGCCGTTCCCTGTTCAGGGCAGCCGCTGTTGCCGCGGCGCTGGCATTTATATTGCTGGGCCTGGGGATGCTGAACTATGCGGCCTACCTCGGTTTGCTCGATAAATATACGCCCGGCGTTGCGGCCTTGCTGGTGGCCTCGGCGGATGCCGCCTGTGC
>CALDDP010000241.1 GCA_937936805.1 uncultured Gammaproteobacteria bacterium | reverse complement strand
CCTGATGATCGGCATCGAGCTAAAACAGAAGGTACAGGATAAACTGGCTGAGTTACTCGAGCACCGAATCATTGCTTTGCCGGCCGGCCCCAATGTCATTCGCATGCTGCCGCCGCTGGTTATCGAGAAACAACAGATCGACCAGGTCGTGGCTGTATTGCGAAAAATATTGAAATAACCGCGTTTTCTGTGTCATTCCCGCATTTTCCTTGTCATTCCCGCGTTTTCCTTGTCATTCCCGCGCAAGCGGGAATCTCGCAATGACGCCACCTCTGTTAGATTCCCGCCGTCGCGACAGTCCGACGCATCGGAATAACGCAACAGGTCGAGATGACAAGGTTTTGCACCGGGATCGCGCATTAGAATTATATGTTTATAGATAACTGTTGGTTTTTGTGAATCAGGTAATCTTATATACTGGTGGATTGTCGTATTATCCCGCATTCGAACCATGTCCAGTCTCGCTAATCTTGTTGAAAGTACTATGACCACTAATCCAGATCTATCGTCCTACGGCATTCGCGACACCGCCGAAATTATTTACAACCCCTGCTATGAAACCCTGTTTGCCGAAGAAACGGCGGATCATCTGCAGGGTTACGAAGTTGGTTTTCAGACCGAGTCAGGAGCAATATCGGTTGATACCGGTGACTTTACCGGGCGTTCACCCAAGGATAAGTACCTGGTTCGCGACGACACTACCCGCGATAAAATCTGGTGGTCGGACCAGGGCGAGAACGATAACAAACCGATCGACAACGATACCTGGAATTCGTTACGCCAGTTAGTGACCGAACAACTCTCGGGCAAGAAACTATTCGTGGTTGATACCTTTTGCGGCGCCAACCCCGAAAGCAGGCTCAAGGTTCGATTCGTTACCGAGGTAGCCTGGCAGGCGCATTTTGTAACCAACATGTTTATCCGCCCCAGCACCGAAGAACTGACCGACTATGTGCCGGATTTCGTGGTGCTGAATGGGTCAAAAACATCCAACCCGGATTATGCCGCGATGGGCCTGAACTCGGAAAACTTCGTCGCCTTCAACATGACCGAGGGTATGCAGATCATTGGCGGCACCTGGTATGGCGGGGAAATGAAAAAAGGTATGTTCTCGATGATGAACTACCTGCTGCCGCTCAAAGGCATGCCTTCGATGCATTGCTCCGCAAACGTTGGTGAAGACGGTGATGTAGCAATCTTTTTCGGTCTCTCCGGTACCGGCAAGACCACCCTTTCCACCGATCCAAAGCGCCGCCTGATCGGTGACGACGAGCATGGCTGGGATGATGACGGCATTTTCAACTTCGAAGGCGGTTGCTACGCCAAGGTCATCGACCTGAACGCCGAAGACGAACCCGATATCTACCGCGCCATCCGCCGCGACGCCCTGCTCGAGAACGTTGTCGTCAAAGATGGTGGCGAAATCGATTACAGCGATGGTTCCAAAACCGAGAATACCCGCGTGTCATATCCGATTTATCATATCGATAATATCGTAAAACCCGTCTCCAGGGCCGGTCACGCGAACCGTGTCATTTTTCTCACCGCTGACGCCTTTGGCGTATTACCACCGGTTTCAAAACTAACCCCGGAGCAGGCAGAATATTACTTCCTGTCCGGTTTTACCGCAAAACTCGCCGGCACCGAACGCGGTATAACCGAGCCCACCCCGACATTTTCAGCCTGCTTCGGCAAGGCATTTCTATCGCTGCACCCGACCAGGTACGCCGAGGTGCTGTACAACAAAATGAATCAGTTCGGCAGCAAGGCTTACCTGGTTAACACCGGTTGGGACGGCAGCGGCAAGCGTATTTCAATCAAGGCCACGAGGGCGATAATCGACGCCATTCTCGACGGCTCGATCGATTCAGCTGAATCCGCAACGATTCCGGTTTTCAACCTGAGCGTACCGACCAGCCTGCCTGCGGTAGACGCAAAGATACTCGACCCACGCAATAGCTATGCTGACGCTTCCGAGTGGGATGCCGGGGCAGTCAAGCTGGCGTCACTGTTCATCGATAATTTTGCGCAATACACTGACACCGACGGCGGCAGAAAACTGGTATCGGCAGGCCCGATACTCGATTAACCCCTGCTAGACTCCCGCTGCCAATGCTTGCCTGGGACCGGCCCGGGCAGGCAAAATGTCGCTACCCTGTGCGGTGGAGAAGCAAAAATGAAAAAGGCTGGTTTCAAAGTACTGGAAAACGAATGGATTCCGCTGTCCGACGGGCGCAAATTAGCCGCGCGTATCTGGATGCCCGACAGCGCCGGCAAAACCCCGCTACCCGCAATTCTCGAGTATTTACCCTACCGCAAGCGCGACGGTACCGCGCAGCGTGACGAGAGTACCTACCCGGCGTTTGCCAGGGCAGGATATATCGGCGTACGTGTCGACATCTCCGGAACCGGTGAATCCGACGGTAACTGGGACGACGAGTATTCGCCGCGGGAGCTGGCTGACGGCTGCGAAGTCATCGAATGGATCGCTGGCCAACCATGGTGCGACGGCAAGCTCGGCATGATGGGTATCTCCTGGGGTGGCTTCAACGGCCTGCAGATCGCGGCGCTAAAACCGGCCGCACTGAAAGCTGTCATCTCCATTGGCACCACAGTCGATCGCTACAACGATGATATTCACTACAAAAACGGTTGCCTGCTTTATTCCAATTTTTTCTGGTCGAGCACGATGCTCTGTTACGCGTCGCGGCCACCCGATCCAGAACTGGTCGGAGAGAGCTGGCGCGAGACCTGGATTCAAAGACTTAAGTCCCAACCCTTCCCACTGGAAACCTGGCTTGCACATCAGCGCAAGGATAACTACTGGAAACATGGCTCGATTAGCGAAAACTATGAGGATATCGAAATTCCAGCGCTGGTCATTTCCGGGTGGGCGGATGGATATGTCAATGCACCACCGGCGGCGGCGATCAATCTAAAAAATGCCAAAGCGATTAATGGCCCATGGATTCACAAGTACCCGCATTTCGCGCTGCCGAGGCCACGCCTGGATTTTCTCAACGAAGCGATC
>CALDDP010000240.1 GCA_937936805.1 uncultured Gammaproteobacteria bacterium | reverse complement strand
TTGAGACGGTTGCATTGAGCCGAATCCAGAAAATATCGGGAGCGCATCTGCACCGCAGCTGGATCACGGTACCTCATGTGACGCAGTTCGACGACGCCGACATCACCGAGCTCGAAGCCTTCCGCAAGTCTCTCGCTAAAGAAGCTGAAAAGAAGGGTGTACGGTTGACGCCCCTGATTTTTTTAATGAAGGCGGTGGTGAGTGCCCTGCGTGAATTTCCGAACTTCAATGCCTCGCTCGATGCGAATGGTGAAAACCTGATCATGAAAAAGTATTTTCATATCGGTATTGCTGTCGATACGCCTAAAGGACTGGTGGTCCCGGTGGTGCGAGACGTCGATCAAAAGGGACTCTTCGATCTTGCCGCTGAACTGGGTGAACTCTCGGTTCGTGCGCGTGACGGCAAACTGTCACCAACCGATATGCAGGGTGGTTGCTTCACCATTTCGAGCCTTGGCGGCATTGGCGGAACCTATTTTACGCCGATAGTAAATGCTCCCGAGGTCGCCATTCTTGGTGTTTCGCGATCAAAAATGCAGCCGGTTTACATCGATGGTGAGTTTGTGCCACGGCTCATCCTGCCGCTGGGATTGTCGTATGACCATCGTGTAATCGATGGCGCCCAGGCCGCACGTTTTACCAATTTCCTAAGCCAGGTAATATCTGATATCAGAAGGGTGCTTTTATAATCATGAGTGAAAAAGATCTGTTACTGCCGGACATAGGCGATTTTGACAATGTCGAAGTCATCGAAATTCACGTTGCCGTGGGTGACTCGGTAAAAGTCGAGGATCCATTGTTAACCCTGGAATCGGACAAGGCGACGATGGATATACCGTCTCCTTTCGCCGGAACCATAAAACAGCTGGGCGTAGCGGTTGGAGACAAGATCTCCGAGGGCAGCAAACTCGGCAGCCTCGAAACCGCGCCCGCGAAAGCGGCCGCCGCGCCCGCCGCCAAAACTGACGTCGCGCCCGCCAAATCGGCTTCCGGGTCCGCCGCCAAAGCGGAGCAAAAAGAATCTGCGGCATCCGCGAGTAGTGCCGATCTGAATACTGAAGTTGTAGTTCTGGGCGCCGGTCCGGGAGGTTACACCGCCGCTTTCCGCGCTGCCGATCTGGGCAAGAAAGTTGTGCTGATCGAACGTTATCCATCCCTCGGCGGGGTCTGCCTGAATGTCGGTTGTATCCCCTCGAAGGCGTTGTTGCATACCGCGCAAATCATCAACGAAGCTGAGCATATGAAGGCCAACGGCGTCACTTTCGGCAAGCCCAAGATTGATCTCAAGGGAATCAACAAGTTCAAGGACAAGGTCGTGGGGAAGCTTACGGGCGGTCTGGCGGGGCTCGCAAAACAACGCAAGGTCACCGTAGTGCATGGTGTCGCGGAGTTTATCGACCAGAACAACATGCTGGTTGATAACAATGGTGAAGCGACACGGGTAACGTTTGAACAATGTATTATCGCTGCGGGTTCGCAGGCAACCGAGATCCCACCGTTTCCCAATGAAGACCCGCGCCTGATGGATTCCACCGACGCGCTCGAGTTAAACGACGTGCCGAAAAAACTACTGATTGTCGGCGGTGGCATTATTGGACTTGAGATGGCGACTGTTTATCACGCGCTGGGTTCCGAAATTACGGTGGTCGAGTTCCTCGATAGCCTGATCCCCGGATGTGATAAAGATCTGGTGCGGGGATTGAATAAGGTTATTTCGAAACGCTACAAAGCCATTCACCTGAAAACCAAAGTTGCCGCGATCAAGGCACAGAAGAACGGCCTGAAGGTGACGTTTGAGGGCGACAAGGCCCCGGCACCGGCCCTGTTCGACAAGGTCCTGGTTGCCGTCGGACGTCGTCCGAACGGGCACAGGATTGGCGCCGAAAAAGCTGGTGTTAACGTCGATGAGGCAGGCTTCATCGCGGTAGATAGCCAGATGCGAACCAACGTGGCTAATATCTTTGCGATCGGTGATATCGTGGGTAACCCGATGTTGGCGCACAAGGCGACGCATGAAGGCAAGGTGGCGGCCGAGGTGATCGCCGGCATGAAGTCCCATTTTGAACCGTTGACGATTCCGTCGGTAGCCTACACGGATCCCGAAGTTGCGTGGATGGGTTTGAATGAAACCGAAGCCAAGGCACAAGGTGTCGAGTATGAAAAGGGAGCTTTTCCATGGGCGGCAAGCGGGCGAGCGCTGGGCGTTGATCGTGACGAGGGCTTGACCAAGGTTCTGTTCGACAAGGAGAGCAAGCGAATTCTTGGCGCAGGCATCGTAGGACCTAACGCGGGTGAATTGATTGCCGAAGCCGTTCTCGCCCTCGAAATGGGTGCAGACGCGGAAGATATAGGTTTGACTATTCACCCACATCCAACTTTATCCGAGACATTCAATTTCGCGGCGGAAATGGCCGAGGGCACCATTACCGACCTTTATATACCGCGCAGGAAATAAAATTATCTAATAGTCTGGCGTTCGCAACGATCGTATGTCTGAACTGCACTTTTCTACATCGGGTAGCGGGACGGCGCTGGTTATCCTGCATGGCTTGTTCGGCTCCGGCAGGAACTGGCAGTCCCATGCGCGACAGTTCGCAGAGCATTTCCAGGTTTTCTCGGTAGACCTGCGCAATCACGGGGAATCGTTTCACGCTAATGAAATGAACTACTCGGCCATGGCCGAAGATGTTGCGCAATTACTGCATAGATTGGAGCTGAGCGATTGCTACATGCTCGGACATAGCATGGGAGGCAAGGTCGCAATGATGCTGGCCCTGCAAAATCCCGCTCTGGTGAAACGGATGATCGTTGCCGATATCGCGCCGGTCGACTACTTCCATCATTACGACGATCTGATCAATCCGATACTGGCGCTGCCGCTGGAAAAGATCGAGTCTCGAGCACAGGCCGATCAGCTTTTGCGGCAAAACGTTCCTGAAGACCAGTTGCGCGCTTTCCTGTTACAGAACCTGGTTCGCGAAGCTTCGGGCTGGCGCTGGAGGGTAAACTGGGAAGTTATTCAACGCGATATGGAATGGCTTACTGGTTTCGGTGACCTGCCACAGGACTGGTGTATCGATTTACCGACACTGTTCCTCCGCGGTGAAAAGTCCGACTATATAGGTGAAACCGAAGTTGTGGTCATCCAGCAACGCTTTCGAAATTACAGGATCGAGACGATCGAGGCTGCCGGGCACTGGTTGCATGCCGAAAAACCGGAGCTTTTTAACCGACTGGTTGCTGACTTTCTGCTAGACGGGTAATACACCCGCAACGAAAAATCTGCTTACAGCACTACTGGCATTAAAGACTTGCGGGCACAGGCCGATAACCGGGTAAGTTTATTGAACTGTCCGGTACAACGAGGGACTCTCCGAGCGCCGTGCCTGGTATGTTTACGACCTGCTGATTGCGCTCGGTATCGATTCCAGCCTGTTGCGGGTCGACTATCGGGGCGAGCAGAAACCGGCCAGTAAGGGTAGTAAAGAGAGAGCACTGGCGGCTAACCGGCGCGTGACCGTCGAATTACGTCGCTAGTCATTGCGCCGAACGTGAATGAATTTAACGGTCCCGGTTCAAGCGTGAAAACTTTGAGTTCCAGTAAACTTCGCCACTACCTTCGTTATGCGCCTGAGCCCTGCCCAGAATAAACAGCAGGTCGGACAGGCGATTGATGTAACGGCAGGTCACAGGATTTAATTCCTCCACATCATTTAATGTCACCAGTGAACGTTCGACGCGCCGACAAATGGCTCTGGCGAGTTGTAAACAGGCAACGCTGTGGGTGCCTCCCGGTAAAATAAATTCCTTTAGCCTGGGGAGGTCGGCGTTCATTTCCGCGGCGCTTTTTTCGAGGCCCTCTACATATTCCTCGACAATAAGATGCTTGCCGGGCTGGCATAACTCGGCGCCGATGTCGAACAGGTCATGCTGTACCGCGAAGAGTAATTGCTGTATCGGGCCGTCTTCAAGCAGGCTTAAGGCGACGCCGATACTGGCATTGAGTTCGTCAACTTCGCCAAGGCAGTGCACGCGGGCATCATTTTTAGCACGCCGACTGCCGTCGGCCATGCCGGTGGTACCGCGATCACCGGTACGCGTTACAATTTCGGAAAGTCGGTTACCCATAGCTATTTCACCAGTGTGTAGGAAACTTCTGCATATGCCGTCCTGCCCTTGGTATTAAAGCCGGCAGCGGTTTCGTAATTCTCATCGAACAGGTTTTCGATCTTGGCAGACAGGTTGATCGATGAGGTAAAATCATAGCGTGCAAACACGTTAGCAACTTTATAACTCTCCAGCTCGATTGTATCGAAACTGGAATTATCGCGTTTTCCTACCAGTGTTACGTTGCCACCTGTCTGCCAGCGGTCCTGGTTATAGGT
>CALDDP010000239.1 GCA_937936805.1 uncultured Gammaproteobacteria bacterium | reverse complement strand
CCGACATAAGTCAGGTTTGGAAAGCCGAGACCAACCGGCAATGGCGCTGAAATGACGTGGAAATCGGCATAGGGGTAGGCGCCGATGGTCGCCTGGTAGCGCTGGATATAACCATCCGCCGCGTCAAGGTAAACGTCCGCCAGAGAGGCGAGCTCGGCATGAAAATAAGTTCGCAGGCGCAATCCCTGGCTGCGCCGTTCCTTTACCTGATACGGCCCAGCAAACAGCGAGGGCGCCTCGCCCGGATGGCTTACCTCGAATATCGCCTGATACAGCGCGTCGCCGGGGTTTTCGCTGATGAGCTTCCCGGTCGCCACCGCGCGCTGCGCGGCCGGCAGCTTCACCGTAATCCGGTAACTGATCGGCGCAGAGTCATCCATTGGAATCCAGGCATCGTACCCGGGCAGGTAAACACCATCGCTGCCACTGCTACTGAGCATGGCGGTCGACGACTGTTCAGTAGCTCGCCCCGGTATCACGCCACGCAGCATAAAACCGATGACGTGCGAGCCGCTGTCGGGCAACGCCACTGAGTGCTCGTGTCCGCGACTTGTCACACGCAGCGACTGCCCATCGAGAGAAACGGTTTCAATGTTCAGCCACGGGGCGAGGCGAAAAACATAGTTTTCACGACCTTCGATACGTACTTTGTCACTGATTTCGATTTGACCACTGGCAGGCGTCAACATGACTTCGATAGTATGCTCGGCAGACGGCGCCGTGGCCTGCGCATAGAGGCTCATGCTGGCACAGCACAGAGCTGCCATGACAATGAGTTTTACAAACTTATTCAAAGCTTTGCGGGAATTTGGCCAGCAGCTCCAGGGTTTCATCACCACGCTTAACTTTCAACGGTAGCCAGGTACCCGGCGCCTGACGCTGGATAATCTCGATCAGGGAAACGTTGGTGGTCGTGTTAAAGCCGGCCGCCGCTTCTATCAGGTCTCCCTCGAGCAGTCCGCATTGCGCGGCAACACTGCCCTCGACCACCTGCGAGACACGCACGCCGGCATCGCTGCCCTCGATGATGACCCCGAGGCGCGGTTTCGGCGCAACAGGCGCTTCACTTTCCGCATCGACCACAAACACGGCGCTGGCCAGGTCGGCGGGTAACGGATCACAGGTAGCAGTCGCATCGAGCGGTAACAGCACGTCGACATCATCGATGCCCATATCGGCAAGCTGGTGCGGGATTCCATAACCATACTCGAGATGGCCGCGCCCGACTATGCCGACCACGGTCGCCTTCGGGTCGCGCCGATACGCCGCTGCCAGCGCTTCGGCCATAGCCCGGTCCCAGGTTAACTGGGCATCGACAAAATTGGAAAACGCTTCACTATCCATAATCTCGTCAAGGTCCGGCTCGGGGACATCTTCACCTTCTTCTGTTTCCGCCAGGATCTGTTTATAGGCAAAAAGCTGCGCCAGTGAATCACGATAATCGTCGCTGGCAGGAGCCGGATCCGATAAACCCATACGCCGGGACTCGTCAAGTGCCTGCCAGCCCTGCTGCCCGACCCGGGACACCAGTTCGCGATCAATATTCAGTGAGATAGCCGGTAGTCGATGGAGGCGGACAAAATGCAGCGACGGCAGGTACAGGTCGGGATCGTAACCCCATACCTTCTGCCATTCCGACTGCTCGAGGAACTCTTCTTCGCTCAACTTGCCCGCACTCCAGTCGTCGAGCGAGCTTTGCACCCGCCGCGGCAGCATTTCGAAACCGACTACCAGGTTGGTCTGGCGGGAATGCAATGCCGAAAGCATGTACAGCTGCCAGCGATGGTGCGCCATCGTGGTATGGGCTTCCCCTAACAGGACGATGCGCGAATCCGCCAGGCGGGCGAACACCTGCTCCGCCTGCACAACTTCTCCGCTGGAAGGGTCCAGCCACTGCGCGACGTGATGATCACAACCGCCATCCTCGCCGGCTGCCTGTGAAATAGCGGGCTGGACGAACAACAGGCAGACTATCGAGATGCAATACCTTGCGCTAAATTTCATCCGGATAGCCTATGGCTCTACCAATGCCAGGCTGATGCGCTTGTTTTGTTTGCCCTTGTTCTTGAGACTCTTGACCAGCAACTCGCCGATCTCTGCGGTATTGCGCACATGGGTGCCGCCACAGGGCTGGTAGTCGGTATTCTCGATCGAAATAGTACGTATCGTGCCCTGCCCGCGCGGTGGCTGTACTGACATCGTGCGTACCAGGCCCGGGTTCTGCTCGAGCTCCGTATCGGTGATCGAACCAATACTGACCGGAATTGCCTTGGCGACCAGAGCATTCAGTTCGGCGGTCAGTTGCTCCTTGTCGATCACCTGCCCCTGCAGATCGAAGTCGAGACGACTTTCGCTTTCCCCGACCGCACCGCCGGTCGCCTGGGCACTGATCAGCGAACAGACCAGGTGCATACTGGTGTGCATGCGCATCAGGCGATGCCGACGCTCCCAGTCGATTTCCATACCTACGGCATCACCCACATGAATGCCACCCAGATCCTCTTCCTCGAGAAAGTGAATGATACGCTTTCGATCTTCGGCAAAACGCGTATCGACAACATGATACTCACGCCCGTTTATCTGCAAACGTCCCGTATCACCCGGCTGGCCGCCACCCAGCGGGTAAAAAATGGTCGCTGCGAGTATTACCCCACGATCGAGGACTTCGACTACCTCACTTTGGTGTGTTTTCTGGTAGCTGTCTTGGTAAAATACCTTTTCCGTCATCGTCTGGCCCTGCACTTTGTGTCAGCGGTAGATTTTTACCTAGCCTGAAGCCCGAAGCAAGCAATCGATTGGTGAATTCAACCTCGCAAAGCACCCGCAAAATAATCCACATCGACGCGGACTGTTTCTATGCAGCGGTCGAAACTCGCGACAACCCGGCGCTCAAAGGCAAGCCGATAGCAGTCGGAGGCAGCGCGACCCGGCGCGGCGTTATTGCTACCGCAAGCTACGAGGCGCGCAAATTCGGCATACACTCGGCCATGGCGAGCGCAACCGCGGTCAAGCGATGCCCGCAGTTAATCCTGATCCCGGGACGCATGTCGGTGTATCGTGAAGCTTCACGTCAGATGCATGAAATCTTTGCCGATTACACCGACCTGATCGAACCACTGTCACTCGACGAAGCCTTTCTCGATGTTTCCGCATGCTCACGCTGTCGCGGCAGCGCGACCCTGATCGCGCAGGAAATCCGTCAACGCATCGCCGCAACGGTCGGCATTACCGTTTCTGCCGGCGTCGCGTCGAACAAGTTCATCGCCAAGGTAGCTTCCGACTGGAACAAGCCCAACGGCCAGCACGTGGTAACCCCACGACAGATCGACGATTTCCTCGCTGATCTGCCGGTGAAGAAAATCTGGGGTGTCGGCAAGGTCACCGCACAACGGCTCGAACAACAGGGCATCAAAACCTGTGGCGACGTGCGCGCTTTCGACGTTTTTCAGTTTGTGCAGCAGTTCGGACAGTTCGGCGAACACATTCACAAGTTGGCGCATGGCATCGACGAGCGCCCGGTCGTTTCCGAGTGGCGCCGCAAATCGGTCAGCGTCGAGCATACTTATGACCAGGATCTGCCGGACCTGGAAAGTTGCCGGCAGAAGATACCGGCCCTGATCGAATCCCTGCAACCGCGCCTGCAACGCCTCGATGCGGATTACCGCATTCAGAATTGTTTTCTCAAGATGAAATTTCGCGATTTCAATCAAACCACGGTCGAACGCCAGCAGACTACCCCGGGTTATGCTGATTACGCGATGCTGTGCGAGGAAGCCTGGCAACGCGGTGAAATTCCGGTGCGTCTGCTTGGTATCGGCGTGCGCCTGATCGACCTGACTGATGGCAGCGGTCAAATGGACTTGTTCGAAGAGCAGGACCTCTAATTCGGCCAGGCAGATCAAAAGCCAAATATTTACTCTTGCTATTATTTATCAAGAAGTTATGATCCGATTTGAATGTGGGTTAACAGAAAAACACGCTAACTTATTGGATAAATAGGACTATTTCATGAACAAAAAATCACGGCCAGCACAATTTGACAAACTGCTTTCTTCACCCTGGGGCAGCGCGCCGGAAAATTCCTACTACGGAGATCCGCGTTACGTCAAAAAGGAGCAGCACGGCCTGGAAGACATCGAACGCGGCAGAACCGACGAAGATGGTTTAGAACAGGTCGTTATTCTCGGCTACAACTAGGATTTTCCGCCCTCGGGCGTCAAGGTCGGATTGCTTCTCCAGAGGCTTCGTGCAGAAGCCGAACCGGCATACCCTCAGCCGCTTTAGCAATTCCTGCGGCATCACGCGACTCGCTCAATGACTACCGAAGCCCTGCTAACGCTGATCGCACTGGGCACGTCGACGATTACCGCGATTACCGGTATTGGCGGCGGTATGATAATGATCGCGATCATGCCCGGGTTTTTACCCGGCGCAGCCATCGTACCGGTTCACGCCATGGTGCAGCTGTTTGCCAATTCGAGCCGGGCATTGTTCGGCTGGCGCTTCTTGCGCTGGGAATTCGTGCTGGCTTTCATCGCGGGTTCGGTTATCGGCGGCCTGATCGCTGCCGGGATTAGCCGGGAGATAAACCTCGAGTACACCCCGCTGATCATCGCCGCCTACATCCTGTTCACCGTGTGGGGGCCGAAAGTGGAGTTCAGGAAACCGCTAAAGGGCGAGTTCGTCGCGATTGGACTGGTGCAAACCGGTTTAAGTATGCTGGTCGGCGCCACCGGTCCGATGGGCCAGGCGGCACTGCTCGGCAAGGGTTTGCAGCGGGACGCCCTGGTGGTCACCAGCGCATTGATGACCACCTTCACCCACCTGATAAAAACCGTGCTGTTCGGCCTGCTGGGCTTTAGCTTTATCAGTTACTGGGAAATTATTGTCGGCATGTCGGCCGGGGTGATCGGCGGCGCGCTGCTCGGTACCCATATTCGTTACAAGATTCCGCAGGCACTATTTCTGAAAATCCTGAAGTGGGTGCTGACACTGTTAGCCTTGCGTATGATTTACATTACCCTGGCCTGACAACGCACGGCCTCGCACCTGCCGGTCTAGTTCAGGTACTCGCGCAGGATCTGCAGCATGCGCGCTTCCACCCAGCTACGTGCAGCCAGGTTCTCGATGAAGCCGCAATGCCCACCATGGCGGCAGGTTTCGATATGCAGGCTTTCGATCGCATCGATTCGTTGTAAATCATCGACCGGAATAATCGGGTCATCCTCGGCGGCAATCAGGTAACCTGGTATTTCCAGCGCGGACAGACGCGAGCCCACCAGCGCATAGGCCGCGTAATAATCACTAACCTCGCTGTACATCGTGTAGCGCGGAATAAAAGTCCGGTTCAGGTCATCCAGCGATTTTGCCGCGGCAAGTTCAGCGCCGTAGTTAAGCTCCGGGAAACATTGCAGCTTGCGTTGCAGCGATCCATGCCAGCGCTTGAAAAAATAGCGCTCGTAAGCAAAAAAGCCCCGATTCAGCGCGTCCATGGCGCGTGCCGGATCCGTCGGCGGGCAGATCCCGATAACGGCATCGAGACCCAGTTCAGGACCCGCGTCCGCGGCAATGCGCAGGGCGAAGCTTGCCCCCAGCGAAAACCCGGCCATGAAAACCCGTTCATAGGTCTGCTTGTCTAAAAAGTTCTGTAGCGCGCTGGCCACCTCCGGCGAACGCGTCGAGTTGAACAGTTCGCGGTTGAGATGATGTGAATCGCCGTGGTCACGCAGATTAACCCGCATCACGTCAAACCCCTGTGCCAGCAGACCGGCGGCGCTGGTAACCAGGTAAGATGATCGGCTCGAGCCTTCCCAGCCGTGCAGCAATATCACCAGCGCCGACCGACCCGCGGCGGCATAATCCAGTTCTGCCATCAAACGGGTGCCATCTTCCGCCTGCAGCAGCAGTTGCGACGAGCCAAGCTGTTTAAGAATGTGACCGGCCCGCAATCTGCGCGGACCCTGGCTCAGCAGAATCGTTTGCAGATGGGGGTTTTGCAAATAGCGCGGCGGCTTGAACGCGGTCAGGTCATCCATATTCGATGCGAATGATTTTGTTATTGACGCAACTTTAGTTGGCTAAACCATTCGACGTCAATCGGGCATCGCGTGACAAGGGCGCAAAGAAAACGCTTTGCTTCACTGACTTTGAATTTATACTTCCAGCACTAAAATCATTACCGGTTATAAAACCATGGCCAACAAACCCGACTCCTACAAGCCGATTTCCGGCAACGACCTGCCCCGTTTCGCCGGTATTGCAACCTTTATGCGCCTGCCCTATGTCGCGCCGGCCGATGCCGATGACGTCGATATCGGCCTGAT
>CALDDP010000238.1 GCA_937936805.1 uncultured Gammaproteobacteria bacterium | reverse complement strand
GGTTTCATCGTTCTCAAGGCGCATGACATCCAGACCGTGTTCGCAGCCGAAAACGATAACTTTCAGATCTCCCGGCATCTCCTCGATGGCCTGTCGGGTGAGCCGGCGCATTTCATCGACTGGTAATTGCGGCATGTCGATACCGGTCTTTAATTCTTCACGCGAACTCCTGAATGGATTGGAAGCGGGACAGGAACCGGCGCAAATACCACAGGCGCCACAAAGCTCGGGATCCACCACCACTTCGTGATCGTAGCGCGCACCGTCGGTGCGCGCCTGCACGGTGATCGCATCGAAAGGGCAATCGTCAAAGCAGATCCCACAACCGTTACAGTGCTCAAGATCGACCACCGCCTTGGGGCCATCCTTCTTCGGCAACAACCATGGCAGCATCATTAACAACAGGGTAACGCCGGTGGTCAGCATCCATACCTGGGTCGCGGGCCAGACTTCGAGCAACGGGTAAACGTTCAGGTAAAACCAGTCGATTCTTATTTCCCGCGGCACGGTTGCCAGGTTGGCCGGGGCATGACTGACCGCAGGCTCCACAAGCGATAACGCCAGCAACGCGACAAAGGTTCCGATGGCAAGTCCGCGCGGTGGATTGATATTTACATTGGACAGGCGTTTGACATGCAGCCACAACATGAAAAACAGTAGCATCGGCTGGCCCAGTAAATGCAGAAACTCAATCAGGATAAAGAACCGGTCGGTCATGCCGCCGGAGACGAAGTTACGCGTCATCGCGCCGGAAAAGATCGGCAGCGCATCCATCAACTGCGCCGAACCAACCGCTATATACTGCGCCATCTCGTCCCACACCAGCCAGTAACCGGTGATACCGAGCGTCACCACCATCCACAGGTTCGGCACGCCGGTCACCCATGAAAACCAGCGAAAGCCACGATAGCGCCCCGACGCAAATTCCTTGAACAGGTGCAGCAGCACGGTAACGATTACCGCGTCGGAAGCATAGCGATGCATGCTGCGCATGATGCCGGCCACATACCACTGCTCGTGGGTCATGTACTCCACCGAGGCATAGGCTCCGTCGAGACTGCCATGGAACGGGATAAACAGGTAGATACCGCTCACCAGGATAATCCAGAACAGGAAAAACGACAGGGTGCCGAGATGATACAGCGGATTCCACTCGGTGCCGAAGGAGAGGTTGAACCATGATTCGAGCGCGAGGTAAACGCGCTTGACCGGATTGATTAACACCAGCAGGAAATCCCGAACTTAGAGTCGACAGAAGTGAAACTTTAACCGATGCAAGGCGATATCGAACTGATAAAAGTCAATTCACCATCTGCCTAATGCCGGTGCCAGCCGCGGAACACGATGGTGCCGGTAAAGAGAATTATCGTAGCGCCGATGAGCATGCCCAGAAACAGCGAGTAATCGAAATAGTAACCATCGCGCACCGGGTCGTAAGTGGTACAAAACAGCTTGATCTTGTCGACCAGGTTGGCGAGCAAAGGTTGCTCGGGAGGGCTGCGTCCCAGTACCAGTTCGATCAATGGATCGACCAGTAACGGCGTATCGAAGACCTGCCCATAAACCTGTCGGTAAACCTTTCCCTCGGCATCGATAACTGTTGCCTGGATCAGGTGATCAAAGCCATTGGACGAAGCGTAATACTGAAATCCCAGCTCTTCCGACAAGGCCGTAATGGTTGACTGGTCGGTGCTCAACAGGCTCCAGCCTTTGTCACTGACGCCCTGTTTCGCGGCGAAAAAACGCATTGCGTCAGGAGTATCAACCGCGGTATCAAAGCCGACCACCGCGATATTGAAGCTGTCATCACCTAATGCCTTGCGGGCTTTTTGCACTACCTTGGACAGATGGCGGGTCGTCATCGGACATATCTGGTAGCAACTGGTGAACACCATGCTTAGTACCAGTGGCTTGCCGCGCAGTTGATCCAGCTGCAGCACCTTGCCATCGACATCGGTAAACTGGTAACTGCCCAGCTGGTTGCCGAGCGCCGCCTGACTGAAGGCTAGTGCCTGATCGTAATCAAAGACAGCGTTTTTGCCGGCAACATCATCGGTGGCAGCGGCCGCTGGTGAGCTTGCGTTTACGCCGGGCGCGGCAAGCATATGCAGCAGGAGTCCACATATAAAAATGATGTTGCGCATGATTTTCCCGCTGCTTAGCTATCCGAGCAACCAGACGTCGAGCACGGCACCGACCAGCAGCAGTACCAACTGCGCCAGCGAGGCAAAGAAACTCTTCATCGCAACCCGCGGGGAAGGATCCCTGACCATCAGGTAATTGTGATAAATAAAGAAACCACCGCCAGCAGCCGCGGCTAACAGGTAAATCCAGCTCATGCCATAGAAGAACGGCAGTATGGAGATGGCTACCAGCGTCAGGGTATTGATCAATACCACTTCCGCACAGCGTTGGTTACCGATGACGACCGGCAGCATCGGTACGCCCGTCTTTGTGTAATCCCTGTTTTTGGCGATCGCCAGACTCCAGAAATGCGATGGTGTCCAGAAAAACAGTACCAGCGCCAGCATGATCGGCACCGGGCCGAGCTGTGGATCGACCACGGCAGCACCCGCAAGTACCGCAAAACTGCCGGAGGCGCCACCGATGACGATATTGGTCCAGGAACGGCGTTTCAACCACACGGTGTATACAATCGCATAGAAGAATGCACCGAGAAAGATGTAGACCGCAGCTGGCACAT
Organism: uncultured Gammaproteobacteria bacterium; assembly: GCA_937936805.1. Classification (GTDB taxonomy): domain Bacteria; phylum Pseudomonadota; class Gammaproteobacteria. Next base: position 5,926 of record CALDDP010000238.1, on the reverse strand, counting down.
TGAGCACCAGCAGCGCCGACCCGACCCCCGCGACGAGCAGCATAAGAATGATACCCAGCCATAGCGGACCCTTGCGGAAATACCCGGTAACGAACGGACGATTGCAGGTGCGTGGTACCTTGCGATCGAGTTCGACTTCAAAATACTGATTGAACGCACCGGCGCTGCCGGCCGATATCAATATCGCAAAAGCGAGCACTAGCGTTTCGAAAGCGTTGGGTTGCTGCCCCGGTGTTACTACCATGCCGACCAGCGCGGTCAGCACCATGACCACGCCGATGCGCAACTTGAGCAGGTTCGTGATCTGGCCGAATAGTTCACCGTATACCGCCCTGGGCTTCCCCCGCGACCCGATTTCGCCGTCACGAGGGGCAATTCCGTTTGCCCCTGAAGCGTTGAGCGGAGTCATTAGCTAAGTGGCCACACCGAGGCCAGGTAATCCCAGTTGATGTAGTAATAGACGACGAAACACACCAGCAATGCGAGCGCCAGCGCAAACGTCCCCGGCGCCTCGAAACTGCCGGAGCCATGTTCTTCGACCGTGAGTTTCGGTGCCATCTGCAACCGCTCGGGCTGGGTAATATTGTAGGATGAAGGCGCCAGCGGAAAACCGAAGCCCTGCAGCAATCCGGCGGACTCGTCGAGCTTTTTGCCGAACAGCAGCGAACCCACGGTGACCAGCAGGTACATCGCCCCACCGAGAACCCCGAGTACACCACCGATACCGGCAACCGCCATCATCGTGTAGGCCGTGCCCGGATACTCAAACGCCAGCGCCGCACCGGTAAAATCCATGTCCCAGTGGCGTCGCGATACCCCGAGGGTGCCGGCGCCGAGCATGAACAGAATCATCAGGGTCATACCCGCCGAGAACACATAGGGTTGCCACTTGGCGACCCAGGGCAGGAACAATGCCCGGCGAAACAGCACCGGAATCAACAGGTAGGTCAGCGCCATGAAGGTTAGCGTGGTACCCACCGCGACGGTAGCGTGGAAGTGCGCCGGCACATAAATGGTGTTATGGATGATGATGTTGATCTGCTCGGTGCCCATGACCACGCCGGTGATACCACCGATGAAGCCGAAGATAATCAACGAGAAGAAAAAGCCGGAAAACACCGGATTACCCCACGGCGCCTTGCGCAACCATTCGAACATACCCTTGGTGTAGCCCTTGGCACGCTGCGCCACCTCCATCGAACCAGGTACGGTGAGACCGTGCACCATGCTCGCCAGCACCGCCAGGTACATCGCGTAACTGGTGTTGAAAACCTTCCATTCGGAACTGATGCCGGGGTCGACCAGAATATGGTGCGCACTGGCCAGCTGCAGAAACAGGATATACAGCAGAAACGCGGAGCGGCTCACCTTTTCCGACATCGGCCGGGCATTGAACAGCACACCGACGATCAGGTACCAAACCGAAACATGCGCAGCGACGTTGATCTGTTGCGACGAATGTCCCAGGCCCCACCAGATAACGCGGTACATGGCCGCGTCGATGTGATTGATGTAACCAATCGACCACAGGAAGGTCGGAACCAGGATGATGGCGCCGCAGGCAATAGTGAAGACCGCGATGATGCATGCCGTCAGCGCGCCGAAGGTGACCAGCGGGATCGAACCTTCGTAAGTACGGTCATCCCTGGCGATAACCAGCGTACCGAGAAATACAAAACAGCCGATCAACGCACCTACCGCGAACAGGATCAGGCCGAGGTAAAAATGGGGCTCCGCCTGCATGGGTGCGTACGAGGTCATCATCACGCTCGAATTACCCTGCAGCACTGCGATGTTATTCATCACCATACCGATGATCATCAAGGCGAAGCCGGCCCAGGCCCAGCGCGGTGCCGCCAGCCGCGTGCGCAGCAGCGTTGACGAGGCAAAGTACAAAATAGCTATTTCAAAGAAGATAATCCAGAAAATCAGCGCGTTGATGCCGTGGCCAGTCAATACCTGGTAAAACACATCTGCCGGCAGCAGGTGCACTTCCTGCCAGCGCGTTAAAATTACCCCGAGTCCGAGGAGACCGGCGATCAGCAACGAAACAGCACCGGCGACCGCATTGGCCTTCATCAGGCCCTCGGCCGACTTGTCAAAAAAGAATCCCGAATCCGGGCAAACTCTGAACTGTGCCATCTTAATTCTCCTTCACGAAGATTTTGCCGAGCATCAGGTGATGACCGATGCCGCAGAATTCATTGCAGACCACGGTAAACTCACCCGCCTGGTCCGGGGTGACGGTGATCACCATTTCATAACCCGGGATGATTTGCAGGTTGATGTTGACCGGCTGCAGCGAAAAGCCATGATTCCAGTCCATCGACGACAGGTGCAGTCGGTATGATTGATCCTTCTCCAGTTCGAGGATCGGATACCATTGCCAGAGTCTGCCGAGCATGTATACATCACTTCCGGCGGGAGGTTTCACGACCGGTATCCCGGCTTCTTCGCCTATCTTGTATTTGGCGACCATTTCATCGACCCTGGCCTGAAACCTGGGTGCCGTGGTCTGGTAGGCCTCGTTGGAAAGATTCTGTTTTCCGTAAATATGCCAGTAGGGCATCATGAAAAACATGATCAGACACCATACCAACGCGATTCCGATCCAGAGAACTTCCTGTTTGCCGACCGGCGTACTCCACCAGTTTCGTTCCGATGGGGGTAAAAATGAGCTCATTTCGTTATCTCCTGGATGATTTTATGGTGCGACCGGAATGGTGGCGATTTCCATAATTCCCCATAGGATGTAGAACACCGTCGGCATCACGATTCCTAAAAACAGCAGCAGGAAGGGGTTGTCGAGTACTCGCTGGAAAAAAGGAACGCGTTCGGGTTTTGGTAGATCGTCTGCTTCTGACATGGCTAACCTCGTATTATTAATAGGTCTCGAAGGTCACCACGCGCAGCCTGCTCACTCGCACCAGCCCGGGTATTTGGAATGAACTCACAACTGGCCCACGATTGGTGACAGCTTCGGTAGCTGGCAGATTAACCAACCGGGATGCAAAATCACTTGATAAAAGTCAAATGGCGAAAGTTAGCGACAATAATGGTAAACGCCGGTGCGGAGACGGGGTTAAGCGACTGAAAGGATTGACATTTATCAATTAGTGACCCGGCCTGTCATGTTAGCTTGTATGCTTCTGTTTAAACCAGATCGATGAACCCCCATATGGAGCCTGTTGATGGCATTAATTGAATGGCGCAAGGAATATTGCACCGGAATCGAAGGTGTAGATTTCGAGCACGAAGCGCTCATCCGCCAGATCAATGACGTGTACAAAATGGTCGAAGATCGGGCTGACAAGGCCCTGGTCATCGACAGTCTCGGCGAAATCTACGGCAGTATCTCGGCACACTTTGCGCTCGAAGAGCAGATGATGCTGCGGCATCAGTACGACCACTATCAGCAACATCAGGCCGATCATGAGCGCCTGCTGGACGACATCCGCGACATTACCGATGAATTCGAAGCATCCATCGATACCGACGATACCGCGTTTAAACAAAGGCTGGCCAACTGGTTTCAACTACACTTCAAGACCCATGATTCACGCCTGCACAATCTTGCTGGAATGCAGTCACATGAAGCAGTCAGCCAATCAACCCTGAAAACCCTGATTCAAAATGCAAAAAACAAGTTACTGCAACGCCAGGACCGGGCGCGTTAAAGCAACCCTGCTCGGGATACTGCTGGTTTTTGCTGGTGTACCTGCGGTCGCATTAGGCGCCGAGCAGGCCAGTCTGAACGAAGAGCTATCCGGACATTATTCACGGGATGGCAACAACGGCAGCCCGGCGGAAACTGCCGGCAATAATATTTATATCAAGTTTTTTGCAGACCGCTGGGTCGGCATGCTGTTCATTCCCTACCCCTATGCCAGCGGCGTCGACGCGCCCGTTGTTACGCAGGTGTTCGAAGCGGCCCGCAAGCAGGCCTCGAGTGCCGCGTTGATGAAAGGCAAATTCGATTTACTATCCGAGGCGGCCACGATTCAAATCGAAAGATACGGCTATCTCGAAGGTCGTATTGTCTTCGAATGCGGATCTCTCGCGCCCTGCACGATAAGACTGGGAGAAGGTTTTCTCGAATTGATCAAGCCCGGGGTGATCAATGAGCATATCGTCAGGTACGATCATGTTGCTACGCCCTGAACGGCGCCTCACCCGAGGCTAAGACGCTACCATTATGAGCAAAAAGCGGATCATCCCGATCGGCAGCCTGGTAATCGGTTTAATTTTCGGGCTGGTCATGCTGTTTACTCACCTGCTGGTAAAGCCACCCGCTCCACCTGCCGAGCTGGAAGGCGTAATACGTTCGGAGTTCCGCCAGCTCGCGCCCTTTCAGCTACAAAGCCGGGGGCGGGCTCCAATCACCGAATCCAGCCTGCTGGGTCACTGGAGTTTCGTTTTCTTTGGCTACCTGTCGTGCCCCGATGTTTGTCCAAACACCCTGCACGAGTTAAATTTGTTTCGGAATTTACTCAAAGACGAGACCGGGACCGAACCGGAAGACCTGCAAATCATTTTTGTTTCGGTTGATCCGGACCGTGACAGCACCGAGAAACTGGCCAGTTACGTGGCTCATTTTAACCGCAAGTTTATCGGCGCGACCGCGGGTAAAGGCGCAATCGACCGCCTGCTCGGGCAGTTCGGTGCCGACTATGAGCTCGAGCCTGAAACCGCGCCCGGTCAGTACCTGGTCGCGCATACCAGCGCCATATTCCTGGTCGATCCCTATGGCCGCCTGGTGGCGACATTTTCGCAGCCACACTATGCCTCGACGCTGTTATCCCAGTACAAGAAAATCACCGCCTACTTTTCGGGCACCGGTTAGCCCGCATATCTCAGCAGATAGACGAGCCCTCGCTTGATCACTCGTCCCGTCGATCGCTCTTTTTCCATTGCTTGTAAGCCCAGATAAAATAGGCTGTAATCATGACCAGGTTAATAACAACCCCTATACCAAAAAAACCCAGCATGGAGTCGTTTTGTTCAGGCTTGATGTCTACTGCGGGTTGTTCGGTATAAGAAATCTGTTTGTTGCTCACAACGTCGGACGAAATATTTAAATGCCAGAGAACCAGTTTACGCTACCTGTACCCGATAGTAACGCCCGCAGGTTGACCACGGGCTGGTTACTGCTTGGATTAGCCGCACTGGTTATCGGTGGACTGTTCACCATTCTGATCGTACTGTCGCGTACCCCGTTCTTCCAGGAAATCATACCCTGGAAGGATTTCTTCCGTACCGCGCTCGTGGTCCATGTCAATCTCACCGTGCTGGTCTGGTTTCTGGCCTTTACCGGTGCATTGTGGAGTTACAACAGTTCGGATATCGGCCGCAGCGCTGGCTGGCTGGCACTGATCCTGGCCAGCCTGGGCACGCTGATCATCGTACTGTCGCCCTTTACCGGCGAGAGTCATCCATTGATGAACAACTATGTGCCGGTACTGCAAAACAGTGTGTTTTTCGTTGGCCTGGGCGTCTTCGGCCTCGGTTTCTGCCTGCTGGTCATACGCAGTTGTTTTACGTCTTTCGACAGCGACAACCAGACCAGCGGCGAAACCAGCCTGCGTTTCGGCCTGTTCGTCGCGGTGGTCGCCTCGCTGTTTGCGCTCGGCGCACTGCTGCTGTCCTATCTCGGGATCAACGACGGTTTCGAAGGCCTGGCCTACTATGACCGACTGTTCTGGGGTAGCGGTCATATCATCCAGTTCAGTCACACGCAACTGATGCTGGTCGCGTGGTTGTGGCTGGCCAGCGTCAGCGGCGCCTGGCTGCGTATTTCGCCACGCGTAACCCTGTTCCTGTTCTTGCTTGGCCTGCAGCCGGTGCTCGCAGCCCCGGTCATTTACCTGGTTTTCGACGTCAGCTCGGGCGACCACCTGTTCTGGTTCATCCAGTTAATGAAATACGG
>CALDDP010000237.1 GCA_937936805.1 uncultured Gammaproteobacteria bacterium | reverse complement strand
CATGCCCATAACCCCAATCTTACTACCATCGATGAAGGTGAGTTTCTGTAAATATTGCTTGGCAGCGTGAGCGTCTTCGGCCCTGGCGCTCGGGTCAACCGACTGAATACGTTCACAAATACCCTCCGGGAAACCGCGGGGTCCAAAGCTATCAACTCGAAGAACTACGTACCCCCAGTCAACCATTCGTCGCGACCACATCTCATCCCGTAGCGGCCAAGGACCCGCGCAGCCATGCAACATCACGATGGCTGGAAAGGGGCCTTCGCCGACAGGTTTCTCCAGCTCGCCAGGGAGAACAATGGGTTTCCCATTTTCTGGGGTCATCGTAAAATCGACGCTTCCTGCATGCACCGCTGCGAAGCCCGCAAAAAGCGCCAAGAAAACGACCTTCGTCATCGTACTCATCGTCCCCTCTTATCTTCAAGTTGAAGTAAACACATCACTCCTCAGCTTGGAAGTCCAGGGACAGTATACCTATTTATCGAAAACTGACTTACACCCGGATGTTTTGTCATTAGTGTATCCAGGAAAATAACAACCGGCTGGGCGCCCGAAAGTGGCTGTTCTCTGAAGCCCAGGATTTGCTTTTCAGCGTCTGCAATTGAGAAACAAACCTTTAGAACACGATAGATCCGCGGCGACAACCAACCTAAAAGCACCACTTGTGAATACCCTTACTTAACTGTTTAATCTCTACAATGACTGTAAGGCGTTTCTGCCTTTACCACTATGCTGATCTGTATCAAATTTACCTAATTATCAATGCACTAGACTAGGAAACGTTAATGATTTCATTTTAGGCGGGTAATATTGGTTTGCATGAATCCCATTTTTACCAATACCCAGGTCCAGGCTTCAGTGGCATGTCATGACTGAACCTGGGATCAGACAAGAGATTGAAGTAGCCAATCGTCATCGGCCTGGAGTTGCAGTGCCGACTTTGTTATTGCTAGCAGGCGTATATTCAGGTCTGGCCGTCTCCTGTTATTTTGCTGTGAACGGGCAGTTTCCAATGTGGTTAGCTGCTGTCATAAACGGGATAATTTTATATGGCACTTATACCGTCGTACACGAAGGTGTGCATAACAACATCGTCAACCAAAAATCACGATTAAGATGGATAAACATGGGGGCCGCATTCCTGGCTGCCGTTCCACTATGGATTCTGATATATCCGCATCGCGGTTCCCACATCGTTCATCATAAGAAATGTAATACGGATGCCGATCCAGATATTTATGCCAGGGGATCTTTCGGGGTGGTTACGTTCTGGCGAATACCCCTGGCAATACTCAGCCAATTCAATCCCATTGAACAATACAGGCAATGTAACGAATATGGACTTACACGATCACAACGATATTTTTCAATATTAAATTTTGCTCTATATGTTGCGATCGTAGTGATGATTATTAGTTTCGACTATGGATATGAGCTGCTGATCCTTTGGTTTATCCCCTTTTTCATTGGCTACACTCTGATGCTCGTCTTTTTCACCTGGATTCCGCATCACCCTCACACCATAACCGGGCGCTATCGTGATACGCGCTGCTCTCTCTGGCCTGGGGGCAACTTGCTGACCCAGGGTCAGAACTATCATTTGATTCATCATATGATGCCTTGGATTCCCTGGTACAGATACGAGAAAGTTTTCCTTGAGATTCGACCTGGTCTTGAACAACATGGCGCCATAATTGATGGTTTCTGGCCCCGCCCTGCAAAGGACTCTTGCGAAGCCGCCAAACAGGTAAACCCACGATAATCAATTAGTCGAGGAACGAGAAGAGTAATATTACAATTAGCATCAGTGGCCGCTAATGGCGATTCTCGTCGCCTGGCTCAAATATTCAGGCGTCCGCTTTGGGCGCGAAGCGGTATATTCATGAATCACGACAAAGCAGACGCCTGCAGAACGATCTAACGCATGTGTTGCATCGCTCAGTTCAGCCGACCTGCGATTGCTGACAAAGGAAAATCTAGAAGGTCCGTTTAAATGCTGTAACATTCGGACATAGTCAAAACTGGAGTACGACCTTAGCTTTAGTTGCTTAGAAATCGGTAGGGTAAACAGAGCGGGTCTCTATTCCGAAATTACGACTTAATTGAAAGGAAACAGGCCGCGAAAAAAGCAGGGGGTTCTATGAGTTTGCAGGGAATCAATCATCTCGCCTTTATCACCGACGACATGGTCACCACGATTCGTTTTTATCGTGATCTGCTGGGTATGAAGCTCAGCGCCGGGATCGGGCATGACGGCTACCGGCATTATTTTTTTCAGCTCGACGATGGCGTTACTCATATTGCCTTCTTTGAATACGGCGGTGCCACGGTAATGCAGCGCAAGTTTCCCGGCGATCGCAGCAGTCTGCCACTCGGCTTTGATCATGTGGCATTTACGGTGGACTCGAGGGAAGAACTGTTTGCGCTAAAAGACCGGCTCGAGGCGGCAGGCATCGAGGTCGAGGGCGCGGTCGATCACGGCCTGTTCTGGTCGATTTATTTTTTCGATCCGCATAACAACGTGCCGCTCGAGGCCACATGGCAGTTCATGGAGCTTGAGCAGATCCCGGCAATCAGTGAGGATGATCCGCTAACCATCGCCGCCGAGGGTGCGGACATGCAGGCGGGTCACTGGCCGGAGGTAAGCAGTCCGACACCCGAATCAGAAATGCGGGCGTCCGGCGGAAACGGTCAACCGATGCGCGAAGATTTCCTGGCGCGGGGCCTGGCCAGCTACTCTGCCGGCGTATCGGCAGAATTCCAGGCCTCACTAAAGCCTGCAGACGACGACTGAAGCCAGCCGCGTCAGCTTTGCGGGCGCGTCATTACAAATACATTATCGACCGCCGTGTATTGCTGGTATCCCAGCCGCGCCAGTGGTTTAATCCTGTTGATGTCAATCAGACCGTCGACGAGCACTTCGTCCCTGATATGAGTGCCGAGAACCTTGCCGATAATGGTCGTATTGATGCTGTCCGCGAGCGTACAGGGCAGGTTAATTTCCTGGTAAAACTGGCATTCCAGGTGGATCGGCGCCTCACGCACCCGCGGCGGCCTGACCAGCGTCGAATCCTCGGCATGCAGGCCTGCCAACTCCATTTCATTGACCTCGTGCCCGACCGGCGCGGTGCTGGCATTCATCGCATCCTTCAACGCCAGTGGCACCATGTTGATGACGAACTCCCCGCTGGTTTTTATATTGTGCAAGGTATCCTTTTCACCACCGTGCTCGTGATACCCGGTAAACGCAATCATTACCATCGGCGGATCGCTTGCCAGACCGTTAAAAAAGCTGAATGGCGCCAGGTTGATTGTACCGTTGGGATGAATCGAACTCACCCAGGCAATCGGCCTGGGGACGATGCAACTCTTGAACGGGTCGTGCGGGAGTCCATGATGTTCGCCGGCTTTATAAAACACGTTGCATACGCTCCTGCAAAAATGGCAAAGCTAACACCGATGCCACCGTCGCGTAAACCAGTATCCAATCACAGACAGCAGCCAGTATTGAAATTGAGGAGTTACAGTGGCCGGGGCAGGGTAAACAATATGCTGCAGCCGTGGCCAAAACCGCCTGACTCAATCCAGATTTCACCGCCATGCACCTCGACAATACGCTTTACCAGGGTAAGGCCGACGCCGGTACCTTCGACTTCCTGGCCCAGTCGCTCAAACAGTTCGAACACCAGGTCATGATATTCATCTTCAATGCCGATGCCGTTATCGCTAACGAAATAACAGGTTTTGCCATCCTCTTGCCGGGATCCAATGTGAATGCGGGGAGATTGCTGATCGCCCATAAACTTGATCGCGTTTTCGATCAGGTTCTGGTAAACCTCGACGAGTCGGGTTTTGTCACCGCTGGTCGCCGGCATTTCCTCGATCTCGACTTCAATCCCGCGCTCGACTATCCTGGACTCGGCCATGCGCATAGCATGCCGGGCAATGTCTGCCATCCTGCAGGTAACCGGTTCGCCTACGACCCGGCCGATGCGGCTGAGCTCGAGGAGCTCTTCCAGTAGTCTCGCCATGGTATCTGCCGCCTGGGTTATTTTTGCCATATCCATTGCTGCACGATCCATATCCTGTACCTCGAGATCTTTATCGAGTAAACCGAGAAACCCCTTGATCGTGACCAGGGGCGTTTTTAAATCATGCGATACCGTGTAAGCGAAACGCTCCAGTTCCGCGTTTTTGCTTTCCAGCTCGGAAGATACCACCTCGCGTTCCGCAATCTCCTGCTGCAGTTGACTGACCGTGTCAGCCAGTTGCTGCGTGCGTTGTGCCACGGTTTCTTCCAGTGAATCCTTCGCATCTTTAAGGCTCTGTTCGTAGTTTTTCTTTTCGGTGATATCCTGGCACACTCCCAGCGTCAACTTGACGCGGCTATTTGCTTTGATGCGAGATTTCGATCTTTCCCTGATCCAGGCGATTTTTCCATCCGGGTGAACCACACGATACTCTGCTTCGAAGCTGTCGTCTCCGCGTTCGACGTAGTCGATGATATCGGCCCGCAGGCGTTCTCGATCGTCTGCATGTATGGCAGCCAGATTGTCGTCGCGGGATTCGACAAACTGCATATACTCTTTGACAGTGCGTCCATGTATGCGCGCAAATCCCGGGCTTATATATAAATACTTGTCGATTTCTTCATCGTTGATGAAGTGCCCTATATCGGTTATCGCCTCGACCTGGCGAGCCAGTTCCTGACCGTTTTCAAGCTCTTGCTGGTAGGCTACGACATCGGTGATGTCCTGGATGATGCCAAATGCGTCGACGACGTTATTGTTATCATCGAACTTGAGTAAACCGACCTCGCGCAGCGAGCGGATTTCACCATCGTTACGCGAAATTCGATACTCGATCGTATAGTTGCCCGATTCCCGTTGCGCATAGTAGGCGGCGATATACTTGTCACGATCTTCAGCTACGATCTGGGACATACTCTGGCCCCAGCTACTCTGGAATTCGATTATTTCTTCAACGCTCATATTGAAGATGCGCGCGTATCCCTGCGAACAGGATATCAGACGATTATTTTCGTAATCCCAGCGGCAATGACCGATCTGCGCGAGGAGTTCGGTTGCATCGAGCAGTTCGCTCTGCTCCAGCAGGTTTTCAAACTCGACATTATTTATCGCGATGGGAAAGGGATTTTCGAGTTTGGAGGACATGTCCTGTTGTCAAACAATAAGTAGGTTCAGAGTCAGCGAGGAAGTTTTCATAGCGGGAGAGATGCAGCCGAATTTGAATTATTTCACTGAGTATATAGTGAAGAATCATTATTTTGCTGCATTTTCGACGCCTCCAATTTAGCGTTAGCCTACTGGCAACCCGTTTAACTTACTACCACGAATTGCCCCATCATGCCGGCATCCTCGTGCTCGAGAATGTGGCAGTGGAACATATACGGCGCTTTTGCGTCCGCATAGTTTTCAAACTGGGTAATGATGCGAACCCTTTCTCTTGGGTATACCAACACGGTATCTTTCAACCCCTGTTCACCGGCCATAGGAGGGCGACCGTTGCGGTCAATTATACGGAACTGGGTATCGTGTATATGAAACGGGTGCGCCATCGGTGACTGATTGACTATCTCCCAGATTTCAACATCTCCGAGGGGTACGCGCTGGTCAATTCGACGCATGTCCATCGGCCTGCCGTTGATGCCGAAACCGCCGCCACGCATCATCCCCATGCCCATCTGCATGTTCAGATCGAAGCGCCGGGTTCGCACGGCGTCATTTGGTGACCAGTTGCGCGGCGTAGTCAGGCGGGCCGGGATTGTCTGGGCTGTAGACGAACTTTGCGCCGCATCGAAACGCATAATACTGAACGGTTGATCATTGGCGGCCATCATGTTTCCCATCATTCCCATTGTCGCGGCGCCGGAGCCACCGCGCCTGGGCAAGGGTTTATGTCGCAGCAAGACATCGTCGCCCGGGACAAATTCAACCAGGATTTCGGCTCTTTCACCCGGTGCCAGGACTATATCGCGCATCGCGACCGGACGCTCGAGCTGCCCGCCATCGGTCGCCATTTGCAGAAATTCTCGCTGATCTTCGAATTCGAGGTTATAAATTCTGGCGTTCGACCCATTCAGAATGCGTAAACGGGTCAGTCGTTTCTGCACCTTGAAACGTGCGAACGTGGTGCCGTTGACCAACATCAACTGTCCCATCATACCCATCATGCGATCGTGCATGGAGCCCAGGTAAAGCAACGAACCATCCTGATTGAAGGATCGATCCTGTAACACCAGTGGAATATCGTCTACTCCGTAGGTTGAAGGCAAATCCAGAGACTTACTGTGCTCATCATCGATGTAGAGCAATCCCGCGAGACCGAAATAGACCTGTATTCCGGTGCGGTGAAGCACATGCGAGTGATACCACTGCGTGGACGCGCCCTGCAGAATTTTGAAAGCGGCATTCCAGGTTTGACCGGGGTTTATGCTCTGGTGGGGACCTCCATCCATCGCTGCCGGAATATTCAGACCGTGCCAGTGCAGGGTCGAAGCTTCGGTTAAACGGTTGGTCACTTTTAGTTCGACATCGTCACCTTGTCGTACCCTGATAACGGGACCGAGGTAGGCGCCGTTAATGCCGACCGTAGCGGTTGGTCGGTCACCCAAAAATGTACTGGTGCCATAGCCCAGCGAAAGATTGATAACGCGCTTACCGTCGATAACATTTCCTGTTTCCAGCGGGGGTATTCCAAGCGGGTTCTTAAACCAGGATATCGACTCGTCCGCGCTGACACTACCGGTAAAACCCAGTGGCGTTAGCAACCCTATCCCGCCCGCACTGGCAACTTTTAAAAACTGTCTGCGGGTGTTGAGCATATCGTTGGCCCCTGGCTAAATCCTCGTTTTGCGCAAGCGTAGTGCATTGCTGACGACTGATACCGAGCTGAAACTCATCGCGGCGGCGGCGATCATCGGTGACAGTAACAGTCCGAAGAATGGGTACAGCACACCGGCGGCTACGGGAACACCCAGCGAGTTGTAAATAAACGCAAAAAACAGGTTCTGGCGGATGTTGCGCATGGTTGCCCGGCTCAGGCGGCGCGCGCGGACGATGCCGCGCAGGTCTCCCCTGACCAGGGTAACACCGGCGCTTTCCATCGCGACATCGGTACCGGTACCCATGGCGATACCGACATGCGCCTGCGCCAGTGCCGGGGCATCGTTGATGCCATCTCCGGCCATTGCGACGATACTGCCTTCCGACTGCAGTTTTTTGACGATTTCCGCTTTTTGATCCGGTGAAACTTCAGCCTCGATGCGGTCGATATCGAGCTGGTCGGCTACCGCTTTGGCGGTGGTGAGGTTATCGCCGGTGAGCATGACAATTTTGACGCCCTCGGCATGCAGGTCACCGATCGCTTCGGGGGTTGATTGCTTGATCGGGTCAGCCACGCCGACCAGGCCGGCAGCTTTGCCGTTAATGGCGACCAGCATCACCGTTTGTCCCTGGGCGCGTTCGGCTTCCGCCATCGTGCTCAAGTCTTCGAAGTCGACTCCCTGTGATTGCATCATTTTAATATTCCCAAGCGCGACCGAGTGCCCATCGACAATGCCGGTCACGCCCTGGCCGGTGATTGATTCGAACTGGTCGGTGTCGGCCAGGCCTATTTCCCTGTCTTTGGCACCGCGCACAATGGCTTCGGCGAGGGGATGTTCGCTGGCACGCTCCAGGCTGGCAGTCAGGCGTAGCAACATATCTTCTGTGAAATCATTACTGGTCTGTACCGACACCAGTTGCGGCCTGCCTTCGGTCAGGGTGCCGGTCTTGTCCACGATCAGCGTATCGACCCGCTCCATGATTTCGAGCGCCTCGGCATTTTTGATCAGTACCCCCAGTGTTGCGCCCTTGCCGGTGCCGACCATGATCGACATCGGTGTTGCCAGCCCGAGTGCGCAGGGGCAGGCGATAATCAATACCGCAACGGCGTTGATGATGGCATAGGCAAGCCTTGGTTCGGGACCGACAAAACCCCAGGTGATCATCGTTAACACGGCCACCAAAACTACGATAGGTACAAAATAACCGGCGACGACGTCGGCCAGCTTCTGGATGGGTGCACGCGAGCGCTGCGCTTCGCTGACCATATGTACGATTTGTGCGAGCAGCGTATCCGCCCCGACTTTTTCAGCTAGCATCAACAGGCTACCGGTGCCGTTTACGGTGGCGCCGATCAGCTTATCGCCGGTTCCCTTCTCTACCGGAATCGGCTCACCGGTTACCATTGATTCGTCAACCGCGCTGATCCCACTGGTAACCGATCCATCGACTGGAATTTTTTCACCGGGTCTTACCCGCAGAATATCACCAGTCACCACCTGTTCCAGCGGAATATCTTCTTCACTGCCGTCGGCGCGCACGATGCGCGCCAGGTTCGGTGCCAGGCCCAGTAACAGCTTGATCGCTGCATTGGTGTGGCTGCGCGCGCGCAACTCGAGCACCTGACCCAGTAGCACCAGGGTCGTTATCACGGCGGCCGCTTCAAAATAAACCGAGACCGTACCGTCGGCATGTTGCATATTCGGTGGGAAAATACCGGGCAACAATAAAGCCACCAGGCTGTAACTCCAGGCGACGCCAACCCCGATTGCGATCAGCGTAAACATGTTGAAGTTACGGGTTTTCAGCGATAACCAGCCACGTTCAAAAAATGGCCAACCGCACCATAGCACCACGGGAGTTGAAAGCAGGAGCTCGGTCCATTGCACCGATCGCATAGACAGGCCCTCGGGCAGCAGGCCAGGCACAAGGTCGGTTACCATCGCCAGCAAAAATACCGGCAACGATAGCGCCAGACCGACCCAGAAGCGCCGGCTCATGTCGATCAGTTCTTCGTTTTTTTCCTCGATTTCGATGGTGCGTGGTTCCAGAGCCATGCCGCATTTTGGACAGCTACCGGGATGACCCTGTACGACTTCGGGATGCATCGGGCAGGTATATTCGGTGCGGGTATTTAAAACCGGCGCACCCGCGGCTTCGAGCGCCATGCCGCAGATAGGGCAACTGCCGGGACGATCCTCCTCGATTTCCGGATCCATCGGGCAGATATATAAGGTGCCCGGAATAGGCTCTGCCATGGCTGCTTCCTGTTGCGCCCTGCCGCTCAGGTATCCAGCCGGGTCATCACTGAATTTTTGCAGGCAACCCGCGCAGCAAAAAAGATAGTCAACGTCTTCAAACTGGTGCCTGTGTTCACTGTCCGCGGCTACCGTCATCCCGCAGACCGGATCGACACAATTATCCGGTATCGCGTTTTGCGCTGATTCACCCATTAAACAATCCGAAATCGATTTAAAGAGGTCCAGTATAAAGCTTGTAGTAACTACAGGCACAAGTTCAGTGTCAGCTCAATCCTGATACATTGCCAGGAATTTTTATCGGTTATTTTGGCGCCGGCCCGGGCATCATTGACCGATAAAGCAAACGAGTAAAAAAAACCCCGCCGAAGCGGGGCCAAACAAGAGGATATGATCGACAAGGACCGGTAGGACCCTGCCGGGGAGGTTTAACGCTGTGCGATCAGGCGATCCATGCGTTCCAGGTCGTTGATCACGCCCCAGGTGCCACCGGCCTGGTAAACCCGTTTTTCCCACAGATCCAGGCGTTCCATGTAATCGCGTGGGTCGATGTTATCGCTACGTAACTTGGTGACGTTGAGCGCGACGACGTGAATGTCGGGCAGCGAGATCGGGAAGTCGCGGATATGACCTTTTTTCAGGTCTTCTTCCAGGTCTGAAAAGATCAGTACATACTTTTCACCGGCGCCGGTTTCCTCGAGATACTCGCTCGCCTGCAGCATGCCACCGGTGATATCGGTGTGCCTGCTACCACGCCCGGTGCCGTCAACGAAATCATCGATCTGGTCCTTGAAAGCGCGTTTTTGCTGATTGGCGGTACTAGGCCTGTCATCAAAAGTAACGCGTGCAATGATGTCCTTCTCGCTGAAGCTACCGCTATCGATACGGGCGATGGCTATCGAGTCACCGCTGTCCAGTGTCCCCAGCAGGTAGTTGATGATCTTTTGTGCCTTGTCCATTTCCGCGGTGTAGGTCCCCGACGTATCCAGCAACAGGTAAACGGCACGTGCGTTGGATTGCGGTTCGCTACAGGCGGTCAGGCCCAGTGCTAACAGGGTGGTTAAAATCAGCTTTTTCATGATTGTTCCTCCATGTAGATTTCATTTCGCTCTGCATCGGTATCAGGTGTTTGCCTGCGCTTGATGCTATTCGCCACGAGACGTTCGATGCCAAGTGGCAACATGATGAACAGGTCGTACAGGCTCACCAGCATGACACTGAACTGGCGTGCGCTGCCGCCGATAAGGCGGGCGATAAATGCGATCGAGTGAATCAGGCTTAACGCGATCATCCCGAGCACCGTGCGTAGCGAATGGATGAATGACTCCAGCGGGATGGCGACGAATGCGAGCGCGAAAGGCAGGATGAAGCCCATGATCATTTGACCGAGCGACGGTATCCAGCGGAATTCCGCTTCGGCGATAATGCCGGTGCCTGCCAGCGACTGGGTCAATGCTTCACGATCCAGGGCGAGCAAATCACGCATGTAAGCTAGCGACGCTTCTACGGTAGCGAGAATCGCCAGGATGCTGAAGGTAATCACCACCATGCGCTTACGCATCTTGTCGTCCATCGAACCGATAATCGGAAACAGGTGCGTGATACGTAAAGACTCCATCAGGAAAAGTCCCATGGCAATCTCGACCATGATTATGACCAGGGCGGCGATATCAGAGGTGCGCATCGGACCGATGTAACTGGTGCCCCCGACCATTTCAGACATCGGCATCGCGATCAGCTGAAAGTTGATCAGGCCACCGAACACGGCGATCACCAGTACCAGTGTGGAAATGAAGAACTGGGTGAGCGATGACGAAGACAGCGTTCGGGTCACGGTATCCTCGCCGTTACGAATCGATTCGTAGGACTTCATCTGTTTGTCGATTTCGGTCGAGCGCTCCTCGAGTCCATCGATGGTCTCCTTGACGCGTGTCAGTGACTGTCCCAGGTTGCGCCATTGCGGCTGCATCGCACCGAGCAGCTTGTGCCGTTCGAGGGTCGATTTGCGGTAGGCTTTTTGCGTTTCCTGGTGTGCGCCTTCGAGGGTTTTACCGATGTTGTCGAGAATGGTGCACACGGTAGCGTCACCGGTGCGCGGAATGCTGGCGATTGAATCTACCGCTTCCAGCCAGGCGGGTGGCAACGGTGGTGCATCGGTTGCCGCCTGGTAGTCTTCTTCGATTTTGTCGATGGTATCGCTGATCTGGCGATGCAGTGCCGGATAGGCGCTCAGGTCCCGCGTTACCACTGCATTGACGCGATGGAACTCACGTTCGATAGCGCGTTCACAGGCATCCTGTCCGAGCGACAGTACGACTTCTTTATTGCGTCTTTGCAGGCTGGTTTCGAGATGTCGCAACGATGTTGCGAATAATCGGCAGGCAAAATAAATCGCCCTGCCGGTGGAACGGATCAATGCGTGTGCCGGATTACGTGCCAGGTAGGCGACGAACACCAGTATCGTAAGCCAGATAGTGGCGGAAATACCCGGTTGGCTCGACCATACGGTCAGAATTTCGTTAAACATTTGCTTTGCCTCATTTGTCTTGGAAGTTGGACTAAATTTAGAGGGAGGCTGTGAAAAATCGGTGAAAAACGGGAAAAGCAGCTATAAATTTCAGCAAACCACTGTTTTATTTCGAAATAATTCACATTACCGGGCGTTGCGCTGCAGCCCTGCGAGGCCCGGATATACTTGAGAACTATGTTAAAAAATAAGGACCTGGCCCGCTGATGGCGACTATTTTCTGGGTCGAGGACCAATCTCACTGGATCAGGAAATTTTCTCCCATGCTGGAGAAGGAAGACTTCGACGGCAAGCCGAACTCGCTCGCGGTATATAACTTTGCCGAGGCCGCACGGCAGAAGATAGCGCTGACGGAAAAGGATTCGCCGCCTGACGTCGCCCTGCTGGATGCGCGCATGAATGGCAATGACCAGGCCGGCTTTTCGGTTTCCAATGCGTTACGTAAAAAGTGGCCACAGTTACCTATTATTTACCTGTCGGAGCATAGTGGCACCGAAATCGAACGCGAGGCGCTGGAACAGTTTTCCGCGACTGATTTCATCGCCAAGCACCAACATAATGTCGAGCAGGTGCTTTGCTGGCGCATCAAGGCTGCGCTCAGGCAGACCTATATCGATTCAAATCTGTCCTCGACGATCAATATTATCAGCAGCGGCGAGCTTACCATCGACCTGAACACCTGGAATGTCTACTGGAAGGGACAGCGCCTGATGAATCCGAGCAACGCCAAACGACCACTGGCGCCGACGCCGCGTAAACTGTTGCGTGAACTGATGGATGCGTCTCCGCGACCTTTGACCGCAGGACAGATTACCGAACGACTCGAACTGGATGCGGAAAAATTTTCCTACGCCAGTTACCGCCAGCACATCAAAACTTTACGCCGTGCCTTCGATGCCGTCGAAGAGCGGGAAGGCGGCTTCAGCGCACTGTGTAACAAGGGAGAAGGTATCGTCACCTTTGGCGATGAAGGCGCTTACTACTGGAAGCCACCGGGCACTAAGAGTAAATGAAACCCGCCCGAGTCTATTATCCCTGGTTAAGTACACTGGGTGCGCTGAGCATGATTTGCTGGCAGTTCCTGCTGGCTAACCCCGGGCTGTTTTCGACCGAGCCCTTGCCGGAACCGATGCGGCAAGCTCAAAATCTGCTCATCGCGGGTGCTGTACTGGTGCTGCTGGTTGTTTTCGATATCTGGTTTTACCTGAAATCGACTGCCCGCAGCAGGAACCAACTGCAACAGTACCAGGCCCAGATCAGCGAACTGTTTGATTCCAGGCGCGAGCTGGGTACCCGGGCGCGAACCTACTCCGATCACGCCGATAAACTGAAGATGTTCATCAGCGAACGGTTACTGGAAACCATCGAGTACGACGAAAAGTTCCTGCATTTTAAAAACATCGCCTCCGAAGTGCGCCACAATGGTGTGATCAGCTATGACAAGGCACAAACTGCCCTGCAACGCGCCCGCTTGAATTGCGAGCCTGGGCAGGAGCAGCAAATCCAGGATGCCGCCGACGGACTGCTTTACCTGTGGGATCTGCTCGACCTTTCCACCACGGATAATATAGCGCTGCATGTCGCCAACCGGATTTACGATTGCGAAGAGCATTACTTTCAATCCATGTTGAGTGATTCGGGTGACGATACATCGCCGTTTACCCCGATCTTCATGATGACTCAGGCGCTACGTCGCGCCCTGTTGCCGATCACCGACAATCTCGACGACCTTGAACTGCACCAGGAGTGGAAGTGCCCGTCACGCCACCAGGATGCCAAGTTTAATATCCAGCTGCGCACCGACAATGAAATGCTGGGCAATCCGAATCACATGGTGTTGCTGATCGAGAACCTGATAAACAACGCGCTCTACTATGCGCAACAAAAAGAACACAAAAACAGGTATAGCAAGGTGGCGATATCACTGGCGCATCGTGATGGCGAGGTGGAATTCAAGGTTTACAATCGTGGCCCGCGCATCAAGGATGACGAGAAGGACAAGATTTATCAGCTCGGGTTTTCGTCTCGCCGGATCCGTGAACACCACGGAAAAGGCCTCGGTCTCTACTTCGTCAACGAAATTGCCAAGGGATTCGAAGGCACCGTTGCATTTGAAAATATCGATAACGATACAGATCAGTTGTCGTTGAGTATCAAGCTGGCGAACGGTGAGTTGCATAAGCAGCAGGTCGGTATAACCAATGTCAACGGCAAGCCGCGCTGTCAACTTGATGAAAGCGTCGATGAAACGGTTAATAAATGCAGCTGGTCCTTCGCGTCGCCGGTAGTCAGTATAGAGGTCAGTCGGCGGGCCGCCCGCAAGCCCCAGGTGATAACGGATTTGAAGCGCGATGAAAGCAGTAGCCATCTCGATGGCAGGGACCCGCTCATACCGCGCTGGGTGCTCGAGCTGCAAAATCGTAAGCGTTCGGCAAAGCTGGTATTGCAGCCCCTGGACGTGCGTGGCGTTGAGTTTGTGGCTCGTTTTCCCACCGCGAAATCGAGACTGGATAATCAGGGCTGAGAGATCGATAATCGCGTTCATGCCTGACGCTATCTACTGGTCCGCAAGCCGAATCGCTGCTGAAATCCGAGCGGGTAATCTGACCTCGCGTGAAATCGTTGATGCCTGTCTCGCGCGGATCGAACAGGTCAACCCGAAAATTAATGCGGTAGTGCAGCTCGTTGCCGGGCGTGCGCGCGCCGAGGCCGATGAACTCGACCGCTTAGCCTCCGGTGGCAGATTCAGGGGTCCGCTGCATGGCGTGCCTATCACGATCAAGGATTCGCTCGATAGTGAAGGTATTGTCTCGACCGGCGGCACCATGGGGCGAAAAGATTTTATTCCGTCGCAGGACGCTCCGGTCGTAGCGCGTCTGCGTGACGCCGGTGCGGTATTGCTCGGTAAAACCAACACACCGGAACTTACCCTGAGCGGTGAAACCAATAACCTGATCTATGGCCGTACCCTCAACCCCTACGATCTGGCGCGTAGTCCCGGGGGCAGTAGTGGCGGCTCGGCCGCTATCATTGCTTGTGGTGGAGCAGCGTTAGAATTGGGGTCAGATACAGGTGGTAGTATCCGCGAGCCGGCGCATCTTTGCGGGATTACCGGTATCAAGCCAACCTCGGGGCGCACTCCACGCAGCGGCCATATCGTTCCTCATGCCGCCGGAGTGATGGATTCGTTGACCCAGATAGGGCCCATGGCACGCTATGTCGAAGACCTCGTTCTGGCCTTGCCGATAATCTGTGGCCCGGACGGACGCGATCCCGCGGTCGTGCCGGTGCCTGTCGGTAATCCGGCAGAAGTTGACCTGTCAAAGTTGCGTATTGCCTGGTATGCCGACAATGGAATACTGGCAGCGGACGAGGATATTAAGCGGGTGGTTGCCGAAACTGCCGGTAAGTTACAGGCGCAGCAGTTTCACATCGAGCACAAACTGCTACCCGGTATGCGCGAACTGGTGAATCTCAGCACCGAGTTGCGCGAGTCGGCTAATACCGGATTGATCATGCGGTTACTGCAACGCTATGGTACGCAGCAGCCGGGTCCCGATCTCGAAGGCTATTTTACCGCCGAAGGAATCGCAAAAGCCAATAGCCTCGATCCAGCCCTGATGGAGGCTATCGACGAAGCTCGTAGCCGGGCGCTCGGCTTCTTTGCCGATTATGACGCCATCCTGTGTCCCCCGGCGCATTCACTGGCGCGTCCGCATCAAGCGTCACATAACGATAGTTTCGATGACTGGAGTTACATCACGATACATAATTTGCTGGGCTGGCCGGGACTATCGGTGCGTGCCGGCAGCAGTGCTGAAGGCTTGCCGGTTGGTGTCCAGGTGGTAGCGGCGCCCTGGCGCGAGGATATTGTGTTGGCGTTGGCGTTGAAGATCGAAACCTTGATGGGCGGCTACCAAAAGCCGCCGCTGTAATTACCGGGTGGTAGTTAACGCGGATAACTGATCACGCCAGTCGGCGGAAAATCCTCGCTGTTTACGTGTCTCGATTAATTTCGATATCGGTAAGAATTCAAACTCGCCGTTGGTTGCAGGCAACTGCGCACGCAACACCTCGATCGTATTCGAGTAGGGGTGGCCGATAGCGATTGCCGAACCGCGCGAGCGCGCCTTGGTCAACCAGATATTGAACTGCAGTCGAATCGACTCGGGATTGGGCTCGTTGTCGAGGAAAACATCGCGACTAATCGATTTCAATCCGGCGTCCAGCGCCTGGGCGTGCGCCACGCTGCGGGGAGAAGTGCGGCTGTCGAGAAAATACAGCCCCGGGTTGTAGCCGCGAATACTGTCCATCACCGGGCGCATGAAAAAGTCGAACTCTGTCAGGTGGCTGCCCATATGGTTGTTCACGCCGCGGATAAATGGAACTTTCGCCAGCAGGTCATGCACGCTGGTCGTTAGTTGATCCTCATCCATCGCTTCATTGAGCGCATTGGGTTCGTGCGCGGCGGTAGAGTTGATCGATTGCATCGGTAGATGCAGGATGACTTCCTTGTTTTGCTGATGCGCATGCTGAGCCAGTTTCTGGCTGTAAGCTGCACCCGGCAAAATGGCGTAAGTATGATTGCCATTGAGATCAATGGCCGCCATGCCATTATCCAGTGAATAGCCGAGGTCGTCGATAACCAGTGAAAGCACCGGTCGCTGGTCGGCCTCGGCCACGGTGGCAAAGGCTATGCACAGGATCAGCCAGGCGCGTGTCATCAACACCGGGTTTAGCTTTGATTGATTTCGCTGAGTATGGTCAGGCCTTTCAGCAAGTTGAGTGCTTCGTACAACTGAAAGTCGGATTGGGCCAGGCTTTCAGTTTCAGAGCCGGCCTTTTCGCCGTCTTCGCTTTCGCCGTTTGGATTGCTCAGACGCCCTTCCAGGTCACTTTCGGAATAGGATTCGTCCGCCTTTTCGTCGTTCGCCGATAATTTCAGGGTGCTTAACACGATATCCGGTTCGATTCCCTTGGCCTGGATCGAGCGTCCGTTGGGAGTGAAGTAGCGAGCGGTGGTCAGCTTAACCGCCGAACCGTTGCGCAATTCCTGGATGGTTTGCACGGAACCCTTGCCGAATGACTTGGTGCCCATGATGATGCCACGCTTGTGGTCCTGGATGGCGCCGGCCACAATTTCAGAAGCCGAGGCGGAACCGCCGTTGAGTAACACGACCAGTGGCGCTCCGTTGAGACTATCGCCCGGGGTGGCCTGGTAGCGGTGACTGGAATCATCGATGCGTCCTTCGGTGTAGACGATCAAACCATCGTTGATAAAGGCGTCGGAAACACCGACGGCGCCGTTGAGTACGCCGCCGGGATTATTACGCAGATCGAGCACCATGCCCTTGAGTCGTTCCTGTTTTTGCAGGTCGGAAATCGCTTTTAATAGATCGGTAGTGGTACGTGACTGGAAATTAGTGATTCGGACATAACCATAGCCGGGTTCGAGCATGCGGTTCTTGACGCTTTTGACGCGGATGATTTCACGTGTTATCTGGATTACCAGCGGCTTGGGTTCGCCTTCACGCACGATCGTCAGGTCGATCGAGGTGTTGGGCTTGCCGCGCATCATCTTGACGGCTTCGTTCAGGGTCATGCCCTTGACCGACTTATCATCGAGCTTGATGATGATATCGCTGGCCTGGACGCCGGCGCGGGATGCGGGGGTATCGTCAATCGGTGAAATAACCTTGACGAATCCGTTTTCCATGCCGACTTCGATACCGAGCCCGCCAAACTGCCCGGTGGTGCCGATTTTTAAATCGCTGAACTCGGTGGTATTGAGAAACGATGAGTGGGGATCGAGCCCGTTGAGCATGCCGCGGATCGCGTCCTCGATTAGTTTTTTATCATCCACCGACTCGACGTAGTCGGACTTGACCCTGGAGAATACCTCGGTGAAAGCCTGTAAATCCTCGAATGGGATTTGATCGTTATCCTTGAGAGCGTATACGCTGTGGCCGACCGCCAGGGAAAGTCCGAGCAGTGTTCCACTCAGAAATAAGGTAGATGTTCTCAAATTCTTCAGCATTCGTGTCTCCGCTAACCCGCGTCGGCTCTAGATTGATTAAGTATTGTAGACCAGATAAGGCTCAATAAGTTGTAAACAGTTCAAAAGTGGGGGTCAAAAAAGTCGAATTCTACTGCAAATTGCGGGATTTTGCTGGTTTCTGCGCCTGGCTGTCCCTGCCGGCGCTAACCCGATGCGAAACGATTGCCGGATTTGCACCACCGGGTCGGGTTTTGCGGCTTGCCTTTCTTGCGGATTTCGAAATAAAGGCCGGACTTTTGCTCGCCACCACTGCTGCCGACGCTGCTGATGACTTCGCCTGCTTCAACCCAGTCGCCGGCGGTTTTAAACAGGGACTCGTTGTGACCATAGAGCGACAGGTATGAATTGCCATGATCGATAATTATCAGGTTGCCCAGACCGCGCAGCCAGTCGGCAAATGCGACCCGACCATGCGATACCGCCATCACGTGACTGCCGCTTGCGGCTTCGATCCTGACGCCTTGCCAGCGTAAGTCCGATTGTGGCTTGGTGCGGCCGAACAGTCTTCTAAGCTTGCCCTTGAGCGGCCAGGCAAGCTTACCCTTCAACTTGGCAAAGGATTTGCGCGAGATTGAAGACTCGGGTGCATCGACAAATAATTTCTCGATCGATTGGATCAGGTTTTGTAGTTGCTTCGCTTCATCTTCAAGCCTGGAAAGACTGCCGCCCTGCTTTTTCAACTGCTTATCAAGCGAGCTTATTATTGTTTTGCGTTTACCTAGATCCCGGTCGAGTTGCTTTTTCTGCTCGTTCAAGGCTTGCTGATTTTTCTCCAGATCGAGTTGCGCCTGCTGAATCAATTGTTCGGTTTCAATGATCTTGTCGATATTGCCCTGAACCGAGTTGATCAGATCGACGCGCGCATTGGAAAAATACTGGTAGTAGACCAGGTTGCGTTGTAACGTCTCCGGATCCTGCTGGGAGAACAGAAGTTTGACCTTTTCCTGCCGGCCCAGGGTGAACGCCGCGTATACCTGTTCGGCCAGGTATTCGTTTTCCCGGCTGAGCTGGCGTTGATGCTCCAGCCGGGTGTCGCGCAGGGACTTGAGCTCCGACTTCTTGCCGGCGATCTCTTTGCCGAGTGCCCGGATCTTCCGGCCGAGCCTGCCAATATCGCCCTCGATGGTTTTCAATTGTTTGATATAGCGTGACTTGCTGTCTTCCTTGACATCGATAGCCTGTTTCAGTTTGTCGATTTTTCGCAGTACTGATTTGAGCTGTTTCTCACTGGTCGCCTTGTCTGCGGCTATCGCAAATGAACTGCTGACCAGTCCGGCCACCAGCAGCATCAGTAATAGTTTACGTGGCAGCGATGTAGACATTGGGCCGGGGTTTATTCATAATCATTTTCTAATATTAACGTTTGGTAATACGCTTAAGCAAATGAAAACTGACTCTGTGGCGGCTATTGATAGCGAACAACTGCTCGCGCGGGCTGCCGATATTGAAATTGCCTCGCGTTCTCTCAAGGCCATGTCGCATCCGCTGCGGCTGAAAATTCTCTGTACCCTGGGAAGTCGTGAAGTCTGCGTGCAGGGTATCGTTGAAAATGTCGGTACTTCGCAAAGTAATATTTCGCAACACCTCGCCATTTTACGCGATAAAGGTATACTGTCGTCGCGCAAGGATGCGAACAAGGTTTTTTATCGTGTTGGCGACGAACGCACGCTGCGATTGATTGGAATGATGCAGGAAGTGTTCTGTTCCACCGAATAAATATTTTTCCCTGGCAACCCAGTTTTTCCTTTTATGTTGGCTCAAATTTCAGAATTTGCGATGAACCACCCTTACCTGGTGATCGCTTTTGTAGTGCTGTTGGCGCTGGTCTTTTTCAATGAATTGAAAATCGCGACGCAACGTTTTGCCAGTTTGACACCGGCCGCCGCCGTACAGCTGATGAATCAGGAAGATGTCGTCGTACTTGACGTGCGCGAACCGTCGGAAACGATTGGCGGTAAAATTGCCAGGGCGATCCAGATTCCGGTTGGCGCGGTAGCAAAACGCATCGATGAACTTGAAAAGCACAAGGATAAAACCATGCTGGTTTACTGTAAAACCGGCGCGCGCTCCGGCACGGCCTGCCGGGAACTCAGCAAGAAGGGGTTCGACAAGGTGTACAGTTTGAATGGTGGCCTGATGGCCTGGCAGGAAGCTCATTTACCCCTCAGCAAAAAGTAAAAACTTATGAATGAATCAACTGAAAACACGCAGCAGTTCGCGATCAAGAAGCTCTATGTCAAGGATGTATCTTTTGAGTCACCAACCTCACCCAGGTCTTTTAGTTTCGAAAAATGGAAGCCTAAAATCGAGCTCAACCTGGCTAACAAGCAGAGCCATATCGAAGCAGATATTTACCAGGCCGTGCTGAGTATTACCGCGACCGTATCGATCGAGGACGAAACCGCTTTCCTGGTCGAAGTCCATCAAGCGGGCCTGTTTCAGATTGATGGTTTCGAAGATGAACAGAGAAGCTACCTGCTGGGTAGTCAGTGTATGAATATCCTGTTTCCCTATGCGCGGGAAGTAGTGTCGGATTTGTCGGTGCGAGGGGGCTTCCCGCCACTGGTCTTGACGCCGGTTAATTTCGACGCTCTGTATCAACAGCATTTGCAACAGCAGCATGAAGAACAGGGCGAGGCCGCTGCGGACACCGAAGCAGCCGAAGTCACACATTAGGCGATGACTGAAATCGTTGCGGTGCTTGGCGCAGGTTCCTGGGGAACTGCGCTGGCAATGCAGCTTGCCCGTAACGGTCTGCAGGTCAGGCTCTGGGGGCACGAGGCGGACCACATCGAGCGCTTGCGTGAGCTGCGCGAAAATAGCGACTATCTTCCCGGTTTTACGCTGGCCGAGAATATCGATCCGCAAGCGTTACTGGTAGCTGCCATCGAGGACGCGCGATTCCTGCTGATTGCCATTCCGAGCAAGGGTTTTCGCGCCCTGCTGCAAGAGCTGAAACCCCTGCTGAAGCCAGATCAGGCGCTGTTCTGGGCGAGTAAGGGGTTCGAGATCGAATCGGGTAAGCTACTGCATGAAGTCATCGACGAGGCGCTGCCCGGATATCGTTACGGGGTAATTTCAGGCCCGACTTTCGCGACTGAGGTGGCGAGGGGATTGCCCGCGGCGATTGCCTGTGCGGGTAATGACGCGTCAACCACGAGTGACTTTGCCGAGCTGCTGCGCGGAAATCACTTTCGGGCTTATACAAGCGAAGACATCATCGGTGTAGAACTCGGCGGGGCGCTTAAAAATGTGCTCGCGATTGCGGTCGGTATTGCCGATGGGCTTGGTTTTGGCGCCAATACGCGCGCCGCTTTAATGACCAGGGGGCTTGCTGAAATCATGCGTTTGAGCACGCAACTGGGTGCGCACCAGGAAACCATGATGGGCCTGGCGGGGCTTGGTGATTTAATTCTGACCTGTACTGACAACCAGAGTCGAAACCGGCGTTTCGGTCTGGCGATCGGGCAGGGTAAAAGCGTGTCGCATGCCGAAATTGAAGTCGGTCAGACCGTCGAGGGATTACGCGCGGCCAGGGCTATCCATAGCAAGGCCGCCGAGCTCGATCTCGATCTGCCGATTATTACTGAAGTTTACCGTGTGCTGTACGAGGGCAAGAATCCCCAGGATGCGGTGCGTGACCTCGAGAGCCGGCCCCAGGGTCACGAGTGAAATCGGCCTAGTGGTCAAACCCCTGTTGCCGCCAGGCTTCATAAACAGCTATCGAAACCGTGTTCGACAGGTTCAGGCTGCGCGAAGCCGCGACCATCGGGATCCGTAACTTGTTGTCACCGGGCAGTGAGTTCAGGATTTCATCCGGTAAACCTCGACTCTCGGGGCCAAACAACAGGGCATCGCCAGGGCGGAAGGCGGCGTCACTGTAAGCTTTCCGCGACCTGGTGGTAAATGCGTATAAGTTGTTGAATTCGCATGTATTAATAAATTCATCATAGTTTTCGAAAGTGTTTACATCAGCCCATTCCCGATAGTCGAGTCCGGCTCGTCGCAATAGCCTGTCGTCCAGCTCAAATCCAAG
>CALDDP010000236.1 GCA_937936805.1 uncultured Gammaproteobacteria bacterium | reverse complement strand
CGGCTTTATGCGCGATCGATTTATGACGTTGAAAGCCTTGTCAACGACCTCGAACAAGCGGGCGCCAGGGTCAAGGCCAATGTAGGAGAGATCAAAACCGTACAGGCGATCGATGAAAACCTGTCAGTGATTTTCTGGATTATCGCCTGTGTCGGCGCGATCGGGTTTTCTTTCTCGCTGGGTGCGAGCCTGTGGGCCAACGTCGATAGAAAACGCAAGGAGCTCAGCGTGTTAAGGCTGGTCGGGTTCAAGAGCGGGCGCATTGTAATATTTCCAGTCCTGCAATCATGTTATACGGCAGTGCTTGGCTGGCTGCTCGCGGTACTGGTCTACCTGGCCTTCGAATACCTGATTAATTACTTTCTCGCGCCACAGCTCAACCTCGACCGGGCGCTGTGTTTTCTGCTCGCTGAACATTTCCTGTGGGCTCTCGGGATGACCATCCTCATTGCAATTTTCGCCGCTATTCTGGGTGGCGTACGTGCGGCGCGTATCGAGCCCTCTGACGGTTTACGCGAAATTTAATGCTGTAGGCATAATCTTACAAAAACTGTCGCCCGGGATTACAGGTCAAGCGGTCAATTCGAATAGGGTTGGACAGTGTCTGCGAATATACTTTCTCTTGCTTGTATGAATCCAGTTTATGGAAATGTAATCAGGAACTCGTTCCGTTACAGCACAGGCAGGATGCCTTGCAGGATGCAGCTGGATGGAATATGCAGGTGATCTACGGGTCCTCGCGTCTCCCCAGACCGGGGACCCTTTTAATTCCGCACCATCCCGCTTTCGCAAACTATATCCACAAGACAGCGACCCAATGTCAGGGTAACCCGGTGAAGTCCCTCGCGCCTGACCGGGTGGCCTGCGGCTACCTGAAGAAGGGCTGATTTCGACGGGCAAGGCGAGACTCGACATCCATGTCTCGACTCGCCACAGGCCGCGTCCCTGCGGCCTGACCCGTCAAAATCAGCCCTTCTTCAGCACCCGGCCTTTACGGCGCGAGGGACTTCACCGGGTTACCCGAAGGGTGTTATCCAGGATCAAGTCTATAAATGCTAAACAACGGCAGGGTGTCTTTTATGGTTTATCTGCAGGCAGGGATATTTTCTTCCGCAAAGTGGCGTGTGAAAGCGAGGATAGTTTGAGAGCTGTGGTAGCATATCGCCGATGCAGGGATCCCAAATTACACGAGATATTAAACCCGTATATCTGCTTGCCAGCGCCGAGCCTCTATTGGCCCGGGACTGGCTGGATGACGCCCGCGGCGCACTGCGCGAGGCCGGGTTTGAAGATATTCTGAATTTGCAGACCGACATCGGCTTCAACTGGCAGGAGCTGCTCGAAGAAGGCGATATGATGTCGCTGTTTTCGCAGAGCAAGTGTCGTATCGTCACCATGCCTGGCGGAAAGCCGGGGCAACAGGGTGGCAAGGTAATCCAGCAGCTTTGCGCACAGGCGGCCGCAGACAATGTCTATATCTTTGTCACCCCGGCACTCGATCGACAGTCGAAAAACGCCAGCTGGTGTAAGGCCATCCGGGCTGCAGGTGAAGTAGTCGAACTTAAGCCGGTTTACGATAACCAGTTAACCGACTGGTTACTGCAAAGAGCTCGCAACAAGGGCCTTAATATCGATGTGCAATCCGCACAGTTCCTCGCCGAACGCACCGAAGGGAATTTGCTGGCGGCGGATCAGGAGCTGGAAAAGCTGGCGATACGTTTTTCTGACCAGGAGGTTATCGATTTCGAGACGATCGAAGCCTCGGTCGCGCAATCTGCCCGCTATAGTCACTTTCTGCTGGTCGATGCCTGCCTGGCAGGTAAAACCCGGCGTGCGCTCAAAATTCTGCAAAGCCTGGAGACGGAAGGATATGCCACCACGCAGTTGCGCTGGGCTTTGCAGTCTGCGCTGGAACAGCTCGACCGGCTCAAGCAGGCCCAGCGCAGTGGTGGGCTGAATGATCGCACCTGGCAGGCGTTACGCATCTGGCGTAACAAACAGCGCCTCTACCAGGCGGCACTGGGTAGATTAGGGGTTGCGCAGATTGAGCGTTTGCTGCAAAGCTGTGCTACATTAGATCGCCTTGGCAAGGGGCAGCAGGGCAGCGATTTTCCCCGCCAGGAATGGTTTGAAATTAAATCACTGGTTGCCGACTTCAGTGGTGATATTGGAATTAAAGATGAGCGCCGCACTGGATAACGAAACGGGTATTGATTTGAGTCAGTATACAGCTGACCTGGGACGTGCCGCGCGCGCCGCAGCTGCCGAACTCGCGCATGCCCAACCGCAGGCCAAGAATCGGGCGTTGCTTGAAATCGCAGCAGTACTCGATCAACAGCGCGCAACCATTTTGCAGGAAAATAAAAAGGATCTGGCGGCGGCTGGCGATAACGAGGTCAGTGCGGCGATGCTGGAACGACTGGAGCTCAACCCGGCGCGTATCGATGCGATGATCGAAGGCTTGCAGCAGGTGGCCGGGCTACCCGACCCGGTAGGCGAAATAAGTGAATTACGCTACCGTCCTTCCGGTATTCAGGTAGGCAAGATGCGTGTGCCGCTTGGGGTCATTGGGATCATTTACGAGTCGCGCCCAAACGTAACCGTGGATGCCGCCGCGTTATGTCTCAAGTCCGGCAACGCGAGTATTCTGCGTGGTGGCAAGGAAGCGCTTTATTCCAACCAGGCGATTTATCTGTCTATCCAGCAAGGTTTGCAACAAGCCGGCTTAAATGAAGCCGCGGTGCAGGTTGTCAATACCAGTGACCGCGCCGCAGTTGGCCATTTGTTGAGAATGCGGGACTGTATCGATGTGATTATTCCACGGGGTGGCAAAAGCCTGATCGAACGCATTGCCAGTGAATCGGTGATTCCGGTGATCAAGCATCTCGATGGCGTGTGTCATGTTTATATCGACGACCATGCGGATCTGCACAAAGCCGTCGCGATCGCGGTGAATGCCAAGACCAGGCGTTACGGGGTCTGTAACGCCATGGAAACGCTGCTCGTGGCCAGCGCGATTGCGCCCCGGGTAATGCCTGAAATCATCGCGAGCATGTCTGCCAAAGGTGTCGAGCTGCGTGGCTGCGAGCGCAGTCGCGAGTTTGACGCTGAGCGTATCAGTACGGCGAGCGAAGATGACTGGTACACCGAATACCTCGCTCCCGTTCTGTCGATTCGAATTGTCGATGATCTGAACCAGGCGATCGAGCATATTAATAACTATGGCTCGCAGCATACCGATGCGATTGTCAGCGAAAACTACAGTCACACCCGGGAATTTTTGCGACGCGTCGATTCGAGTTCGGTCATGGTCAACGCGTCGACCGGGTTTGCCGATGGTTTCGAGTATGGACTGGGTGCCGAGATTGGCATCAGTACCGACAAGTTGCATGCCCGCGGCCCGGTAGGGCTCGAAGGTCTGACTTCGCAGAAATACGTCGTCTTCGGAGAAGGAAGCATACGCGCCTGATATGATTGGCATCCTGGGCGGTACCTTCGATCCGATTCACAACGGGCATTTGCATATCGCGACCCAGCTGGTCGACCGGCTGTGCCTGCAACAGTTACAGTTCATGCCTTGCGCATTGCCGGTGCATCGAGACCCGCCGCGTGTAGCGACGACGCATCGCTGCGCAATGATTGACCTGGTTATCGCCGGGCAACCGGCTTTCAGCCTGAATACCGTCGAAATCGATCGCGACGGGCCTTCCTACAGTATCGATAGTTTGCGCGAGATGCGTCGCCGAACTGACTCGATTATGGCGCTGGTATTGGGGGCAGATGCCTTTAACGGTTTCGATAGCTGGAAATCACCACAGGAAATCCTGCAACTGGCGAACCTGGTGGTCTGCTATCGTCCCGGTTTCGAGGTCGACCGGGAATTGTTCAGTCAACATCGAGTCGCGTCAGCGGAGGAATTGTCAAGGCACACCGCCGGTGCAATTCTGCTGCTAGAAGTCGAGGCGATCGATTGTTCTTCCAGCGCAGTGCGTGTGGCACTGGATGCGGGTAGAATACCCCGGCAGTGTCTGCCCCCGGCGGTGGTGGATTATATCGAAAAACACAATTTATATCGGAAGCAAGGTGACTGAATCAATCTCTGCCAATTTACGGGCCGAAGCAACCAGAAAACTGGCTCTGCAGGCGCTGGAAGAGCTCAAGGCGGACAATATAGTCGTGCTCGATGTGCGTGCACAGTCCAGTTTCACCGATTACATGATTTTCGCCAGTGGCAACTCTACCCGTCATGTCAGCGCTATTGCCGAGTCGGTAATCGAGGCCGCGAAGGCGGCCGGCGAGCCGGCATTAGGGATCGAAGGCGAGGATGTGGGTGAATGGGTGCTGGTCGATCTCGGCGATGTGATCGTGCATATCATGTTGCCCGATGTACGCCTTTACTATGAACTTGAAAAGCTCTGGGGCGAAGAACTCGCGGTTGAGGATGCAGATTCAGCTCATTAATGTCGCACAAAAATTTCCTGCATGGGTTGACCTGGCCTGTAACGACTACCTTAAACGTCTGCCGCGGGAACTGTCTCTGAAACAGGTCACCATACCGCTACCAGCGCGTAAATCGCAACAGTCTCCAGCCCGTCAGCAACAACGTGAATCCGAGTTGATCCTGGGGAAGCTGGCCGCCGGCAGTCTGAATATTGCGCTCGATGAACGGGGTGAGCAATGGTCAAGCGCCGACTGGTCCAAAAGCCTGCAACGCTGGATGTTTGAGTTTCCACGGGTAAACCTGGTGATCGGCGGACCCGATGGGCTGTCGGAGGAGTGTATCAGGGCCTGTCAGCACCGGGTTTCCTTCGGCAGAATGACGATGCCGCATGCATTGGTTAAAATAGTACTCGTAGAGCAGTTATACCGCGCCTGGACGATCCTGCAGGGCCATCCGTATCATCGCGAGTAGGCGACCTTGGCCTGCATTCAGGCTATTATTACAGTATGATTTATCTTGCCTCCAGGTCTCCGCGCCGCGCTGAATTGCTGCATCAGATCGGGGTCGAGTTTTTAGTACACGATATCGATATAGACGAGTCCAGGTTGTCCGCGGAATCGCCTGCCGAATACGTATGTCGCATCGCAACCAGCAAGGCGCAGATTGCCGCCGAACAAATTGTCGGAAGCGAGGAATCATGTGTAGTGCTGGCGGCAGATACTACAATTGCTATTGATGACGATATTATCGGCAAACCCGCTGATCGAAATCAGTGTCGCTGTATACTGGGACAATTGTCTGCCAGGCAACACATGGTTTTAACGGCCGTTGCGCTAGCCTCGAAAGGCGATATTGCATTGCGCCTGACCCGGAATCGGGTAAGTTTCAGGTCCTTGTCGGCGCAGGAGATACAGGCTTACTGCGCGACCGCGGAGCCGATGGACAAGGCGGGTGCCTACGCTATTCAGGGCAAGGCCGCGATGTTTATCGACCACCTTGAAGGCAGCTACTCGGCGGTAATGGGGCTGCCGCTGTTCGAAACTGCCGAGTTATTGCGCAACGCTGAAATTGAACTGTTTTAATTATGATCATAACTGAAGAAATACTCGTAAACATAACGCCCCAGGAAACCAGGGTTGCCATTGTCGAAAATGGCGCGCTGCAGGAAGTCAGTATTGAACGTCAGCGCAGTCGCGGTATCGTCGGCAATATATACAAGGGTCGGGTTAACCGGGTGCTCCCCGGAATGGAGGCGGCTTTTGTCGATATCGGGCTGGAGAAGGCAGGGTTTCTGCACGTGTCGGATATCGATTATGTTGATGAAAACACGAATGGTGACGAAGCCGGCACCCGGGTCGCGATCAATGACCTGTTGCATGAAGGCAAGAATTTGCTGGTGCAGGTAGTCAAGGACCCGATGGGTACCAAGGGTGCGCGTTTAACAACCAGTATATCGGTTCCGTCGCGTTACCTGGTATACATGCCCAATTCGTCGAGCGTGGGTATCTCGGTCAAGATAGAAGATGAAGTCGAGCGCGAGCGCCTGAAAAACCTGCTTGAAACCTGCCGCAGCGAAAACCAGCTTGGCGGTTGCATTATTCGTACTGCGGCGGAAGGCGTCGATGAAGTGGAGTTGCGGCGTGATATCAGTTTTCTCTCCAAGCTATGGGCCTCGCTGCTCGAAAGTGTCGACCAGGTGCCGCCAGGACGCGTCATACACGAGGACCTGCCCCTGTCGATACGTACCCTGCGCGACATGGTGGGCGTCGATACCACGCTGGTAAAAGTGGATTCGCGTGAAACATACCAGAAAATGACCAGTTTTTCGAAGCGCTACATACCCGACCTGCCGTGCAGGATCGAACACTATCCGGGTGAGCGCCCCCTGTTTGATCTATACAATATCGATGATGAATTGCAGCGTGCGCTGGCTCGCCAGGTCAGCCTGAAATCCGGTGGCTACCTGATTATCGATCAAACCGAGGCAATGACCACGATCGATATTAATACCGGGGCATTTGTAGGCCATCAAAACCTGGAAGAAACCATCTTCAAGACCAATATGGAAGCATCGCAGGCGATAGCGCGACAACTCAGGCTGCGTAACCTGGGGGGTATCATCATTATCGATTTTATCGATATGGAGCATGAGAGCCATAAGCGACAGGTATTGAAGTCGCTGGAAAAATACCTGGCTAAGGACCATGCCAAGACCCAGGTATGCGAAGTATCGCCCCTCGGACTGGTGGAAATGACGCGCAAACGGACCCGCGAGAGTCTCGAACACGTCCTCTGTGAGCCCTGCAAGATCTGCCATGGACGCGGTTCGTTAAAGACGACCGAAACGGTATGTTACGAGATATTCCGTGAAATCCTGCGCGAAGCCAGGTTTTACGACGAGGCACAGCAGTTGCTGGTAATGGCGAATCAGGATGTGGTCGACCGTTTACTGGACGAAGAGGCTACCAACCTGGCTGAACTTGAAACCTTTATCAAGATTCCGGTCAAACTACAGGTAGAGGCGCATTTGTCTCAGGAATCTTATGACGTGGTGCCAGTATAAATACTCCAGGTTGCTGAAATGGGTTTGTTAGGCAGGATCAGCCTTGGATTACTCGTCGTGGCAGTTGTTCTGCTGGCGACGGTCATGGGTGGCTTGCGCCTGGCGATAGTCAATATCGATTATTTCAAATCCGAGATCGACTACTTGCTGGCGCGTGACGTCAGCGAGGGTATTGTGTTTTCCGGATTGAGCGGTGACGCGAACCGATTCAACCCGATTCTGCGTGTCGATAACGTTTCCATTAACCTGCCCGACAAATCACAGCCGGTATTTATCGACCAACTGGCGGTAGAGTTTGATTTCTGGGCCAGCCTGCGTGAAAGGGCGCCGGTGGTGCTGGAGATTTCGGGTCAGCTGGAAAAGCTCGTATTGACCAGGGATGAATCGGGTCGGTGGTGGACCCATGAACTCGAACTTAGCCCGGGTGACGATGAAACTGTCATGCCCGAGTTTGCGCGGGCACTGATGCTGGCGCCGCGCTACCTCAAACTCGATCTGCGGCGTTTGATTATCCAGGATCGGCAAACGCAAACCAGTTATCAGATTGACGGCGTTGCTGCGCAAATTAATCATCGCAACGATGAGTTTCATACCCAGTTCAGCGCATCCCTGCCGGATGAGCTTGGCCGCAGGGTTTTGATCAAATCGGTACTGGACTCCGAGCGCAGTGAGATTTATATCAATTCATCGGATTTGCAGTTAGCCCGCATCGCCGAGTTGCTTGACCTGGAAACCTGGGGTCTGCAGCAGGGAACGCTCGACGGCGAAGTATGGTTAAGCATGTCGGGTTACGATGTCAATGCGGTTAACGGGAATTTGCTGCTCAAGCAGGGTCTGCTGCAGTCGTCCCCGGACAAGACACCGCTGGCGGTCGATTATCATGCCCGTTTCAATGCCATTGGTCGGGAATCCAGCTGGACTGTTACGAGCCAGGTGGATCGTCTGGAAATCAACGGTAACAGTGTGCCGGGTTTCCGCACGCAACTGGAGATTACTACGGGGACTGAATATCCCCGTATTTCCGCATGGATGGACCGGATACAGGTATCCAGTTTACCCGCCATAGCTGGCCAGTGGCTGCCGCAGAATGTCAATCAGCAAATCGCAAGTAAAAACCTTCAGGGGACACTGCGGGACCTGGTGTTGGGTATAGACCTCGAGCGGCCCGAGGACTTCAGGTTAAGCGGTCAGGCGGTGCAGGTCAGCAGTGAGGCTTTCGATGGTTACCCGGGTACGTCGAACCTGAACGCCAGATTTCTGCTGGGAACGCGGCGCCTGCAGGCCAGCCTCGATGGTGAAGCGGTGAGGCTGGATTTTGGCGATGAGTTCGAAGCACCTTTCGAGTTCGATTCCCTCAAGCTGGACGTGGTTGCAAACAGGTCAGAAACCGGCGACCTGGTGCTCTCCGCGGACAATATTATGGCGCAGAATCAGGACACCAGGGTCAACGGTCGTATGTGGCTGGTTGCCGATCAGGCCGAGCAACCGTTTGTATTCATGCGGGCTAATTTTACCGATACCGATGCCAGCAGCACGCACAAGTACCTGCCGCTCAAAGCTCTTTCTGCAGAGACCCTGGGATGGCTGCGGCGAGGTATTAAAAAAGGCTTCGTACCCAGGGGAGATTTTCAGTTACATGGCAGATTGCGTGACGTTCGCGAATTGGCGCGTGAAAGGGCAGGGGAATTCTTCGTCGATTTCGATGTCGAGGATACCAACTTGTTTTTTGCGCCCGGATGGTTAGCGCTTAGAAACGGTAACGGAAAAATGCTCTTTCATAATGCCGGGTACGCGTTTGATCTCGACCGGGTCAGCTATGAGAAGCTTGATAATGTGCGCGCCAGCGGGGTGATAGCCGATTTCGACGAAGCCGAGCTTGCACTTGAGATTCAAGCGCAGGTACCAACGGCAGACGCGGTGCGCGTCTGGATTGGTTCGCCGGTAGGCGAGGAATACCGCGATATCGTCAGTAACCTGCATGATCTGGGTGGACGCGTCAACGCGAAAATCGATCTGCTGATACCATTGAGCGACGACCTTGCGCAAGAACGGGTCAAGGTCGCTCTGGATTTCGAAAATGCCTCGACCAGTGCGAAAAACTGGGGGCTGAAGCTGGCCGGGATAAATGGTCGTTTACTGATCACCGAGGATGCGCTGCTGGCGAGGGGTATCAACGCAAGATATTTTGGCGATCCGGTCAAGATCGACATCAGCACTGAAAAAAAGAGCGGCGATACGCTGGTCAATGCCCGCGGAACGATCGAGTCGAAAAACCTGCTCAATCAGCTACCGGATGAATTGACGCGATACCTGGATGGCAAGAGTGACTGGCAGGTCGGATTGAATTTTGCCAGTGACAAGGCGCCGGCCGAGCAGGCCTTTTTAAAAATTAACGCGGCCAGCAATTTACAGTCCACGGCGCTTACGCTGCCGCTACCTTTGGCGAAAGCGTCAGAGGATGTCTCTCGACTTTCCGCCGATGTGGATTTTTTCCCGGAGCGCATCCTTTTTCAGTTCAGCCTGGGCAGTGAACTGCTTGGCCGGGGTGAACTGGTGGCAGAAGCTGATCAGGAATTCGTGCTGGAAGCATTCGACCTTGCCTTATCGACACCTCTTGTTGCGACACAACGTCGGGGTATGAATCTTTATGGTTCGGCTGGCGAGCTCGAAGTGGGTGGCTGGATCGAGGTCATCACCGATTCTGGAAGCACCGGTTCGACCCTGCTAAGCACGCTTGATCTCGATTTCAAGCGGGCTTACGCATTCGGCCGCACTCTCGAAGAGGTGAAACTTGAACTGCATCAGGAGAACAAACGCCTGCTGGGACAGCTTGAATCGACTCTGGTCAAGGGTAATTTTGACGCACCCCTGTTACCCACTCCGGAAGATCCGGTGGCTGTGGAACTGGAATACCTGAGACTGGAGAAACTGGAGCAGGAAAGTGATTACAGCGCGATGCGGCCGAGTGATTTGTTCGATTTTCGCATCAGCAGCCAGTTATTGGTATACAACGACATGGAGTTTAGCGATTTTCTGGTTGACGGCAGGTCCGTCGGTAATACGCTCTATATCGATAATCTGGGTTTGCGACGCGACAAGATAATT
>CALDDP010000235.1 GCA_937936805.1 uncultured Gammaproteobacteria bacterium | reverse complement strand
TCCTGCATCATGTCGCTATCGCTCGATTCGGCACCCGGCAACTTGAATCCAGCCACCGAATTCTGCATTTCCTTTACCATGTCGGACAATTCACCAATCGAATCTGACGCCTTGTTCGAGCCCTCCGATGTTTTCGCGGTAATCTCCTGGATAACGTCCATGGTCTCAGTTATTTGCACGCTGTCCTGTGCCTGATCCCGGGTTGCATCCGATATTTCCAGAATACGCTGCGCCAGATTCATCGAAACCTGCTCGATGCGATCCAGTGCACTGCCCGCATTCTCGGTAAGCTTGGCCCCTTTTACTACGTTGGCGGTGCTTTGCTCCATCGATACCGTAGCTTCATTGGTATCTGCCTGAATGGTTTTCACCAATGCCTCAATCTGCTTGGTTGCATCACCGGTTCTTTCAGCCAGCCTTTGCACTTCGTCAGCGACCACCGCGAAGCCACGACCTGCTTCGCCCGCCATCGAAGCCTGGATAGCCGCGTTGAGCGCAAGTATGTTGGTCTGGTCGGATATTTCCGTGATCAGGTTTACTATGTCCCCAATTTCCTGAGAGGATTCACCCAGTCGCTTGATACGTTTCGATGTTTCCTGGATCTGTTCACGAATCGTTTCCATACCATCAATGGTCTGGCGTACGGTTTCACCACCTTTATGCGCAATACTGACTGACTTTCTCGCTACTTCGGCTGAATCTGATGCACGCTCGGATACCTGTGACATGGATTTCGAAATATCTGTTACAGCACTACTGGCCGCGCTTATCTGTCGTGCCTGCTCGTCACTGGCTTCGGCAAGCTCACCCGTCATATTCTGGGTTTTACGGACCGCGACGCGGACCTGACTCGAAGTGTTGTTAATTGTACTGACCAGATCGCGTAACGCGTCGATCGAGTAGTTTACCGAGTCGGCTATCGCGCCGGTGATATCCTCGGTAACCGTTGTATGGGTCGATAAATCACCATCGGCAAGGTTGGTCATTTCATCGAGCAAACGCAAGATTGCGCGCTGATTCCTTTCATTCTGTTCCTGCGACTCCACCAGGCTCGACTGCGATCCTCGCGCGATCATCATGATCAACAAAATCAACAGCAACAGCGCCAGCAATCCAAACGCATAGCCGATCAGGCTGAATACTTTGTTGGCCTCGCCGCTACGTTCAATTGCCTGGATTAAATCGCCAGCAGCAGACAGCACCATCTGACTGAGCTCATCGATTTTCAGCGCGGCCTGGTGCACCTTGAATATCTGTGCCGAATTATCGAGTATTTCGCGCACATTCTTTCTCACCACTGAATACAAATCAGCGAATTGCAACAGATTGCCGACCACGGTAGGGCCGGTAAACTTGGCGATCCCCAGGGACTCGTTGCCTTCGAGCATGGCAAGCAATTGCGTCTCTACCTGGTCTGAGTCAGCGGCGAAACGATCGGCTGCAGTCATAACCACATTACCATCGGTTAATATCTGACTGAGGCTGTGTTCGATACTGCGCAGCAGGATAACCTGGCGCGATGCGAGTGCTATATTCTTGCGTGGAGCCCCCACCTTGACCAGCTCCGTTACTATGCGGTCGGATATTGACATTAATTCGGGCAGCGATTCATTAATCTGGGTGACATAGTCGCTTACCGTCGCGATCGAATTCTTGGCCGCTACCACGGTAGTGATATCCTTGTCGTAGTCGCTCCAGAGCGCTTTCAAATTTGAAAATTCGACCGAAAAATCAGCGGGCAGAGGAGGCAGACTCTGGGTTGCATCGCCATTGTTATACTTGTCCAAAGTGGCGAGATAGCGATTCTGGTTTTCGGCGAGGCGATCGAACGCCCTGTCCTGACCAGCCGAAGCCTCCAGTGCATTGATCGCAATTTGCTGCGATATGATCTGCTGTTCAGCAGCTATCCTTGTATAGGCCTTGTTCTTGCTCGCCTGCAGATTCTCGAAGCTGAACAGCGCTACCATTGCCGACACCGATACAACCAGCAGCACCCCAACGATGACCGACTTCTTGTTGAAGGAATCGAATGTCAGGCCAGCGGACACAGCAGGTCCCGATTTTCGCCCTGGAAGCAAATTTTTTATTTTATCTAATACTGCCATTGGTTCCTCGATGCCTTGCTACCTGCTGTTCAGACAACTCGTAAGAAATGTTCAGTTCCGGCCAGTCTCTCCACGCTGAAAACATTCCAGCGGCGTACCTGGTCAACAAATGTTCCGGCGAGATACTCGCCGATCGAACCCACATCCTGATTCACTTCTTGCTGATGTTCTTCCGGTTTGAAACGCCGCAGACCGTAGACTTCATCGACAAGCAATCCGGCAACCACGCCTAGTTTGTTTATGATCAATATCCTGCTCTCCTTACGAATATTGGTTGGCTTCCCGTATAGAAACCCGTTCATATCAAGTATCGGCATCAGGCTGCCACGAATATTTGCCAGGCCATTTACCCAATGCGTCACGCCCGGCACCCGAATTGTCTCGGGTGGCGGCAGGATTTCACTGACGTCGTCCATCTTCGCCAGCAAGGGTATGCCATTGATCGCAAAACCAATTCCGATCCAGTCGTCAATAACTGCCCTGGCTACGGGCAGGCCACTGGAATTCTTACGCCAGCGGGCGTCAAGCTTGCTGAGCAATTCAAACGGCGAAGTTATAGACATCGATGCGGATTCTTTTTCAGTCTTCGTAGCTGCGATCGAAGCCGAGTACCTTGTTGATTCGCTGGATCAAATCCTGTTCGACAGCCGGTTTTACAATGTAATCTTTCGCCCCCTGACGCATGCCCCAGATCTTGTCAGTTTCCTGATCCTTGGTGGTAATGATAATCACCGGTATTGTCGAAGTGGCTGGATTGCGACTCAGATCGCGGGTTGCCTGGAAACCATTCTTGCCCGGCATTACCACATCCATCAGAATACAGTCTGGTTTGGTCTCGATTGCTTTTTCTATCCCTTCTTCTCCGTTCTTGGCAACCGATACCTCGATATCGTTATTCAGAAGCATGTTCTTGAATACGTGAACCTCGGTCGGAGAATCATCAATTATTAAAATATGTGTCATTCGTTACCTACCTCATTCACCGCTGGTCTTGTCCGCCTAACCGACATGCGTTGTTATCGCACTGATTAAATCTTCCTTGGAAAATGGTTTGGTCAAGTATTTTTCGGAGCCCACAATACGTCCACGGGCGCGGTCGAAAATACTATCCTTGCTGGAAAGCATGATTACCGGGGTTGCTTTAAAAGCCTGGTTATTTTTAATCAGGGCGCATGTTTGATATCCGTCGAGGCGCGGCATCATGATATCGACAAAAATAATATCCGGTTTGTGCTCGGTAATTTTCGCCAATGCCTCGAAACCG
The DNA here is from genome assembly GCA_937936805.1 of uncultured Gammaproteobacteria bacterium. GTDB lineage: Bacteria > Pseudomonadota > Gammaproteobacteria. The sequence continues at coordinate 4,598 of CALDDP010000235.1, read as the reverse complement.
TCGATTGCGGTAACCACCTCGCAACCAACCTTTTTCAACAGGGTTTCAGCACTGCGACGAATAGTTTTACTATCGTCGATTACCATCACCTTAACGTTCAGGTTGGGTGATTGCTGCGCTGCATCTGCTACTTGAGACTCGGTGTTCACGTAACCCCCAAAGGATTTACAGTGGGTATCCCCCACTTTACTAGGATAAGATTATAGGGATATTCCCATGCAAAACCAGTGATTTATTAAAACTACATAATGTAAATTCTAAGGTTTCAGGCTCGAATTTACAGGTTGCTTTTTGTAGTTTCACCACCTTAAAAAGTAGTTCAATATTCAAGGTTTAACAAGCTCCAGGTGAAACCGACCGACTTTTACCTGGTACATATTTTGATGTGCTTGACCGGCTTTCTTCAGTAATATTCGTCCGACCACAACCGGCCTGTTAAAAAAACCCGTCTGATGCCTGAAATTCGCAAACTTGGAATCGTCATGGATCCTGTCGAATCCATCAAACCCTGGAAGGACTCGAGCCTGGCAATGATGCTCGAAGCACAATCCCGCGGCTGGCAGATTTTTTACTTTCTGCTCGACGATATCTTCCTCGACAACGGCATCGCCATGGGGAACTTCCGCACATTGAAACTTTATGATGACAACCAGCACTGGTTTGATTACGGAGAATCCGGACGTTGCCGGCTCGACCAGCTCGACGTCATCCTGATGCGCAAGGATCCACCTTTCGATCTCGAGTATATCTATTGCAGCTATATCCTCGAACAGGCTGAGGAAGGCGGCACACTCGTGGTAAACAAGGCCGCGAGCCTGCGCGACTGCAACGAAAAACTGTTTACTCGCGTGTTTCCACAGTGTTGCGTCGATACCCTGGTAAGCCGCAATCCGGAAATCCTGAAAGGCTTCATCGAGCAGCACCGGGATATCATTATCAAACCGCTTGACGGCATGGGCGGGCAGTCGATTTTTCGGGTACAGGCCGGCGACCTTAATACCAACGCGATTATCGAAGCAGTTTCCAAAAATGGCACCTCGCAGACTATGGTGCAGCGCTATATCCCGGAAATCAGCGCAGGCGACAAGCGCATTTTGTTAATTGATGGCGTTGCCATTCCGTTCGCCCTGGCGCGTCTGCCCGCCGCCGGCGAAAATCGTGGCAATATCGCCGCCGGAGCCACCACCCGGGGCCAACCGTTGAGTGAACGTGATCATTGGCTTTGCGCGCAGATCGGAGACGAACTCAGGGCACGGGGTTTGCTGTTTGTCGGCATCGATGTGATCGGCGATTACATCACCGAAATCAACGTTACCAGCCCCACCTGTATCCGCGAGCTGGACCGGGACTTTGACCTGAACATCAGCGCAGACCTTTTTGAGTGTATCGAGCAACGACTTACTGCTTAATCCGGCTGCTGCTACCCGTATTCATTGTCGCCGGCTGCGAACGCCAGCAGCACCTGGTCGAGCAACATCTGCTCGAATTCGGCACCATCATCGAAATCACGATGATCACCGACAATCTGACTCAGGCGGAACGACTACTAACCGAGATCGAGCAGCAACTGCGAATTCAGCGCAACCAGTGGCACGCCTGGGAAGATAGCGACCTGACTCGCTTCAACGAGGCATTAGATGGAGGCGCCAGCGCAGAGCTGCCGGCCAGCCTGACTCATTTACTAAAGCTCAGTCGCCATTACCATGAGGCTAGCGGTGGCCTGTTTAACCCCGCCCTCGGAAAACTGGTGGCTGCACATGGTTTTCATGGCAGCGAGCCTGATATGGATGCGATCGCTGAAATCAAACGTGACATTCCCGGTATGCAGGATTTAAGCGTAGAGGCGAACATCGCCGTAAGCAGCAATCCGCATTTGCAGATTGATCTTGGCGGGATTGCCAAGGGCTACGCGCTGGACCTGCTTGGCGATTATCTGGATAAAAACGGCATTGACCACTATATTATCAATGCGGGTGGAGATATGGTTACCTCCGGCAACCGGTTCGGTCGACCCTGGCGTATCGGAATCCAGAATCCCTTCGCACCCGGGGTCGTCGCAAGTCTTGAAATAGAGGGCAAACAAAGTTTGTTTACGTCGGGGAACTATCATCGCAGGTACTGGCGCGGCGAGGACCTGGCGCATCATATAATCGATCCCCGCAACGGAGAAGCTTCCAGCGGGCAAAGCTCGGCGACGGTTCTGAGCAGCGACCCGGTACTAGCCGACGTTGCCGCGACTGCCCTGATGATCGATGGGCTGCGCAGCTATCATGGCCTGGCATCGTCATTGCAAATTGAGGATTACCTGCTGATTAGTGAACAACGTGAAATTATTATGAGTCGATCCATGGCTAACAAGATTGAGATTACGGCACCCTGGCCGATCAGCATAGTCGACTAAAGCAGCGGTATTTACTGGTGATAGCGAACTAATCTAGGCACAATAGACTTCCAATATGGCTCAAGCTAATGCAATCCGGCCTCGGATCTCCGCCAGTGATCGCCTCGGATTCACTCTTTTTCTGGCTCTTACTCTGCATGCAATTGTAGTCCTGGGGGTCGGTTTTACCCAGTCAGATCATCGTAACGAGCAACCTTTGCCGAGTCTCGATATCATTCTCGCCAATTCACAAAATTTCGACACCGTTGAAAACCCCGACTTTCTGGCCCAGGTCGATCAGGCTGGAGGGGGCAACGCCGACGAAAAGGCCCGACCCAGCGCCCCGGTTTCCGCCCCTACCCCGGTCGATCAAAAAGGCCTTTCCGACCAGGATCGGCCCGAACTGCGCAAACAACAGCTGGCTATCAGCAAGCTCTACTTCCTGACTCAAAGCGAATCTGACGACTCTATAGCCCGGCAACAGCAGCAGCGCAACAAGGACTCGAACAACCCACAGGAGAGCGCTAGCGAACAACGCCAGACCAAGATAGCCCGTCTGCAGGCTGAAATCAGGAAAATGTCGATCGATTACGCCAGGCGCCCCAAAACCATTACCCTGACTGCGAGTACCCGCAAGGCTGTCGAAGCAAGCTACCTGGCGTCATGGGTGCAAAAAATCGAACACACCGGTAATTTGAACTATCCACAGGAAGCAAGACTCAAAAACCTTACCGGTCGTTTACGCATGAACGTACGCTTGAATGCAAACGGAGAGGTACTCGATATGCAGATAACCAGCTCATCCGGAAACCAGGTGCTCGATGAAGCTGCCCGGCAAATCCTGCGCATGGCGCAGCCTTTCGCCCCGTTTTCCGACGAGTTGAAAGATCGCGCCGACCAAATCATCATAATCAGGACCTGGGATTTCAAAAGCAATCGATTTAGAACCAAAAGCGGAGTAAGCTAACAACCTGTAATGACACAGCAAAACGCCAGTCTTGTTGATAAATGCCTGATCGCAACCCCTGCGATCAAGGATCCGATCTTTGCCTCCAGTCTAGTCTATATGTGTGAACATAGCGAAAACGGCAGTATGGGACTGGTCGTCAACCATGAGACATCTCAGGTGCTGGACGATATCTTCACCCAGCTGGATATCAAGTGTGAGGACGAAGCCATTAAAAACCAGCCGGTTTTTATTGGTGGCCCGGTACAGCTTGAACAGGGTTTCGTACTGCATTCCAGTACCGGTAGATGGCAAAACAGCGTTGAAGTTTCATCCGGGGTCAATTTGACCAGTTCGCTGGATATACTGCCGTCCATCGCCGCCGGCAAGGGTCCCGACGACTATCTCGTTATTCTCGGCTTTTCGGGCTGGGCCTCCGGTCAACTCGAAGCGGAGCTGCAGCAAAACTCCTGGCTGACATCTACCTGTGACGCCGATTTGCTGTTTCATCAGAAACCCGAACACAAGTGGCAGATCGCCTTCGATTCACTGGGCTTCGATATCAATATGCTCTCGCCCGTGAGCGGGAATGCCTGAGAATCTAACGACGGTCGTCGGTTTCGATTTTGGGTCCCACTGGATTGGCGTCGCCGTTGGCCAGACACTGACCCGCCAGGCCACACCGCTGACGACGCTGAAAGCAAATGACTGGAAGAGTATCAAACGATTACTCGATGAATGGCAACCGCAAAAACTGGTAGTCGGTTTGCCGCTCAGCATGACGGGAGAAGACCAGGAGATGACAGCGAGCGCAAAACGCTTTGGTCGCCAGCTAGAGGGGCGCTTTGGCATCTCGACGGTGATGGTCGATGAGAGGCTGACTACTCGTGAAGCCTACCAGATAGCCATGACGCAACAACGCAAGAAATCCAAGCAGGAAATCGACAGCATGTCCGCGGCACTGATTACCGAGGCCTGGCTGCAGAGCCATGACACGGATTGAAGTTGTTGTCGTTGCGAGTGTATTCAAAATAAATTTATGCTATAAAGCGTGCGCAAGAAACCCGGCGGAGTTTGTGTGTCCCTACCCTCAGTTGAAACGCTAGTTGAAAAGCTGACCCAGGCACTGACTCCCTGTTTTTCTTCTGCCGAATCCCAACCTGTCATTGTCGGTATCGAAACCGGTGGTGCCTGGATCGCCGAACAGTTACAGCAACGTATTGCACCCGACGCTGAGCTGGGCCGATTGAATATTTCCTTTTATCGCGACGA
>CALDDP010000234.1 GCA_937936805.1 uncultured Gammaproteobacteria bacterium | reverse complement strand
AATTCGTGATCGGTAGTTTGTTCCGGATATTGCTGCGCTTAGGTGACAAGGACCCCGATTATTAATAGACCGCCTGGTCGGTAACGATCATATCGAGTCGGACGTCCCACTCCTGCGGCACGATTCGCTCGACCTTCTGCAACTCATGCGCTACTCCGATTAACATTGGTTGCAAAATTTCCGGACGCTTGCGAAAAGCAAAGCTGCGGTCGTAAAATCCACCACCCATTCCGATGCGATTGCGTTCGCTATCGAAAACAACCAACGGTGCCAATACCAGGTCCAGTTCATCGGGTGCCAGCATTTCAGCTTCGTCGACATCCGGTTCGGGCAGCCGAAATTTATTGATACGCATTTTCTGCGCGTGAAAATAGGGTGAAAACCGCAGCGCCTGCTGATCCAGGTTTGGCAGGTAGACGTTTTTACCCTGGGTCAGCGCATAATCGATCAGTGGAGCCAATCCGATCTCGCCGTTGACCGCGAAGTAAGCAGCAACCCGTTGCGCCTGCCGATATTCGTCCAGCGACAGGATGCGTTCAGCTAGCGCGTTGGCAGCTACTTCGAGCTGCTCAAGCTCGAGTTCTGCGCGCAGCTTTCGATTGCGCTGTCTCAATTCGTCATGGTTTTGCATGGATCGCTCCGGATGCTCAAAGCTTGCGCATGATACTGCTATTCGACCAGGCTTAGTAGCCAGTCCTTGAAGGCAACTACCGCGGGGTTTTTAAGATGCGACTGCGGACAGACCACGTAGTAGCTGAATTCATTCACCAGCACAATATCAAAGGGCTTGACCAGCTTGCCCGATTCGAGATGTTCCTCGACAAACGTGGTCGAACCCAGGGCGATGCCCTGCCCGTCTATCGCAGCCTGGATTAACACATTAGTGTCGTCGATGATAGTACCCTTCTCGGCTTCAATAGCGGGCACATTTGCCATTTTGATCCAGTCACGCCAGCATTCGTAATTGGCGTCGTGCAGCAGGCTGTAGTAACGCAGATTATCGATATCTGTCAGGGGTTTGTCGTTATGCATGAAGGCCGGTGAACATACCGGGAAAAAATCCAGGCTGAGTAGCTTGTCGGCAACCACACCGGGCCAGTCACCTTTGCCGTAGGTGACGGCAATATCGATTTCTTCACGTTCGAAATCGACCGCGGCATGGGCGTGAAAAAGGCACAGGTCAATTTCCGGGTACTGCAGCCAGAAGTACTTGAGTCGGGGTGATAACCATTTTGCCGCGAACGACGGTGCCAGTCGAACGCTTAGCAGGTTGGAATAGGCTTCCTTGCCGAGTGCGCCGATAGCCAGTGAAACCCGGTCGAAGGCCTCGATAACTTCCGGCAGCAATGCTTTACCCTGCTCAGTCAGAGCCAGTCGTCTCGGGTAACGAACAAACAGCGGAAAACCAAGGTAATCTTCAATCACCTTAATCTGGTGGCTTATGGCAGCCTGGGTGACGCTGAGCTCCCTGGCGGCGCCGGTAAAGCTCAACAATCGTCCCGCGGCCTCGAAACATTTGAGACTGTTCAGTGGTGGTAATCGACGGCCCATGATGATTACTGCTATAGATTATTAGAACTAATCCATACTATAAAAAATAATAGCTTGAATCCATCGGAATCTGATTCGAAAATGGTTTGTTGACGTACCGATCCCAGAAAAATTCAGCCATCGAGGAAATACACCATGGCCAGAAGATCCAATGCACGTGAAGCGAAGATAGCCTTACGCAAAGCGGCCCTCGCCGAAGATCTCAAGCCGGTACATCCCGGCGAATCGGGTGGTCAGTACAAGCCCCTTACCGATTCTGAAATCGCACAGATCGACGCAACGGTATTCCGTATTCTTGAAGAAGTCGGCTTTGCCGATGCCAACGCACACTGCATCGAAGTCTGTACGGCAGTCGGAGCAATTTATGGCGAAGACAATCGACTGCGATTCCCGCGCGCAGTGGTTGAGGACGCGCTCGAGAAATGCGCACGTGACCTGACTCTGTACGGGCAGGATCCGAAGCATGACCTGCATCTAAGCGGTTCGAAGGTACATTTCTCCACGGCCGGCGCAGCGGTCATGATTGCCGACCCGGTGAAAAACGAATATCGCGAATCGACCGCCCAGGATTTGTACGATATGGCCCGAATTACCGATAAATGCGAGCATATCCACATGTTCCAGCGCACCTGTGTACTGCGCGATATCACCGATAACCACGCCATGGATATCAATACTGCCTACAACGCGCTGATGGGCACCACCAAGCATATCGGCTCCAGCTGGACCGAGGCTCACCATCTCGAAGATACACTGAAAATGCTGCATATCGTCGCTGGCGGTGAAGATAAGTGGCGAGAACGTCCCTTCATGAGTATTTCCTGTTGTCACGTCGTGCCGCCGATGAAGTTCACCAACGAAGCGCTGAGCTGTATCAAGGTTGCGGTCGAGGGCGGCATGCCGGTATTGCTGCTTTCAGCCGGGCAGTCCGGTGCGACCGCTCCCGCCTGCCTGGCTGGCGCTGTCGCGCAGGCCTGGGCGGAATGCCTTGGTGGCCTGGTGTTTGTCAACGCGATCCAGCCCGGGGCGCCAGCGATTCTGGGGACCTGGCCATTCGTTTCGGACCTGCGTACCGGGGCCATGAGCGGTGGCTCGCCGGAACAGGCAATCCTGTCCTCTGCCTGCGCGCAAATGGGCAATCATTACAACCTGCCTACCGGCACTGCCTGCGGCATGAGCGACTCCAAGTTCCCGGATTTTCAGGGTGGCGCCGAACGCGCCTATACCATCTCCTGCGCCGCAACCTCCGGCGCCAATATTATCTACGAATCGGCCGGCATGTATGCCAGTCTGCTCGGTGCCTGCCCGGAATCGCTATTCATCGATAATGACATACTTGGCGCCGCCCTGCGCATCACCCGGGGTATCGAGGTAAACGAACAGACTCTGAGTTTCGATGTGCTCAAGGATGTCTGCCTGGGTAACAAAGGACATTATCTCGGTGCGGGACAGACCCTGGAGGTGATGCAGACCGAGTATATATATCCGGTACTCGGCGACCGCCTCAGCCCGAACGAATGGGCGGAGCAGGATAAACCCGTACTGCTGGATAAGGCGCTCGCCAGGAAAAAGGAAGTGCTTGACAATTACTTCCCCGACCACGTCAGCGTTGAGCAGGATCGACAGATTCGCGAGCAGTTTAAGATATTCCTGCCGCCCGAGGCATTTGGCCGTGGCGCCTGAACTCTTATCAACACAATAAATTAAAGGTTACTGAAATGAAAAGTCATGCCAGAGTCGTCATTATCGGTGGTGGTTCACTCGGAGTGAACCTGCTTTACCATCTGACCAGGGAAGGCTGGAGCGACGTCGTGCTGGTCGAAAAAGGCGAGCTGACCAGCGGCTCAACCTGGCATGCCGCCGGTCTTTGTTCCAACTTCATCGGTAATCACACGGTCGCGCAAATCCACGACTACACGATCAAGTTGTACAACGAAATCCTGCCCGCGGAAACCGGCGAAAAATCGGTTTTCCACCAGTGCGGCAGTATTCGTCAGGGATTTACCAAGGTAGAGGAGGAATGGTTCAGAAACCTTGAGAGTCGTTCCAAAAACATCGGCTTCGAATTCAATATCGTCAGCAAGGGGGAGGCCCAAAAGCTTAATCCTTTCATGAACTTCGACAAGGCTCGTGTCATCGCGAGTACGCCGAACGACGGTCACGTAGATCCCACTTCGGTGGTCATGCCCCTGTCGAAACTGGCCCGCGCGAACGGCGCCGAAATTAATCGTTGCACCCGCGTCACCGAAATCAATGAGCTGCGCAGTGGTGAGTGGGAAGTAGTAACTGACAAGGGCACTATTGTCGCCGAGCACGTGGTCAATGCCGCCGGATGCTTCGCGCGTGAAGTCGGCGCAATGGCCGGCATCAATGTCCCGCTTATCAATCTCGAACATCAATACCTGGTCACCGAAACCCATCCCGATATTGAGGCGCTTGGCTGGGAGTTACCGGTGTGCAGGGATTCCTACAGCTCAGCCTATATCAGACAGGAAGGCCTCGGATTTCTGGTTGGACCTTATGAAATGTGGGGTTCGCGTCCCTGGGCGCTCGATGGCATGGACTGGGCCTTTGACCGGGAATTGTTCGAACCGAATCTCGAAGTGTTGATGCCTTTCCTGGAACGCTGTTTCGAACTGACCCCGAAGTTTGAGGAAGTGGGCGTCAAATCGGTTGTCAATGGGCCGATCACGCACACGCCCGACGATAATATCCTTGCGGGTCCAGTCGCCGGTCTGCGCAATTTCTGGAATCTCTGCGGCGCCAGTATCGGTATTGCACAGGGCGGCATCGGCAAGTACATGGCACAGTGGATGCAGTACGGTCAAACCGAGATCAACATGGCGTCGCTCGATACGCGCCGCTTCGGTGACTGGGCTGACAGCAAATACTGCACCATCCGTGCGATCGAATCATACGAAGCCATGTACGCCGTCGGCGCACCCAACGACAATCGTCCGCATGGTCGTCCAATGCGTTGCAGCCCTCTGTTTACCCGCCTGACGCAACAGGGTGCGGTGCACGGGGCGGTGCAAGGCTACGAAAAAGCCCTCTGGTTTCAAACCGATGCAGTGCGCACCGAGTCCCTGAGCTGGTCACACAGTGAAGCACATGCCGTGGTCGCCGAAGAATGCAGCAAAGTGCAACAATCGGCCGGTATCATAGACATTTCAGGTGCTGCCAAGTACGAGATCACCGGCGCAGATGCGAGTGCTTTCCTCGACCGGCTTTCCTGTAACAAGTTACCCCGTGTGGGACGCATCGGCCTGAGCCTGTTTCATTCGCCTAATGGCGGCATTATGTGTGAAATGTCGATCACGCGGCTGGATGAAAATCATTTTTACCTGGTCTCCGCGATTGGCTCGGAACACAAGGATCTGCACTGGATGCAGGCAAATGTGACCGATTTCGATGTCAGCATCGTCAATGTTACGGAAGATATTTCGTCACTCCTCATTACGGGGCCGAATTCGCGTGACATTCTGCAGCAGATGACAGAGGAAGACCTGTCAAATGCGGCATTCCCCTGGCTCTGCGCGCGCGAAGTACAGATCGATAGCGCGATGGTACGGGTCCTGCGGGTGTCGTATGCGGGCGAACTAGGTTACGAGTTGCATATGCCTTCTTACCAGTTATTGTCGATCTACGATTCAATGTGGCGTAAGGCCGAACCCTTCGGCATCTGCAATTTCGGCGGGTATGCATTCAACTCGATGCGCATGGAGAAGATGTATCGCGCTTATGGCAATGAATTCACCGAGGAAATCAGCGGTCTCGAAGCCGGCATGGATCGTTTTATCGATACCAGTCGTGATTTCATCGGCTGTGAAAATCTTAAGCAACGACAGCAGGATGGCTACGCAATCGAACTGGCCTACCTGCTGTTCGACGATGACCTTGCCTGTGAGTGCTTCGGCAACGAAGCGGTCTACCATAACGGTGATTTGATCGGCCTGACCACCGGTGGCGCCTACGGCCATCGAATCGGTAAGAGCATCGCCTTCGCTTACCTGAAACCAGGGCAGATCAGCGCCGGGCTCGAGGTCACTGTCGATACTTCAAGCGGTAGCCGCATTGCCCATATTGAAATGGATGCGGCTTACGATCCAGCTAACGAATTGCTGCGCAGCTAGTGCCTGCGCTAACATAGACAATATTCGAAAAGACTTCCGGGAGATCACTATGCAAACTGTAGACTTCATCCGCATGGAAGACGGCACGCGCGAAGAGTATGAATTTCTTGATCGCCTGGAACACGAGTATGTGGCCGGGCTTCCCGATCGCCTGATGGAAAGCCTGCGCAAGCTGGAAAACAGCCTGTCGGGTTACCGTATCAACCGGCTCGAGCACAGCTTGCAGGGTGCGACACGGGCGCAACGTGCGGGTGAGTCAGATGAAATGGTCATAGCTGTGTTACTGCATGATATCGGAGACGAACTTGCACCCTACTCGCATAGCGAAATGGCCGCGGCAATCCTGCGCCCGTTCGTGTCTGAGAAAATCTACTGGATCGTCAAGCATCACGGCGTGTTTCAAATGTATTACTACGCACACCATTGCGGCGGCGACCGTAACGCCCGCGAGATGTATAAAGACAATCCCTGGTACCAGGATGCGATCGATTTCTGTCACAACTACGATCAGAACTGCTTTGATCCGGATTACGACTCCGAGCCTGTCGAATTTTTCGAGCCGATCCTGCGTCGGGTTCTGGCAAAGCCAAATTTGAGTGATGCGGAACAGGTCGCTCGTTACGGCAAGGAAAGCGAAGCTTAAGCAACAAGCTTAATCCGACGCAGATGATGCCCCGGCGGCGTTAAGCGCAACATGCGCCAGGCATCACGCTGGGTACTTTCAGTAGTTGACGGGTCTCGGTATCTTGATGCCGAACCCCTGCGCGTAATCGATACCGATATCCTTGAGAGCATCCAGAGTGGCATCGTTTTCGACAAATTCAGCGATAGTGCGCTTGCCCATGACATGCCCAATCTCATTGATCGAC
>CALDDP010000233.1 GCA_937936805.1 uncultured Gammaproteobacteria bacterium | reverse complement strand
GATCTGGCACTTGCTGACTATCGACGTGCTTTAGATCTTAATCCTAACCTGGCCTTAAACCTTTTCGCCATGGCCTGGAGTGAAGCGGTGGCTGGTCTTCCTACGGAAGCGAGACAGCATGCTAAAAGAGCACTAATGCTGAGCCCCCGAGACACTGACATTTGGTTGGCTTGGGCATATGCGACGCTGGAATTGGCGAGCTTTATCGAATGTAATTTTTCCGATACGGTGAAGTGGGGACGACTGGCAATCCAATTGCATGCCAGAATGCCGGCTCGCCAATTGGTTATGATAGCCGGATACGGCCATCTGGGTGATGCAGAAGCGGCAAACTCCCACATCGCAGCAATTAAAACCTTTGCACCAGAAACTCTCTCGGCAGTGCTTGCAGGTAAATACGAAATATTCAAATTGAGCGAACACAATTCACTCTTGTTGAAAGGGCTTCACCAAGCAGGGCTTCCGGATTAGTCCAACATGATCTAAGAAACTCAAACTTAGCCCGAGCATTGGTCTGAACGTCGATTATGGGTCACCAATCGCCGCTGATTTATCAATTCTGTGGGTCTGTTTTCTCGAAAGGAGACCCTCAAGTGGCTGTGCCAGGAGGCAATCTTCGGCCATATACGGACCATCTAACCATCTTGGTCTTTATTGTTTTGGCGTTAAACATCATTCACTTCTATAAAACAAGAACCTCAAAAGAATATTCAGACAAAGCTTCTAAAATGCATGAGTCAAAAATTCTGGGCGTAATTCCAGTCGAACATCCATCCATTAAAGATACATTGATTGTATTTGCTATAGCGATAGGACTGTTTAGCTTCTTGATGTTTATATTTTTGGATGTGTGAATTCACTAAGCAAATCAGAATGGAAATTACGAGGGCGGAGCAACTCTAACAAGCGCATGCAGACGGACCGTTCCACTCGCTACGCGAGCGAAACGGCCGCTGATGCGAGGCGTTATGTGACTCTATGAGCGAACCAAATATCTACATTGCAATACTAGCTGGAATAGCACTACTCGTTACATTCCCAGTTTCTGGTTATGCATTTTTCAAATCCTTTGGAGCGAGGAATATTTCTGATCATGTTAAGTATGGTTTGCTCTTTGTTGTGCCAATTCTCATTACTTTTGGACTCGCGGAGCTAGCAGGGATTACTGAGCTGCCTACCTACCCGGACGAACCAAGAGAGATTCCTCCTGCATCATTAATATTCTCAAAACTAAATACCTGGCAGATTGGTTTTATTGCATGCGCTGCCATCACATGGATAGGTGGACTAAATGCGCTACTAAACTTTCATAGAAAGCGAACTGGAAAGCCTTGGTGGGTAATGATCAATCCGTTTAGCCCAATGTTTAGGGATTTCGGTAGAAGCGAATGGAAAATCTTTGCAGGACTTCTGATTGTGTCATTGGCTTTTGGGGTGGCAGCATTAAGTGCGTAGCCTAAAGTCACATACAAGCGCATGCAGTCGGACTTCCTCAAGCGCTACGCGCTTGCTCCGGCTGCTGATGCCGAGCGTTAAATGCACATGGAAATATTCTACCCAATCATCGTAATTTTTCTCTTTTACGGCTGGCCACTATTAATCGGTGGGGGTTGTCTAGTGGCGTCAAATGGGATGAAATTCCGCGCATTCTTTTATGGAGTAGGCAAAGCGTATCTCTGTTTGCTTATAGCGTTACTACTATCAAGCGTAACGTTTATTGCAACAGACGCTTGGGTAGAGACCTACGCCAATAGTTGGGCCTGTATCGAGCAAACCTCGGAATGTGATTTCTGGGTGCTTCAAACGGCTGACTGGCTCGAAACATGGCAATTTATGATATTCGAGATTCTTGCTTTTCTGTGCGCTGTATTCGTAGCGATGAAGCAAGTGCAAGCATTTAACAAGCGCATGCAGTTGGATGCGGCAAAGTTTCTTCACCGAAGCGAGCATTTTATTCCTAAACCATGACTCAAGTAGCTGAGGTTTGCTTCTGGGCTGTTTTGTGGTTGGTCATTGGTTTAGCTTTCGGCATTTATTCTGGTGAGCACGGTTGGGTAATGATGCCAATTGTAGGAGCAACGTATGGCCTTCTGGCGGGATGCCTATATTCGCTAATTTCCTTTTTATATCGCTACCAACGCGGCCAATTTGGCCTAGTCAATGCTTCGCTACTGGGCTTGGTTGCATCAACTTGCACGGTTCCGATTCTCGTCATGTTAACTGTTCAACTTAAAGCAGCATTATTTTTTACAATCGTCGCAGGTCCTTTATCTGGTATAGCTGTACATCGCCTCAGGAGCGAAAAACACAATGTCGGAGCCGACACATAACCTATGCATGCAGTCGGACAAGATTCCCGCTGCGCGAGCAATTGAGCAAGGGCACGAGAGTCTCGATTGGGTTGCGGAAGTTCAATTGCCGAGCGCGAGAGTCTGTTCTTGCCTGTTTACACGCAAAGCGAAGTATCTATGTTTTAAAGAGCAGATTGTGGGTTAATGCTGCATCTTCGTCATGATGGTGTAAATGGCGCGATCGAATACCGATGATGATTCGATACACTTTACGCGGCCCTCGCGTAACTCGATGGCAAAGTTGTTAATCGTCATGTTTCTCACTTTATGACCCTGGCGATTGACAAAAACGATGTTGCCGGTGACGTTGCTTTTCCAGGACAGGCGCGCCACCGTGGTCTTTGACGGTGACTCGATAAACTCCACCCAGCTGCCGATTTCCATTTCCTGGGCCTGTTCCAGGAAACCATCTCCTTCCTCGAGCAGGTCGTAAATGTCGTCGTCGTCCGACGCCATCACGATCTCTTCATCGACCGTGATTTCACCTTCCTTGACGCCGGCCGTGAACTGGTTGAGATCATTGATGACATCACTGGTTTCCGCCGCGTCGATAATGGTGATGGAATCGTCATCCACCTCATTTTCGACAATACTGGTTTCGCCGTGTGTGTCGGTAGAGATTTCGATATCGATTGCCTCGGCAGAATCGATACCCTGTGCCTGCGCAAATGCCTCCGCACCGTTGTCTTCGGGCCACACGGTCTGGTCGTCGACGCGCGTCACTATATTCTTCGAGGTTTGCTTGACGATCTTGGCATGCTCCTGGGCGAGCATCTGGAAAATACGGTTCTGTACATCAATGTTTATTTTGACCAGTTCCATACCCTTGGAGAGCGCACGCAGCAGAGCCGGGATCGTTTTGATAATTTTAACGCGATCGTATTCACTGAACTTGGGGATCAGAGTCCAGACGAAGGTGGTAGATATGCGTTTCAGGTTTCTCCAGTGATTCGATGATTCACCCAGTGACAGGTAAGCGTTGAACAAGACCGAAGTCCAGGTGGTTTCGAGGAAGTCGATCACTTCAAAGCTCAGTTCGCGGTTATTAGTCAGTTTGCGAATCAGCGCGGCGGCGGCTTCCTGGGCCTGCTCAATCTGTTCGTCTTTCTGCTGCTCCTGTTTCTGCAGCGTTTGCTCCGCTTTTTCAATTGCTTCACTTTCACTACTGAGAAAGTTTTCGAAATTGATGAACGCTTCCTCGAATACACCGATATCCTGATCGAACTCATTGATCAGAAAATTAACAATCTCTTCGATTTTTTCGATTAACGGTTGCTCGTCGCTATGATTGTCACTCCAGCCGAGCGAAGCACGTGAGATGCTGTCGAGCAATTTTCTCGCGGGGTGTTTCTTCTGATTGAAGAACTCCTTGTCGATTATGGCGACTTTGAGCATCGGGATCTGCAGCCGACCGATCAGAACCTTGATTGGTGCCGGCAGGGCTTCGTCATCAAAGAAGAAATCGAACAGCATCGAAACGACGTCGATAGTCTGGCTTTCGGCTGCGTTAACCTGGCCCTGGTTCTGCTGCATGAATGTAGTCAGCTGCTGGTGTGTTTCGGCCCTGAAATTTTGTGGATCGATAGTGGTCAGCGGCTGTGTTGGAATATTTGCGTTTTGCAAGTTCGTTAGCGCCGCAACAAAACCACCAGCTTGCGCAGCGTCCAGGATTGCACTACTAGCGACACCGCCGCCCGCGACACCACCACCGGCGCCACCGCCACCAGCGACACCGCCACCAGCGACTCCGGCTTCCGCGGCGATTCCACCGCCGGGTGCACCCGCAGCCGCCTGCTGCAATGCCGCGAATAGATTGCCGTCGCCGGCAGCACCCGCCATCATACCGGCGCTTGCCGCGGCACCGAGCGCCATTGCCAGGGGCGAGTTAGCGGCCGTATTGTCGGGGGTTTGCTTGATACGGTTTGCCATGAAGCGCGTGGTTTGTTTCATGCGTTCCTGGTCAGCCTTGAAGCCGGGTAAGACACCCTTTTCGACAAAAATCTCGTTCAATTCCTTGTAAAAATGTCCCAGGTTTTTCATCACGTACTTTTCGAACAGCTTGTAAAAGATCAGTTTGACCTGGATGTCGGTTTCAAGCAGATCTGATGCTTTGTGGAAACACTCGCAAATAGCCTTTGGATCGAGCGGATTTTCATCCTCGTTGATTTCCTTGCGTCGAATGACCAGCTTGAGACGCTCGGTAACCGCGAACAGGTCGTCCTCGAAATGCGGCCGGGCCCTCGAGATCATGTTTTCAATCGCGATGTTGTCTTCCAGGTCGTCGAGTTCGACCAGAGTCAGTTCGTCTTCATCTTCCAGCTCCTGGGCGGCGGGTTTGCCGCTGATAAAGCTTTTGAAGCATTGCTGCATTTCGTAATCGAAGTGTTGCTGCAGACCATCACGTTTCAGCCTGATTTCACGCATTGCTTCGAAATACATGTTGCGTTCGCGATCGTTGTCGACCTTGTCCGATAATTCGAACATCGCATCATCGACGCTCTCCATCAAAACCCGGATCAAATCACTTAACCCCTCCAGGGAAAAGCGTTTAACCGAGATGTAAATAGGATTTTGCCCGCCAGAAGGGTTAACGATTTCGAGTGTGGGTGCCTGCATTTATTTCCTTTATCCCTCGCAAATCTGTCCTGAATTCTCTTACTCACCTTACCCAGGAGTCCAAAAAGCGACGCTAAAAACTGTATAAGTGATAGTGTGACGGGTTTCACACATTATTAAGGTGTGTCCTAGAGCATAGTAGTTTTAGCGTTTCTTTTACGACCATCTGTAGCCAATAAAGCACCGTTTGTCGGTAACGTCAAAATTTTAACGGCTTACAGAGAGTCGCTATCGATGCTTTACTGTAGCGGCGCAATCGGGAGAATAGTGCGGGTTGAAATCAACAATGATCAGATGAAGCGTTTTTGTCTCTTTTTTACTCTACTGGCGCTGTTTTCCGCGCCGTTGCTTGCGGTCGATAAACCACGACGTATCGTGTCTATCGGGCTGTGCACCGATCAGTTATTGTTGTTGCTCGCCGAGCGTGAACAAATCGCCTCCGTATCAGTGTGGGCACTGGATGAAAACATGTCCTACATGATCGATGCGGTGGGCGATTTACCGATCAATAATTCGTCGGTAGAGGAAATCATCAGTTACCAGCCGGACCTGGTGGTGGCGAGCGAGTTTGCCGCCTGGGATACGGCGAAATTTCTGCGTCAGCTGGGTTACCGGGTGAAGCAGATTCCACTGGCCCGATCGATCAGCGATATCTATAGCCTGCTGCGGCAGTTCGGAGAATGGACGGGCAATCAGCAACGCGCCGAAAACGTGATCGGGCAGATGCAGTCGGAGCTTGCGGCAATCCGGCAACGCTATGCCGAAAGACCACAGAAAACCGTGATCGTTTATTCACCGAACGGTTTTACGATTGGTGCCAATACTCTCGAAAACGACCTGTTTACCCATGCCGGTTACGTCAACCTGGCCGCCAACATGGGGATCGAGGGATTCAAACCGATTGCGCTGGAGACCCTGATCGCCGCAGACCCCGATGTGTTACAAATCGATCGCAACCTGTCCCGCCCCGATTCTCTCGCCACGACCTATGTCGGTCATCCGGTACTCGACAAAGTGATCGAGCACCGGGAATACCTGGATATTCCGACCCGGCTGCGTATCTGCGCCGGGCCGATGATCACCGAAGCGGTCGAGCAGATGGCACAACGCCGGTGAATATAAAGGCGCTGGGGCCACGCGTTCTGTACGCAATCCTGTTACCGGTATTGCTGCTGGCGTTGCTACTCGCGCTCAACGTCGGACCGGTCGAAATCGATCTCGTCAAGGGCATACGGGACTGGTTCAAAGAGCTGACGACGATCGAATCATTGATTTTGTTTGATATCCGGCTGCCGCGCTCGCTACTGGCGATGTTCATCGGAGCGACGCTGGGCCTGGCAGGCGCTGCACTGCAGGGGCTGTTGCGCAACCCGCTGGCTGAACCGGGCATTATCGGGGTATCTAACGGCGCGGCACTCGGTGCGGTAATCGTGTTTTACTATGGCATGGCCGGTTTCGCCTGGTTCCTGTTGCCGCTGGGCGGTTTGATCGGTGCCCTCATCGCCGTCTCGATCATCCTGCTGCTGGTGGGGCAGAGTCGCTCGATTATCACATTGATTCTGGCGGGTATCGCCATCAACGCGGTCGGCGGCGCCCTGATCGCGTTGGCGCTCAACTTTGCACAAAGCCCTTACGCGATGCAGGAAATCGTTTTCTGGTTGCTCGGCTCGGTTGCCAATCGCAGTATCAACGAGCTACTTATCGCGCTGCCGTTCATGCTGGTGGGCTGGGGCATGATTCTCTACTGCGGGCGCTTTCTCAACGCGCTGACACTTGGTGAAGAAACTGCAAAATCGATGGGATTTGACGTCGCCCGGCTGCGCCTGGTGCTGGTTCTTGGTGTCACTGCAAGCGTCGGCGCGGCGGTTTCGGTGGCGGGTAATATCGGTTTCGTGGGCCTGGTGGTGCCGCATTTGATTAGACCGTTCGTGGCTTATGAGCCCCGGCGCCTGCTGCTGGCGAGTGGGGTGACCGGTGCCATCCTGTTGCTGGTCGCCGATATCGCAGTGCAGTTGCTGTCGAGTAATGGCGAGATGAAGCTTGGCGTGATCACTTCCCTGGTGGGCGCTCCATTCTTCCTTTTCCTGATTTTGAAATCGAGGAATGTATTGCAATGAGCCTGTTGAGTGGCCACAACATCGATTACCGTATCGACACGATCAGGATACTCGAGGACATCGATATCGAGGTCGAAGCCGGTGAGCTGGTCGGATTAATAGGTCCCAACGGCGCCGGCAAGAGCAGTTTACTACGCCTGTTGACGGGTGTGGAAGCCTGTAGCGCAGGCGAAGTGCGGGTCGACGACAAGCCCCTGGCGCTGATGCCCGCCACGCAACGAGCGCGTCGCATGGGCTACCTGGTGCAGGGTGCCATGGCTTACTGGCCGTTCAGTGTCGAAAAGGTCATTGAGCTGGGTCGTATTCCCTACCAGAAGTGGTGGCAGCAGCCTTCGGTCGAAGACCTGCAAAAGGTCGAGGCGGCGATGACAAAAACCGAAACCCTGGCTTTCCGGAATCGTATCGTCACTACCTTGTCCGGGGGCGAGCAAACCCTGGTCATGCTGGCGCGAATTTTTGCGACCGAGCCCGAACTGATATTTGCTGACGAACCGGTCGCCGCACTCGATCCCTACCACCAGTTACACGTGATGGAAATCTTGCGCAATCATGCGGCCGAAAACCGTGCCGCAATCGTGGTGCTGCATGATTTGAGCCTCGCTGCCCGGTTCTGCGACCGCCTGTACCTGTTGAACCATGGCAAGCTGGACTGCTGCGGCAGCATTAGCGAGGTTCTGACCAGAGAAAATATCGCCCGGGTATACGGCGTCGATAGCCATATCGAGTGTGGTGAAAAAGGGGTCAGTGTGACCTCCTTATCCCGCGTCAGTGAACATCATCCCTGATCGGGATATTAATCAGCCAGGTAGGACTTGATTCGTTCGAGGTCGAGCGCGCGCTCCAGTTCATCGGCGAGTTGATCGATCGCGTTTTCGCGCAGTTGCTGGTAATCCATCGGTTCGACGTGGCCTGATCCCGCCCAGCGTAGAACTGCGGCGCGACTGGCGGATTCGTCGAACAGACCGTGCAGGTAGGTCCCGATAATCTGGCCGTCGGCCGCGATCACGCCGTCGGGACGATTATCGAGGCTGGCGAAAGGACTGTTCAGCGCGGGGCCGGTTGATGTCCCGGCATGAATTTCGTAACCACTGACAACCGCGTCCTCCAGCATAAGTTGGCCACTGACTCTTCTTAACTGTTTCTCAGCCGCGAGCGTCGTTTCGATATCGAGAAAACCGAAACCCTCGCTGCTGCCAGCCGCGCTTTCGATCCCCAGTGGATCGTGAATCGCCTGTCCCAGCATTTGCAGGCCGGCACAGATTCCGAGTAGCTTGCCGCCGAAGCGACAATGTTTCTGTATCGCGCTATACCAGCCCTGGTCTTTCAGGAACTGCAGGTCAGAGCGCACTGACTTGGATCCCGGTAATATGATCAGATCCGCTGCCGGCAGCGGGTGTCCGGGGCCGACAAAGTCGAAATCGACGTCAGCAGACAATCGCAACACATCGAAATCGGTGTGATTGCTGATGCGTGGCAATACCGGCACCACGACCTTGATGGCCTGCGCTCGCTTATCAACCCGGTCGGTGCTACGGTCGATTGCGTCTTCGGCCTCGATATGCAGTCCCTGCAGGTAATTGACGACCCCGAGCACGGGCTTTCCGGTTTTCGTTTCCAGCCAGTCGAGTCCGGATTGCAACAACGAGACATCTCCACGAAAGCGATTGATGATAAAGCCGACGATTCGATCCTGCTCCGACTGCGACAACAGCTCGAGCGTGCCGACCAGTTGCGCAAATACTCCGCCGCGATCGATGTCGGCAGCCAGGATAACCGGGCAGTCCACTGCCTCGGCAAAACCCATATTGGCAATATCGCCTTCACGCAGGTTGATTTCGGCCGGGCTGCCCGCACCTTCGACGATGATCGCGTCGTAGTACCGGCAAAGTCGTTCATGCGATTCGAGCACGGCCGCCATCGCGATCGTCTTGTAGTCATGAAAGCCGACTGCATCCATATCCTGCAAGGCCCTGCCCTGGATGATTACCTGCGCCGCGGTATCGCTGTTCGGTTTGAGCAGTACCGGATTCATATCGCTATGGGGTTCGAGACCACAGGCCTGTGCCTGTACCGCCTGCGACCTGCCGATCTCGCCGCCATCGACGGTAACGGCGCTGTTCAGGGCCATGTTCTGTGGTTTGAACGGTGCAACGCGGACACCCTGGCGCCGCAGGATACGGCACAGGCCGGCGACGACCGTGCTTTTACCGGCGTCCGAGGTGCAACCCTGGATCATCAATGTCTTCGATTTCATCTGGCTAATTGGCTAAAACGGGGGCGCCATTCTAGAAATACCAGGCCAGTTGAGCAAACACGGATGTGCCGATAGCGAGGGTTTCATCGGCAACCGCGGAGTCGATGCCGCCAAATTCGCTGCCGTCGCTGCCGCCGGGCAGGTTGATCCCTGCCAGTAGTTGCAGGTCCTGTTGTAAATCATACTCGCTGAATATCTGCACCAGCATCGAATTATCATCGAGATTTCTGAACAGACTGCCGTTGAGCAGCCACAGCGGTGTCAGCTCTATAGTCGTGGCGGTGGCAGCATAATTTTTTGCAAGCGTGAACAATTCACCGCGTTCGACTCGATCCACCAGCTCGGGATTGCGTTCGAGCGACTGTGGATCGTAGTCGCCATCGTCGATGCCGAAGCCGTTGTAAAAATACTCCAGTGCTACTGTCATGTTCTTTCCGCCTGCGATCCAGGCGTAAGACCAGTTCAGCACAGCGCTGCTGAATTGTTCGCCATCGGTATCGGTCAGCATGATATCGCCACGCCAGATGGCTCCTCCCGCATCGACCACCGCGCCAAACGCAACAATCTGCGCGTCGTAATGTTCGGCGACCAGTACATCGAACTCGCTGGCATCTAGGAAAAAATGGTATTTGAGTGCGAGGCTGGAAACGTCCTGCGTAACGTCATCGTCTTCGTCGCGACGTCCCACCCAGACCGCCTGGAAATCGTTCCCTGAATCCTGCAGGTATTGTGCGTAAAGCATGTCGTCCCCGGTCTTGTACTCGGTATCGACTGCAGCAGGATCGAAGGGGTTGAAAAAATCGACCGGGTTATAAATGATGCCGTTGCCCCAGGACACTGCCTGGCGACCAATTTTGAGCACGGTTTTTTCCGAGGTATGGCTCAGGTATAGCCGGTCCAGGCGATGGGCGATCACGCGATCGTTCCTTTCACTGATGTTGTGTGATAAATCTAAAATCCGCCGGTCATCATCGGTCAGTGCTGTCGTGTTAAAACCAAACTGGGGGTAGCGCTGTTGCAGCTCGAGCAGGTCACCCTGCCGCGCCTGCAGTTGATAGTCACTACGCCAGCTCCAGTCGCCGCTGCTGGACGACAGGTTAAGCCGTGTATCCAGGGCAGTATCGTGAGACGGATCGTCGCTGAAGTCCTGCAGCAGGCTGTCGCCGGGAATATTCGTCGTTTTCCACTGCGGTTTTATGTGGCCGCGCAGCTCGAAGGCCGCAGCATTGCCTGCCGTGAGCGTCAAAAAAAACAATATCACTGCCGCGGTTCCTACACTCACCGTCGCTTGCGCGGGGGTGACCATGAAACTCCCGGGGAAGGTCTTACTGCGCTTCATCGCTGATAATTTTGCCGTCCTGCATCCTGATCAATCGCCTGGCATAACTCATGACACGCTTGTCATGGGTCGCGATGACAAAGGTGATGTGGTGATGTTCATTGAGCTCCGAAAATAAGCCCATCAGATGGTCGGCGGCAACGCTGTCGAGATTAGCGGTGGGCTCGTCCGCCAGTACCAGATCCGGATGGGAAACAATGGCTCGAGCTACCGCTACGCGCTGCTGTTGACCACCGGAAAGCTGTGCCGGTCGCCGATCCTCCATGCCCTCCAGGCCGACCTCTCTGAGAATCTCAGCCGCCTTGCGAGCGCGACTCGCGGCTGCAACTCCCTGCACCTGCATCACGAACTCGACATTTTCCTGTGCACTCAGTACCGGGATCAAATTATAGGCCTGAAACACGAAACCGATATGGTGCAGGCGCATGTCGGCAAGCGAGCCGCGGTCGAGCTGGTCAATGCGAATATCGCCCATGCGAATTTCTCCGCTGTCCGGGGTGTCGAGTCCACCTATCGCATTGAGGAGCGTGGTTTTACCCGATCCTGACGGGCCCGAAAGGCAGACAAATTCGCCTTCCTCGATGGTGATATCTACGTGATCGAGACCGGTAATGACTTCGTCACCCTGGGTGAAAGTTTTACATAACTGATGGCAGTGGATTGCACTCATAGGTTCTGCGTATTCGGAGTCAGGTTGTGTTCAGGGCCTGCACGGGGTCCATTTTAGCGGCCCGCCAGGCGGGTAATATGCTGGTGAGTATGCCCAGAATAATGACTACGCCATTGGCCATCAGCATGTCGTAAAGGGTCAGGCTCGGATACAGTGTACTACTGGCTCCCATCATTGCCATGCCCTCGGCAACCATTGAAATATCAAGCCCGCTTTCGAGTGGTTTGACAGTCAGTATCGCCAGGCCGTTGCCGATGCCGAGACCGATCAATAGTAACAACAGCGATTCCAGCAAGATCTGGTAGACGATTAACGCTGGACGCATACCGAGCGCCTGTATCAGGCCGATTTCGCGGACGCGCTCAAAAATCGCCATCACCAGCGTATTCACCAGGCCGAAGGAAAGCGCGAGGAAAATAATAACCACCCAGACCAGTACGAAGCCGTCCATCATGTTGAACATGGCCGCGAGGTAGGTGTCGATTTCGTACCAGGGCATTACCTCGAGCGAGGCCGGTATCGACTGCCTGATTTTCTGGTACAGGATGTCGATATCGCGAAAGTTTTCGTCGACGATTATGATTTGCGAAACCCGGCCTTCAATTTTAAGCAGCTGTTGCAACGTGTCTCGCGCCGCGTAAACGTTAAACTCTTCCATACCGGGCATCTTGGCGCGGTAGATGCCGACAATTCTAAAGCCGCGTTCGCTGATATTATTGTCCGGGTCCTGGCTCATGACGACAACGCGTTTTCCGAGACGGGTTTCGAGTCGCTGAGCGAGTTTAGCCCCAATTACGAGGCCCTGGTCCTGGTTGGATTCAATGAATCGGCCGGCACTTATCTGCTCCGGGATTCCGCTGATATCGGCCTCGGCATCGGGCTCGACGCCAACCAGGTTGATACCGCGGGATTCGCGTTCGCTGGCGATTACCGCTGGTAGTTTGATACGGGTAGCCCATCGCTTCGCGCCAGCCTGATTCAATGCAACCAGCAACTCGCCGTCCGGTTCGTCGATGCTATTGACCACGCTGGGGTCGTCGAGGAAGTCGGGGTGCTGTATCTGGATGTGCCCGGGCAGGTTGCGAATGCCCTCGTCAAGCATATCGTCGACCATGCCGCGCATCAGCGCGGTCATGAAAATCATTGCCCATACGCCGACCGAGATGGCGCCGAGCATGATGTAAGTACGGCGATGATTACGCCACAGGTTGCGCCATGAGAGGACAAAAATGGTCGCAAAATGCAATTTGAATCCCGTCATATCAAACCGCTCGCATCGCTTCAATCGGCAGTAGCCGATTGAGGCGCAAGGCTGGATAGATCGACGCCAACAGGCTGGCGAAGGCGACAATTCCGGGACCCAGGAAAAGTGAAATGAATGAAATGGCGGGATAGAGGCGCTCAGGCAGGTTGAACTTGACCGCCATTTCCGCCATGCCGGGATAGGAAAAACCGACCTGGCTTATATACCAGGTGATGACCGCTCCGAGGGTTATACCCAGTAGCAGTCCGAGCCCGGTCATCATCCCCGTTTCCAGTATTACCAGCCGTGCCAGCTGCGAGGGTTTCAGGCCGAGCGCCATCATGGTGCCGAACTCATGGGTGCGTTCCAGTACCGACATCAGTTGGGTGTTAAGCACGCTGAAGGCGACCAGTACAATGAGCACGATGTACATGAACCAGGCGCTGGTCATATCCGCCTGAATGGCCTGTTTCAGGCCGGGCTGCAAATCATCCCAGTGACGCAAAGCGATGCTTGATTCGTCATCGATCAAAGTAGCAAGCTGGATTTGCAGTTGCTCGACGGCGTCGATATGGGGGGCGCGTATGACAATAGCGTGACCACGTTGCTGCATCGCGAAAATATCCTGGAAATAGCCGAGATTGACCTGTGCCACGGAGCGGTCAAGGTCGGTAATACCCGATTCGAATATACCTACCACCCTGACCACGGCGGCGGCAAAGGAGTCATCGAAGCCACTGCCGAGAAAGCTGAGTTCATCGCCGGTTTCAACTTTGAGATTACGCGCCAGTACCGATCCGATGACGATTTCCGCGCTGGCCCCGGGCACCAGGTAGCGCCCCTGCCTGATCAGCCCGGGGAGGGTGGAGACCAGCGGCTCGTGTTTGGCATCGACACCGAAAATCTGTATTCCATACGAACGTTCGTCACTCGAGGCCAGCGCAAATCCTGCGGCGCGCGCGCTGATACTGTTCAAACCGAGCTTATCACGCAGGTTATCTGTGCTGTCGGCGACGTCAGGCACGGTGTAACGCATTTTGGGTTCGTCCAGGTAGCGTGGATGCTGCAGCTGGAGATGGCCGGAAAACGCCTGCAGGCTGTTGTCGATCATCATGTCGTAGCTGCCGAACTGCAGCGAGATGGCAAACACCAGCAGCGTGTTGGAGAAGATCATCGCGCCCACCGTAAGCCAGGTGCGACGGCCGTGCCGCCACAGGTTGCGCCACGCCATGCGCAGGCTGACATCTTTCACTGCCGCGGATTCCTGAGGTTGGAGAGCGTAAACTGATTGCTGTTCATCTCGATATCGAAATCGATAGCGTCCACTGTCATTTCGGTCCATTCGTCGGGAGTTTCGAGTTTTTGCATGCGCAGCGCCGAGGCAATGCTGCGACCATCCATGAATTCGATCGCGGTAGTGTTCATTTCCTTGACCAGGATGTCGTCCTGATCCCAGAACTCCTGGCGTAGCATGACGAAGTCATCGCGGATGACCAGGATTTCCTTTCCCCAGACCACGGCTGCCTCTTCATGTGGAATCGACTCGATCGTATACTGAAGATGATTATCCCGGGTTTCCGTTTTGAGCAGGCGATGATCGTATTGATCGATGATGTCGGTGGATTTACTGATATCCTTGTTGGAGAAATCGCTGCCCATCCAGCTCTGGTTCATCATCGAAGACGGTACCTTGAGGATGCGATTGATTTTCGGCGAAAAAGTCCACATGCTTTGGTCCCTGACCAGGGTACCGTTACCCGCGTCGCGTTTTGGCTCGGTAACGCGCACCAGCGAGAGCTTGTCGCCCTCGGTCCAGGCCTGCATCGAAAAACTGCGTTGCCATTCGCTGCGATGAACCGTCATCGTCATTTCGGAGTATGAAGTCACGCCGCGCCAGTGCTCCATCGCTGCACGAATCAGGTCTCGTGGGTTGAGGGTGTCGACTTCGCTTGCCTGTATCGGCAGCGCAAGCCCCAGCAGAGCGAGCAACAACAGTCCAGCCAGGCTGAAAGCGGGGTTTTTCTGTGTAAACCTGTCAAGCATTCCTGGCACTGTCTCCCTGGTGTCAGTTCGGGTCACGCACCGAAGCGTTGGATCACGGATTCGATTGATGATACCTGGTTCTGCTATCAGCCTATCGGGCCATGATTTACCGACGCTGAACAAGAGAACCTGCGCGCATAATACTATGTGGGTTCTCCGCCTCGCGTCATTGAGCCAGATCAAGCCGATAAAAACCAGACCCCGCTAGATTTTCCGGCCGACGTGAGTATATTGGTAACAAACCAATCGAGGACCAAACCACCATGAGCGACGACGTCAAAGATAACCTGAAAAGCCAATCGACCTGGAAACGCGGTCTGTACATGCTGCTATACATATTTTTCTCCCGTATTGCCGAGCTGGTACTGGGTGCCATCGTAGTTTTCCAGTTTTTACTCAAGTTGTTTACTGGCGAAACTAATGATCGGTTGCGTAAACTGGGACAGGGCTTAAGCACCTATGTATACCAGGTTTTCCAGTTTCTGGCCTATAACAGCGAGTATCATCCGTATCCTTTCGGCGCCTGGCCCAGGGGTGAACCCAGCAGGACTAAACTGCCGGCTCAAGACGATGCGAAACAAGGCTAAGCGCATTTTCTCCCTCGCCAATCGAGCTCCTGAAGATCTGGACGAAGGGCGGGCTGACAGGACCGGGGTATAAGCCGGTATGCTGTTGATGTCGCCATCCCCGCGCAGCAAAGCCATGATACTGACCAGGTGGTTAATCGTCGTCTGCGTGGTTCTGTCATTCAGTGGTTGCGCCAGTCTGTCGACTGATTTTGAAGAACCCTCGCTGCAGATAAATTCGATCAGGCTGATCAATTTCGACGGTATTACGCCCCAGTTCGAAATAGATCTGCACATCGTCAATCCGAACCGGGATGCGCTGGAGTTGAAAGGTTTGTCGTACACGCTTCACCTGTCTGGCAGGCAGGTGGTTTCGGGTGCCACCAGCGACCTCCCGGTGGTTGCTGCTTATGGTGAAGCCGACTTCAAGATCGACGCCAACGTGAGTCTGCTCGACGGATTGCAATTGCTGAGTAAATTGATGAACGAATACCAGGAAAACATAAATTACGAGTTTAAAGCGAAGCTTGATCTGGGCAGATTTTATCCGACAATCCCGATTACACGAGAAGGCGTGCTTAATTTTTAGATAAAGAATGCAGCTATTCCTCTCACCAACCCGCTACACACATCTTTAACCCGGTTTTCAAACCCGTTTTCGGTTTGTCAGTGACGCGTGTAATTAGTGCTGTGGTCTCACGATTAATTCGCTATAAGTAACCGGCGCGCCCTGTTGTGGGAACATGGATGTGTATACAGCAAGGCAATACGCATCCATTCCCGGGTAATCATGTTGGGGCGATAGGAGTGACGATGAAACTAATAACAAAAATAAACCTGATTCTGGGGGTAACATTTCTGGTCTCGCTATTAGTGGCAGGCGCTAATTCCTACCTGCTTACCGAGAATAATGCCCTGCAGCAGGTCACTGATCAGGCCGAATTGATCATGCAGGAAGCACTCGCGGTCCGCAGTTATACCGTTGACGAGATTCGACCCCTGCTCAATCAGTTCAGCGACGGCAAGTTTCATCCGCAATCCCTGCCTTCCTATTCGGCAACGAAGATCGCGAACCTGTTGCGACAGTCACGCCCGAATTACAGTTACAGGGAAGCCGTGTTCAATCCGACCAATCCTCGAGACAAGGCCACGCCAGCGGAAGAAAAGATTATCAGGCAATTCATCGCCGACCCTGAGCTGATCAAGCTCACTGGCAGCCAGGAAGTTGACGGGGTCGAAACATTTTATATTGCTTATCCGATTCGCATAATCAACCCTGAATGTCTCGCCTGTCATAGCACCCCTGAGGCAGCGCCTGCGCCGATGCGCGCTATTTATGGCGATGCCGGTGGGTTTGGATGGAAGCTAAACGAAGTCGTCGGTACGCAGATGGTGGCAGTTCCCTATACCCTGCCGGCTGAACTGGCGCGTAATACTCTTATCAGTTTTCTGGTCTCCCTGGCGGTGATATTCATGGTACTTTTTTTCGTTATCAATATCGCTATACGCAAACTGGT
>CALDDP010000232.1 GCA_937936805.1 uncultured Gammaproteobacteria bacterium | reverse complement strand
TCAGCAGGACCGCGCCGAACGGGGTGGGTCCCGGTGCTTCATCCTGGCGCGCGATAACGGTTGCAACGAGACCCGGGCCTAGTGTTAAGCCTTCGACATTGATAGCTGCTGCACCCCCAGCGATAACGCGGATATCATAATCTCCCGGCGCTAGCGTTACGTAGGGTGTGAGGTCGCCAAAGGCAAACTCGTCAAGCAGAGGATCGCCGGCCAGGCCGGCAATAACGTCTGCAGCGCTAAAGTCCCCTGCCGCAGTGACATATATGTCGACGTCTCCCGCTGCAGGCGCAGCGTGCAAAATCTTGACACTGGCCTGGGTAACGACGGCGCGGTTTTCATCAATCATCGGCAGTAATCCAAACGCAGTACCATTACCGGGCCCGTCTAATCCATCGGCTACGTTACCGAGCGCGATTACCGAGTAGTCGACACCACTGGCCAGGGGCAGTTGCGCATTGTACACGCTATCGCCGACTGTACTCGTGGGCGATGCAGGGGCAACGACATCGAAGGCATAGTCTCCAGCAGGCACATTGGCGTAATCGCTGTAGCTCGGGTCCGCCGCGTCTGCAAGTGTCTCGCTAGGGAAGGTCTCGGTATACTCGAGATCGGAAATCAACTTGGCTCCATTGGCGAACACGTCTACTGGCCCTGCGTCAGGGGAGAGATGTGTCACTCGAGCGCCGATCAAGGTAGCCTCATCGACCAGTACCAGATTGGCAGTATCAGTCGCCGCAAGTAGTTTGATGGGTGATGTTGCCAGTTCGGTGTCGGTAACGCTGCTGATTGCAGCGATTAAAAGTTTTTCTCCGGCGAAAGCACTTAGATCGATGGTACCCGAATCGTAGACTGCGTTGGCGTCTGGATCGAGTTCTCCCTGCAGTGCAACTCGGATCTGGTATAAGCCAGCCGGGAGTGCGCCCGCATCTACAACGTCGGTATAGTCGAAGGTGAAGGTTGGGCTGCTGCCGTTTAGCAGGGCACCGGGCGCTGTTACATAGACATCGACGGCGTCGGCATTGGTCGACGCGTGGACCACCGCGATTGCGACCTCTGTACTGGAAGGAGCGGCGGCCGATTCCTCAACCACCAGAGTGTCAATAGTAGCCGTGTCATTTATGGCGAGAATGTTGTAGCGCTGGTTATTTTCAAACTCCAGTGCAGGGACGCTAATTACATCGGCATTGCCGCCGGGTATGATGGCTTCGACGACGACACTATTGGTTCCACTACGCACTTCGACATAGCCTGAACCGGCAGCATAATCGAGATCGGAAATTACCTGCCTGTTATCGACGCGCACGTTGACCGGAGGTGCATCTTTACTGGTATGGAGTACACGCAGGTCAGAATCGTTGTTGCCATCGCTATCTCCGCACGCGGCGAGGAGTAGCGACATGCTAAGCAGTCCAACGGCTAAAGCTGGTCTTAGGGTTTCACCCATAGTTTTCATTTGAGCCTCCACGGCTGTTAGTAAATCCAGGGCGAAATGATGGGTTAGACATTGTGAAGATTTTGTGAAGATGAAATAAAAGTGTTGTGAAAATTCACTTTTCTGCGCCTGCTCGGCTAGTCGTGGTCTGCATTGCTTTAGCGTTCGTGGCGGTTCGCAGCCGTGTAGTGCTGTCGAAAACTTCACCGCGCCTTGATATGGTAGCAGCAAGAAATCCGGTTAATCGACCCGCCAGCCTTGGGTTCTAATTGATCCAGAAGCAGCGTGGTGGCGTATAATTAGCCATGCCTGCTGAACCAGTTGCTAATTTCTTAGAAGAGTGCCCACGGCGCATCGTCATTATTGGCGGGAGCGGAGGCATCGGCCAGGCAATGGTGGAAGAATTGCTGCAGAGTTTTCCGGCTGCTGAAATTGCGGCCACGTATTTCCGGGCCCCGGGCCAAACCGCAGACGATCGCATCCAGTGGCACCAGCTCGACGTCCGTGAGCCGCTGCAGATCGAAGCCCTGGCGGCCGACTTCGATCGGGTGGACTGGATCATCAATTGTGCCGGTTACCTGCACGGCGACGCTGGTGGCCCGGAAAAAAACATTCGTTCCCTGCAGCCGGAGTTTTTGCTGGAAAACATAAAAATCAATACCCTGCCCACCCTGCTTTTGGCGCGTTACTTCACATCCGCAATCAAGCTCAGCCCGGCCCCGGTTCTGGCGACTGTTTCAGCCCGCGTCGGCAGTATCGAAGATAACCGGCTCGGCGGCTGGTACAGTTACCGCATATCCAAGGCGGCGCTCAATATGGCGCTGAAAACGCTAAGCATCGAGTGGAAACATAGCCATCCGCGGGGCTGCGTTGCCGCGTTGCACCCCGGCACCAACGATACCGCGCTTTCGCAACCCTTCCAGGCCAACGTGGCGCCTGGAAACCTGTTCAAGCCATCTTACACGGCGTCGATGTTCGTTAAACTGCTGTCACAACTCGACCCCGCGCAGAGTGGAAAATTCTGGGCCTGGGACGGGGAAATCATAGCCTGGTAATCAACCCAAGGAGAAATCATGAAATCTTACGCGCTACTGCTCTCAATCCCCCTGTTACTGCTTGCGAATAGCGCTTTCGCTACCTGTAATTCACTACTCGATTTCGAGGCGCAGAAACTTCGCTCGAGCGAGCGGATAAATTTTTGCAGCGACTACAAGAACAAGGTGCTGCTGGTGGTTAACACCGCCAGCCACTGCGGTTTCACGCCCCAGTTCAAGGGTCTTGAAGCGCTGTATGACAAGTATCGTGACCAGGGGCTCGAAATTGTTGGTTTTCCGTCCAACGATTTTTTCCAGGAGGCTAGTGACGAGATTAAGACGGCTGAAGTTTGTTACATAAACTACGGTGTTACCTTTACCATGCTTTCTCCAGGCGCGGTGCGAGGCAGCGACGCCAATCCGCTGTTCAGGCAGTTGGCCGAACAAACCGGGAGCAAGCCGAGCTGGAACTTCAACAAATACCTCATCGGTCGCGACGGCAAGACGGTCAAGCACTATGGCTCCATGGTAAAGCCGACTGGCGGCGCACTCGAGCAGGATATCGTGCAATCCCTGCAGATGTAGATCGGCATGATTTCTGTTCAAATCATCTACAGGGTGCTGGGTTACGCCGGATTGATTCCGTTCGTCATCCCGGCATACCTCGTGGTTGCAGGATCAGCCCATGCTGACCTGTCGGTCGCGATTGCGGGAGCCTACGCTTTTGGAATCATCTGCTTTCTCACCGGCAGCTGGTGGGGTATGGCTTTGACCTCCGGCCACCGCGCGCCCCTGTTAATGAGTAATCTCTACTTTCTGGTCGCTTTTTTCATCTTTCTGTTTGCCCTGCCGTGGTGGCCATTGGCGTCGGCGGTGTTACTGATTGGCATCTTCGTTGCCGAGCTCAACACGCACCTGTTTCCCGAATTTCCCGCTCTCTACCGCAAGATGCGAACGACACTTACCCTGGTAGCGAGCATATCGATGCTGGCGGTGCACCTGTTCCGCTAGGTCAGGCGGAAAGCAGCAGTGATCCAAAACGGGGTAGCTTGCGTATTTTTTTAGTAATCCCACTCAAAGCGGCTATTACTATGAAAACAGCGTCAAGTATTCGCAACTGGAGCAGGCCGGCCCGGGTCAGCGAGGCCAGAATCAATATCAGCAATCTTCGTTTGCGTACCTTCATCGGTTTCAATCCGGAAGAAAAGGCCAAACAACAGGACGTGATTGTCAACGCGGAAATCCGCTATCGTGCTGATGCTGCTTTTGTCAGCGATGACGAGGCCGATGCCCTGAATTACAAGAATATTACCAAGCGAATGATCGATCACATCGAGCAGGGGCGGTTCCATCTGCTTGAGAAACTCACCTCTGATCTGGTGGCGATTGCGTCCGAATCCGAACTGGTCAGTTTTGCGGAGGTCAGGGTCGACAAACCGCACGCACTTCGTTTTGCCGACTCTGTGTCAGTCACCCTGAGCGCATCGCGTGACCAGGCAGTCTGACGTGACGGAACCGGTTTCCCCGATTGTAATTACCGGCGGCGCCCAGAGGCTCGGGCTAGCGGCCGCGCTGGCGCTTCATCGGCAGAACTATCCCGTCGTCATCACCTATCGTAAACAACGGCCGTTGCTGAGAGAGCTCGAGGCGCAGGGAATCGAAACCATCCGCGCCGATTTCAGCGATGAGCAGGGCGTGACCGGCCTTGCCGAAGAACTTTGCTCAAGATACCCGTCGCTGCGGGCTATTATCCACAACGCATCCGAATGGATGGCCGAAGGTGGTGAAGAGCCGGACAGCCTGGTTATGCAGAATATGCTCAATGTGCACGTGGTCGCGCCCTACCTGCTGAACCAGCAATGCGGCGATCTGTTACGACGTCATGGTGAACTCCACGGGCAAGCGGACATTATACATATGAGCGATTACGTGGCTGGCAGCGGAAGTAAAAAACATATTGCCTACGCGGCCAGCAAAGCCGCACTGCACAACCTGACCCTGTCTTTCGCCAGCAAGTTCGCACCGCTGGTGAAGGTTAACAGCATTGCCCCGGCGCTGTTGATGTTCAACCACGACGACGACGCTGCCTATCGTGAAAAGGCGCTCCGGAAATCCCTGCTCGGTATCGCTCCGGGAGAGGCGGAAGCTGTTAATGCCATTCGCTACATTCTTGAAAGCCGTTTCCTGACTGGTAAAACCATCGCGCTCGACGGCGGCCGTCATCTTGCCCAGGCCAGTTAATTTGCCTTAAACCCAGACAAGTCTTAGAACCCAGAAAGGAAGAATCATGAACACAAACCTAGCACGCTCGGCTACACCAATCCCATCTCCGTTTTCAAGCGAGGCCGATCAGGTACGCTACGCACTGATCGAACGTGGCCTGGAAACGCCATTGCTGCCCCACCAGTATGAACGCGATGAAAAATACCAGCGTATCAAGAACTCGTTCACTGACATTGCCAGGACGCTCGGGCTCGACCTGACTGACGACAGTCTTTGTGAAACACCACATCGCATTGCGAAAATGTACGTCGACGAAATTTTTTCCGGACTCGATTACTTCAATTTTCCTAAGATCACCGTTATCGATAACAAGATGGGCGTCGAGGAGATGGTCAAAGTCAGCGACATCAGCCTGACCAGTACCTGCGAGCATCACTTCGTGACTATCGATGGCACCGCCAAGGTGGCATACATACCGAAAGATAAGATTATTGGTCTGTCCAAGATCAATCGTATCGTGCGTTTCTTCGCGCAACGCCCGCAGGTGCAGGAACGACTCACCCAGCAGGTGCTGGTAGCGATGCAAACCCTCCTGCAAACCGACGATGTCGCAATAACGATTGACGCGAAGCATTATTGCGTCAAGGCACGCGGTGTCATGGATGCTAACTCGCGCACGCAAACCACGGCGCTCGGTGGCATTTTCAAGGCTCGCCATAAAACGCGCGCGGAGTTTCTTGCCTGAGTGATGGTGAAAGCGCAAACAATCGACCCTCAGGAAGTTGCTTACTATACGCGACTGTCGCAACAGTGGTGGGACAGGCAGGGTAAATTCTGGCCGCTGCATCGCCTCAATGAGTTACGCGTGCAGTACCTCAGGGAGGAGATCTGCCGTCATTACGGGCGATCCGATGAAAACGACAAACCGCTGGCCGGGCTCAATATCCTGGATATCGGTTGTGGTGGCGGAATACTGTCCGAGTCGATGGCAGCCCTCGGGGCTAATGTTCACGGGGTCGATGTCGTCGAAAAAAGCATAACCGTGGCGCGTCAGCATAGTCGGCAGCAAGGCTTGCCGATCGAGTACGAGTTGAGTAGTGCCGAAGAACTGGTCGAGCGTGAACGGAAATACGATATCGTGCTGAACATGGAGGTGGTCGAGCATGTACTTGACCTGCCGCTGTTCATGTCGGCATGCGCAAGACTGGTCGCGGAGGATGGCATCATGTTTGTCGCAACGATCAATCGTAATCCCCTGTCCTGGCTGTTTGCGATAGTCGGCGCCGAATACATTCTTCGCTGGCTACCCATGGGCACTCATTCTTGGCGCAAATTCGTGCGGCCCGCAGAGCTGGAAGCCCTGTTCGAGCGAAATGGTCTGGCGGTTAGTTCATCGGTCGGAGTGAGCGTCAATCCGCTAACCCGGCGCTTCAAGCTTTGCCGGAGACTCGCGGTTAACTACATGTTATCGGCAATTCCCGGACGACAGGACTGAAGCGGGAAAACTGTAACCCGAAAAGGACAGCTGCTGTCCCAGCGGGCGCCACCAACAGGGAAAAATCTAGCGCAGAGCCTTGTATCTTGCCAGCGCCCGTTCCCGGGTGAGTTTCAAGTCGAGAATGGGTTGCGGGTAGTCGACTCCGAGGGTAATGCCCGCGCTGCGCAACAGGTCCGCAGGCGCTTCCCAGGGTTTGTGGCGAAAGCGGGGCGGGAGAGCGGCGAGTTCCGGACAGTAGCGCAGCAGATAGGCGCCTTCGGGATCAAATTTCTCACTCTGCAGTACCGGATTGAAAATTCTGAAGTATGGCGCGGCATCGGCGCCGGATCCGGCACACCATTGCCAACTCGCGCTATTGCTGGCGAGATCGGCATCCACCAGGCAATCCCAGAACCAGGCCTCACCCCGGTGCCAGTGTAGCAACATGTTTTTGATAAGAAATGACGCGACAATCATCCTGACCCGATTATGCATGTAGCCTGTTTGCCAGAGTTCGCGCAAGCCGGCATCGACGATCGGAAAGCCGGTGTGCCCACGTTGCCATGCCTGCAGGCTGCTATCGTCCTCGCGCCACTCGAAGCGGTCGAATTTTTGATTGAAGTTCTGCGAGGGTAGCTGCGGGAAGTGGTATAGCAGGTGATATGAAAATTCACGCCAGGCAATCTCGCGCAGAAAATGGGCCGGGCCGTCGCTTTGACTGGACATCGAGGCGAGTCCGATTCGATGCCAGGCCTGGTGCGGCGATATTTCGCCAAAATGCAGATGAGGGGAGAGCTTTGACGTGGCATCCATGGCGGGAAAATCGCGGCCGCTTTTATAGATATCGAGGCAGTCGTCGCAAAAGCTATCCATCCGGTGTTGCGCTGCGCTCTCCCCGATCTGCCAGTGACTGACCAGGGATTCATGCCATGATTGCCCTGTCGGCAGCAGGTCGAGTTCCTGCAGTGTTTTACTCGCACCGATGGTTTCGTCGTGCCAACTGAGCCTGGCGGGAGGCGGCAACGGTTGCCGCGGCGCAGGCTGTGACAGGCAGCCTTTCTGATAGTAGGGCGTGAACACGCGGTACGCTGTGCCGTCTTTCTTGCTAACAGTCCACGGCTCCCAGAGCAGGGCGGCGTTAAAGCTGCGGTGCTCGGTATTATGCGCGCTGAGGTCGAGCTTGATCTGTGCATCGCGCTTGATACGCCAGGGTTCATAGCACCGATTCCAGAAAACCGAATGCACGGGAAGATCGGTTACCAGCGCTTCGATAATCTCGCGTGCGTTTCCTCGGAAAAGAACCAGCTTGCCGTGCAGCGCTTTATTCAACGCGGCCAGGGAGTGGTGTAACCAGGCACGGCTGGCGGCACCCATGCGCCAGTCTTCCGCATTGATATCATCGAGTATGTAGATTGGCAATACGTCTCCACACTCCGCTGCGGCACTCAAGGCCGGGTTATCGGTGATGCGCAGGTCCTGGCGGAACCAGACGATAGACAGTTTTTTTACGCTCACTGATTCAGAATGTACAGTTGGCGCTAGAGTGAATTGAGTAACATCAACTCGTCAGGATGCGGTTGCATATAATACGAGCGGTCGATATATGTGTCAGGGTTCCTGCGAAAATGATGCCGCAGCAAGGTAATCGGAACGATCAGGGGTAAAAGGCCGCGACGATAGTTTTCGATACTATCCGTCAGTTCCTGCTTGTCGCTCTTATCAAGGTCCTGCTTCAGGTAGCCGCGTATATGCTCCAGTACATTGACATGGTTGGAGCGTTTGGCATAAATCTGCAGAATGGTCATCAGGTCAGCCAGGTAGCGTGGTGCATAGTCTTCAATGGGTTGCTGGTGTGCGGCGGAGAGTTCTCGTCCCAGCTTGCGACCGAGATCCTGATTATGGCTGTAAAGGATCAACTTGTGACGCGCGTGAAAGTCGGTCAGTGATGCCCAGTCGAGACCTTCGGCGAGCATGTCATGCCAGCGCCGATATATGAATACCCGTTTGATAAAACTTTCACGTAACACCGGGTCGCCGAGGCGGCCTTCCTCTTCGATCGGCAGGGTTGGGAAATTGCGCATCAAGGTCTCGGTGTACAAACCCACACCGTTGCGCTGGGGCTGGTCATTATGATAAACCCTGACGCGCTCCATGCCGCAACTGGGCGAATCCTTCTTGACTATGTAGCCGAA
Organism: uncultured Gammaproteobacteria bacterium; assembly: GCA_937936805.1. GTDB lineage: Bacteria > Pseudomonadota > Gammaproteobacteria. The sequence continues at coordinate 3,488 of CALDDP010000232.1, read as the reverse complement.
GATCTGGCGGTGCCAGTCCTGCTGTTGCTCGGCAATCTCAACCAGGGGTTGCGTGTAGTTCAAGTGGGCATTCTTGTTACCTACTGCTTCGGCGTGGCCATCTATGGAAACCAGTCGAATAGTTTCGCGCGGCACGCCGAGACCAATCGCCATCTCCGGACAAAAGGGGCGGAAGCTGAAGTAATTACCGAGGGTGTCGAGAATGTAGCGGTTCTGCTTATGACCGCCGTCGAAGCGTACCTTCTCCCCGATCAGGCAGCTACTGATACCAAGCAGGATCTTTTGCTGCGTATCAGCATCCGACACGATGGAGGGAGACCAGGTAAGATTCAGGCATAGCTGCGGCGGATGAACGGGTTCAATAGCCGGCTGATAAAACCGGTGAATTGAATCGGGCCCTCGGTAACAGCAAGACAAATACATTCACGATCACGGGTCGCGACCGGGGTATGCTTATCCCGCGTACCCTTGACCATGAAATCTCCCTGGCCATAGAGACCGGATTCATCGGAGAAACTGCCTTCGAGAATAACGGTATACTCATCACCCAGGTGCGTGTGAGTCGTGGCGGAACCCCCGGGCCTGATTTTCAATAATTCGACCCTCGCACCGTTGCTGTCACGGCACAGCTCGACGCTGTGAATATCGGTAGAGACACGTTTCCAGGGCAGGTCCTCGTATCTACTTTCGATAAACTGGCGCAGGCAACGTGGGATTGACGAGTCCGGCTCGCTCGCCTTCGATTCTACCGGGGCCTGCTCCTCGGTCAGCGAATCAAGCCGATCGAGCAGTTGGTTTTTGAGATCTGCCGAGGCCGGGGCAGGTTTCAATTGCTGCATCATCTGGCTGCCGACACGATTCAGGCGTTGTAACTTCTGACCACAGCTCTGGCAATGTTCGAGGTGGGCGGAGATGCACAGGGCCTGGCTCAGCGGCAGACTGCCGGCGGAATAGGCGGTTAGTAATTCGTCGTAGGGGTGGTTGACTGATTTATTCATGATTACCTCGTTACCAGTACTTCGAGTTTCTTCAATGCCAGGCGGACACGGGATTTGACCGTGCCGAGTGGCAACTTCAGTTCATCACTGGCTTGTTGATGACTTTTCCCCTCCAGGTAGACCTTGGTTAAAATTTCTGATTGTTCGCGTGGAAGCTGCTTGAGCCCCGCCCTGATATTTTCTTCAACACGGCTTTGCTGAGCGAGCTGGAAGGGTCCGGGTCCTTCATCTTCCATATCGTTGAAGATGTCGGTCGGATCGATCTCGGTAGCGTAACGGCTATTGCGTCGCAGATAATCGATGCGGCAGTTCCGTGCCAGGGTGAAAATCCAGGTGTTCAGGTTGGCCAGCCTGGGGTTGTAACTGGCCGCCTTGAGCCAGACCCGGGTCATGACCTCCTGAACCAGTTCGTCGGCAACCAGGTCGGCGGCAGGCTCGCGGGCAAGACTGTAGGCCCGGATGAGTGGTGCGTAATGGTCAAACAGACGGGCGAAAGCCGCTTTATCGCGATTTTCGGCCACGTCGGTGATGCACAGACTCATCTGCGCCAGTTTTTCACCGGAATCTTTTCGTTTCGTCATGCCGGGCATTATATAAGCTCATCAAGGTTTCGTAGAGCTATTTACGGGTGAGGGGGGGCTCTGGATCACTATAACTTCGATTTTTTGTCTGCACATGTTGCCCTACCTTAAAACAACCTTCCCAGGACCCAGGGCAGGTTCAATGTGGTTGTGTGAAATCCTGACTTTAGTTATAACAGGACTGGAATTCCGCAGCGGATGCCCGGGCAGTCGATCCATTGAAGTTTACCGTTATGCCACTAACTAGAGGCCTGGGAAGGTTCCCCGGATTATTACATGACTACAACTAATAAATCCCCACCATCTAGCGGGCGCGTGGCTGTACGTAACTGGGTGGAAAGTCCGCTCATCCAGAACTGCATCATGAGTTTGATCGTGATCAATGCTATCGTTCTGGGCCTCGAAACCGTGCCCTCGGTGATGCAGGACTACGGCGTTATCCTGTTGGCAATCGATTCACTGATCCTGAGTGTGTTCGTCGTCGAAATTCTGTTGCGCCTGTTTGCGCATCGCCTGGATTTTTTCCGTGACCCCTGGAGCCTGTTCGATTTCGCCGTGGTCGGCATCGCGCTGATACCGGCAAGCGGACCATTAGCGGTATTGCGCGCGTTGCGGATATTGCGCGTGCTGCGCCTGCTTACCATGGTACCTTCGATGCGGCGGGTGGTTGGCGCGTTAATGGCATCGATTCCGGGCCTGAGTTCGATAGGGCTGGTTCTACTGCTGATTTATTATGTCTTCGCGGTAATAGCAACCAAGCTGTTTGGCGCGAATTTCCCGCATTGGTTCGGCAGCATCGGCGAATCATTGTACTCGCTGTTCCAGATCATGACCCTCGAAAGCTGGTCGATGGGCATCGTGCGGCCGGTCATGGAGGTCCACCCCAACGCGTGGATTTTCTTTGTCATTTTTATCCTCATCGCAACCTTTACCATGCTGAACCTGTTCATTGCCATAATCGTCAACGCGATGCACAGCTTCTCCGAGGAAGAAAATCGTGAAACGCAGGCTGCACTCAACGACGCTCGCGATCACATCGAGGCCGATCTACACCAGGAGATGGCGAATCTGCGCGACGAAATCGCACAGTTAAAGCAGTTGTTGAAACCTGCAGCGGATTCAGGGCAAGACCGGCCCGCTGATTGATCAGGGACGCTGCTCGTGGGAACGGGGACGGGGATCAGGCTATGAAATTAGCTAGCACAGATTAACGCTCAACCTGGTATCCACCATTCGTGGCCACGCTCGGTCGATACGTATTCGGGCCAGCGGAAATTGACGGGTGCTGCATAGTCACACAACGGAGCCTGCCAACGGCTGCCATCTACGCCACCCCCGGTACGTTCGATAAATTCCTGCCTGGCAGTGGCTAACAGATTCTTCTCCAGCAGTAAATCGATGATGGTGCAGCCGATAGTTTTGGCGGCACAGTCGATCATTGGTTCGATGGTTTCGCGGATGCCGCCGAGCGCGTTCATGGCCCAGTCCGGATATTTATAACCGGGCTGCGGTGATGCCAGCGTGGGTCGCGCGATATATAGCCTTACCGTGGGTGCATGCCAGCAGTATTCGGTGTAATCATCCGAGGTAAAATGCTCCTGCCAGGCGGGCAGTTGCCTGCGCAATTCGGTTTCCGCTGTCTGTGGCGTAACAAGTTGTTCAGTTTCGGCGAGGAACGGGTTAGCCATCGCTTCGAGTCCGAGGTTGGTTTGTATTTCGCGCGCCTTTTGCCGCGCCCTGCCATGATTGAATTTTGGTGCACCGACCAATTTCAGATTGTCATAGGTTGCCTGGGCAAGCGCATGATTTGCCAGCCCGTGACGCGATTTGCTGACCCAGTCTCGTCGCCAGCGACAATGACTGACGGTCGCCGCCGCCGCGGCATTACTATCCAGTATGCCGGTTATCC
>CALDDP010000231.1 GCA_937936805.1 uncultured Gammaproteobacteria bacterium | reverse complement strand
GTTTACTGTGAAATTTTCCCCTGGGACGCGAGTTTCGATCACATCCGTGATTTCGGTGCACGCGGATTCATCCTGTCGGGTGGCCCCGAATCGACACTCGAGAGTGCCAAACCCGAAGTACCACTGGAATTGTTTGACCTGGGTGTTCCCATACTCGGTATTTGTTACGGCATGCAGGCTATGGCCCAGCAACTCGGTGGCAGGGTCGAAAACGTCGGCAAATCCGAGTTTGGTTACGCCAGCGTACGCGCGCGCGGGCATACCGAATTGTTGCGCGATATCCAGGACCACGAGACCAGCGAAGGCCACGGCATGCTGGACGTGTGGATGTCGCATGGTGACCGGGTCGCTGAATTACCGCCCGGATTCAAGCTGATGGCCAGCACCGACAGCGCGCCGATCGCCGGCATGGCGGACGAGGAACGCCATATCTATGGCCTGCAGTTTCACCCGGAAGTCACGCACACGCTACAGGGGGTCGCGATTTATGCGCGCTTTCTGCACCAGATATGCGGTTGCGGTTCCGCCTGGACCTCGGCCAATATCATCGACGCCACGATAGCGGAAGTGCGTGAGCGGGTTGGCCGGGATGACGTGGTACTCGGTCTTTCCGGCGGCGTCGATTCGTCGGTGGTTGCCGCGTTGTTGCATAAGGCAATCGGCGACCAGCTAACCTGCATTTTCGTCGATACCGGGCTGCTGCGCTATGGTGAAGGTGACCAGGTCATGGAACAGTTTGCCGATCATATGGGGGTTCATGTGATACGTGTCGATGCCGAAGAGCGTTTCCTCGAAAAACTGGAAGGTGTCAGCGATCCGGAACTCAAACGCAAGGCCATCGGTAACCTGTTCATCGAAATTTTCGAAGAGGAAGCCGAAAAGCTGGAAAACGCGAAATGGCTTGCACAGGGCACTATCTACCCCGATGTCATCGAATCCGCTGGCGCCGCCACCGGCAAGGCACACCTGATCAAGTCGCATCACAACGTCGGCGGCCTGCCCGAGGAGATGAAGCTCGAACTGGTGGAGCCGCTGCGCGAATTGTTCAAGGATGAAGTACGCCATATCGGTGTCGAGCTCGGCATCCCGCGCGAAATGGTTTACCGACATCCGTTTCCGGGTCCCGGACTCGGGGTACGTATTCTCGGCGAGGTGAAAAAGGAGTTTGCCGATACGCTGCGTCTGGCCGACCATATCTTTATCGAAGAGTTACGTAGTCATGATTTATACGACAAGGTCTCGCAGGCTTTTGTCGTTTTCTTACCGGTCAAGTCGGTTGGCGTTACCGGTGACGGGCGCCGCTATAACCACGTGGTGAGCTTGCGCGCGGTGGAGACCATCGATTTCATGACCGCGCGTTGGGCGGACCTGCCATATCATTTCCTCGACCACGTATCACGCCGAATCATGAATGAAATCGAGGGCATTTCACGCGTGGTATACGACATATCCGGCAAACCGCCAGGCACCATCGAGTGGGAGTAAGTGACGCGGACTGGATGCGACAAGCGCTTGCCCAGGCCCGAATTGCAGCCGATCTCGAAGAGGTACCGGTGGGCGCGGTCCTGGTGGATGCTGCGGGCGAGGTAATCGCCGTTGGGCACAACCAGCCAATCAGCGCGCACGACCCGAGCGCGCATGCTGAAATCATTACTTTACGTGCTGCTGCGCGAAGACTGGGTAATTACCGCCTGCCCGATACCACGCTTTATGTCACGCTGGAACCCTGCACCATGTGTGTAGGCGCGCTGGTGCATGCGCGGGTGGGGCGCCTTGTTTACGGCACGACCGAGCCGAAAACCGGCGCGATTGAAAGCGCGCAGCAACTGTTCGAAACCGGTAAGTTCAATCACCGGCCCGTGATCGAGGGTGGCGTGCTGGCCGAGGAGTGTGCGGCCCTGTTAAGCCGTTTCTTTGAAAACAGGCGTGCTGCTAAAAGATAGTAAGTCGGCCCCCCGGCCTAAGAAAGGCATCTGGCGCGAACTGATGTTATCCCCTTTACTCCACTACTGTCATCTCCGCGAAAGCGGTGATCCGACGGACCGGGATCCCCAAATGGTGGCGTGGTGGTGAGATTCCCGCTTTCGCGGGAATGACAACAGGCTGCGGGAATGACAACAGGCTGCGGGGATAACAACAGGGCGCGGGGATGACAGTAGTGAGCAGGGATGGCGGCAGGGAGCGCGGATGGTATCGATGGGCAGCTACATACTCGGTGCCAGCGGCGCAATTTCAGGTAGTGGTTTGGGCTCGCCTTTTTCGCGAATGGCCTTGGTTTCGAAGCCGATCAGGTAGGCGTAGTACTGACGGATATTCTCCACGTACTTAACCGGTTCCCAGCCCCTGGCATAGCCATACTTGGTTTTCTTGTACCATTTTTTTCGGGCCAGTAGAGGCAGGCTTTGCTTGACGTCGATCCAGCGGTTGGGATCACCACCTCGTTCTTTGGTGATGATGCGAGCGTCTTCGACATGACCGAAACCAACGTTGTACGCCGCCAGCGCAAACCAGGTGCGATCGGGTTCCTTGATTTGCTCAGGTACCCTTTTCAACACGCGCGCAATATACTTCGCGCCGCCACGAATACTTTCTGCGGGATCGAGTCGATTCTTGACTTTCATTTGCTTGGCGGTGTCCAGTGTCAGCATCATCAAACCACGCACCCCGGTTGGGGATTTGGCGCGCGCGACCCACAGTGATTCCTGGTAGCCAATGGACGCGAGCAGTCGCCAGTCAAGACCGACATTGTCCGCTTCCCGTCTGAACAGCGCCTCGTACCTGGGCAGGTGACTTTCGATTCTCTGCGTAAAGGTGCGGATGTCCGAGTAGTTGAATTTCTCGACATGGCTGTAGTGCCGATGCACCAGTTGTTCGAGGCGACCATCGGTTTTGATCTGTTCGAAAAATGCGTCGATCGCGATGGTCAGGCTGTCTTCTTCCGAGTAATTGTAAGCCCAGCGCAGTTGACGCTTTTCACCGAGTTCAAAAGCGATGCGCAGTTCCGGAAAGTAACGCCGCTGCAGCGCGATCTCATGGGAGTCGGCGAGGATGAAATCCACTTCACCGCTATCGACCTGTTCGATCAATTCCTCGGGAGCGATATCGTCGACTTCGATCCAGGTCAGGTTGGGGTAGGTTTTCACCAGTTCCTGTAACAATTTGACCTGTGCGGTGCCGCTAATGACCTTGAGCGAGCCATCTGCCAGGTTCCATACTTTCTTCGGTCGATCGGAACGAAATTTGCGGTACAGGACCTGGTTAGCGACTTCATAGTAACGCGGGCCGTAGATTACCGAGCGGCTGAATTCTGATTCGTTCTCGGACAAACCGGCCGCTGCGATGTCGCCGCTGCCAAACAATAATTCGGGGTACAGATCGGAAAAAGCGGGGACGGTGACGAAGCGAGCCTGTACCCCGATCGACTCGGCAAACCAGTTGGCAAGGTGGTATTCGAAACCGTTCGGGCCGTCGATGTCCTGGTAATAAGTGGTTGCGCTGTTTAGCGTCAGAAAATTGATGTACCCACGTTGCTGAATCTTTTCCAGGGTGTTTAATTTCTTTTCATTGATTCCCGGGGTGATTAGCAGAATGGCCAATACTATTAGCGCAGCGACAAGGCCGGAAATTAACTGAACGCGATGGGCGAAGGGAGAAAGTTCAACCATCAGCTAAGGTGCAGAGCGCACGCAGACTACTGTCTACGCGTGAATACCCATTCATGAGAATCAGACATTGCCTTATTGAAAGCGTAGCCTTCGGCGCCGAAATCCTTCAATGCAGCCGGGTTGTCGATCTCGTTGTCGATCATGTAGCGGGCCATTAAACCGCGCGCTTTCTTGGCGAAAAAGCCAATAACCTGGTACTTACCCTTGTTGTAATCCTTGAATACCGGCGTAATTACGTCGGCCTTGAGCAGTTTTGGTTTGATCGATTTGAAATACTCGTTTGAAGCGAGATTGATTAACGCGTTCGAACCCGATTGTTTCAATTCCTGGTTCAAGGTTCTGGTAATACGCCCGTTCCAGAACTGGTATAGATTGTTACCCATATCGGTATCGATGCGGGTACCCATTTCAAGCCGGTAGGCCTGCATAAGGTCGAGGGGCCGCAAAACGCCATACAGGCCCGACAGTATGCGCAAATGATCCTGGGCAAACTCAACATTCTGCTCTGTCATAGTGTAGGCGTCGAGGCCGATGTAGACGTCACCCTTGAAGGCGAAGATCGCCTGGCGTGCATTGTCGGGATTAAACGGGGTTTTCCATTTCTTGAAACGGTGCTGATTGAGATCGGCAATATTTTCGCTGACGTGCATCAGTTTGGACAGTTCCTGCCCCGATAACTGTCGCATGCGGCGCACCAGCTTACGCGACTGGGTTAAATGTACAGGCTGGGAAAAGGCATTGGTTACCGTTGGGGTATCAAAATCCAGAGTCTTGGCAGGGGAGATAACCGTAAGCATTTGTCAGCTGACCTATAGAAAACAAAGAACGCATGTTACCAAAATAACGATGTTCATTTAGTGAATTTAATTACAAGTTTCGCAAATACTGATTCTGGGTACGCTTTTACGTTAAACCTGGATCTGTCGCAGGATTTATCAACCGCTCGAAAATAAGACATATATCGCGAAACCAGTTAGGTCGTGACGGATACGAAGCAGCAACAATTGACCGAAAAGCAGGTGTTATGCCTACCATTTGCAATCGGGATATTGCGGGCTTTCAGTTGATCATGTAGTCTTCGCGCCCTGTCATGGGCAGATATCCGCGGCAGCATCAAAAAACGAATCCGGAGAGGTGTCCGAGTGGTTGAAGGAGCACGCCTGGAAAGTGTGTATACGTTAATAGCGTATCGAGGGTTCGAATCCCTCTCTCTCCGCC
>CALDDP010000230.1 GCA_937936805.1 uncultured Gammaproteobacteria bacterium | reverse complement strand
TCAGTGCGATGCGCGGTATCTGTGGGAACAGATCGTGCAAGCGATACAGGCTCTGGTAATCGCGTCTGAAGTCGTGTCCCCATTGGGATACGCAGTGCGCCTCGTCGATGGCAAACAGGGCGATGTTGCATTGTTCCAGTAATCCTAGAAACCCCTCGGTGAGCGCGCGTTCGGGTGCGACATAGAGCATCTCTATCTCATTGTTGAGTAGTTGCCGTGTTACCTGTTGCTGCTGCTCGGGGCTCTGCGACGAATTCAAAAATGCGGCGCTGATGCCGTTTTGCGCCAGTGCGTCGACCTGGTCCTGCATCAACGCGATGAGTGGAGAGATAACGATGGCGACACCGTCACGCAGCATCGCGGGTATCTGGTAACAAAGTGATTTGCCACCACCGGTCGGCATCAACACCAGCGCATCGCCGCCATTAATCAGGGTTTCAATAATCTGCCGTTGTTGCAGGCGAAACTGGTCGTAGCCGAAATGTCGGCGCAAAATATCGAGTGCTTGAGACATGATGATATAGTAATCCTTTTGTTAGCTGTTTATGAACTGTCCTTGTCATTCCGGCCGGAATTTCGACCAGTGCTGCGGTCGATTTATATCACATCGGATGCTCCCTGAAAACGCTGAGCAGCTGATGCGCTCACGTTATAGTGCTTACGTGATGCATGACCGCGACTACCTGCTGCAAACCTGGCACAGCGAGTGCCGCCCGCCCGAACTTACTTTGGAGAGCGGCATCAGCTGGATTAGTCTGCAAATAATCGATTCCGAGCATCAGGATGATCGAGCCGTAGTCGAATTCGAAGCGCGCCTGGTGTCGGCTGGCAGACTGGACGCAGTGCATGAAGTCAGTCGCTTCGTGAAGCAGGACGGACGCTGGTTCTACACCAGTGGCGACCAGCTGTCGCCAACTTTCAAGTCGCGTAACCTGAGCCGAAACGAAGCCTGCCCATGCGGCAGCGGCAGAAAATTCAAACGTTGCTGTCTGCGCTGACGCCGGCTACCCGTTTCGAAGCCAGCGGCATGCGCCTCGAAAGCGAAACGATAAACAGCAGGATGAACAAGGCGATATAAAATTCCTTGGTTTCCTGTGCCTGCTCGAAATAGAATTTCACTCCGCTGTGACGCTCTATCTTTGACGGCCAGGTCGCCATGGTTGCGAATATGGCGGTCGGCGTGCATACGAGGGTCGGGAATAACCACCAGAAACGCCACTGGTAATCAATCTTCCAGGATTTGCGGTAAAACAGTGCCGGCACGACAATTCCACCGATAAAAATCAGCAGCGAGACAACGCCTTTGGGAATACGGTCAAGCCAGGCGGCGGTATTGTGAAAATTTGTTTCATTCTGATCGTTGATACCCTGAAAAAACTCACCCGTTTGCCAGCCAAACCAGTGTTGTCCCCAACTTGCCTCTTCGCCGGCAAAATAGATACAACCCAGGCAGTACAAAACGAGAAAAGTTTTGAACAGGAGGTCCATCGAATCAGCGTAAGCCACGATCAATCTGACCGTATAGAAAAGTGCCGCCACCAGAAAAACGACGGTCATATTCTCGATGACTCCCAGTTCATGACGAAACCAGGACTCCAGCCCGGTGGCGGCATTGGTGAAAATGCCGACGGCGTAGCGAAGGCAGAAAAACAGAACGGGCAGGTATAGCCACCAGATTTTGTGCAGTTCGTAACGATTTGGCTGATCGCCCAAACCGATGTTGTTGTTACTCACTAATAAACCTGTGCAAAATTACTGATTACCCGGGCACATGAGCAGGCAAATTTAGTTATGTACCCCGTCTTTTGAGAATGCCCGGGACATTAAGCGAGGCTTTGGCAAGCCTGTATCCGCAATTGATGGCCTAGCTTAACCTTTTCCGCACACCTCGACAATTACGGATTACGCCAGGCAGCCTGCCAGCGATCTTGCGTACTTGACAGCTGCACTGAACGCGCTCGAAGCTGCTCGCGCACTAACCGGCGTCGTTTTCGCCGCCTGATGTCGCTTTCTCGATCAGGGGCACGAGCGACTCGGGTAGCCTGACCGCTCCCGACAGTGCGAATGCATGCGCCTCCGGCGACATCTTGTTCCAGGTCTTGCGGATGATATCGATCCACTTTTCCTCGCTGTAGTCCGGATGTTTGCCGACAAACTCGAGCATGTAGTGTTCCATGAATACCAGATCGGTCACGTCTTCGAGTAACTGGGTGTCGGGATTTCCCTTGATATTCTTTTTGGCCACGGCTTTACAGACGCGCTCGGTGACATCTTCGCCATAGCCGGCTTGCTGCAGGAGGCCCACGGCGGTGTTGGCCTGGATCTTGTACAGATCCTTGCGCCAGGTCAGGTAACCGATTCGATCCATCGGATAGGCATTGCGCGGCGACTTCCAGCGTTCTATATGCTGCGCGCGGATGGCTAGCTTCATTGCATCGTCCGCGTCGGGGTTATAGCGCTCGAGCATGTCGGACATGCGCTCCGAATAGAGCAGTTCCTTGGGCCAGTCCCTGTTGTCGACGGTAACCCGGTTCGGGTCTTCGCTGTTTGCGGCATCGATCAGTGCCCGGGCCTTTTCGTAAATTGATTGCTGTTGAGACATTCCTTTAATCCCGGCACTCCGGCTGCTGAAGTAAAAGGGTGATTATAACCACGCTTTGATTTCAGATTCGCATGATTTCGATTGAAATACGGTAAAAATAGCAATCCCGGATCAAATACATTGCCAGCAATATTATTTCCTGCTACTTTCGATTGCTTATGAAAACTAACCAATCCATCACCCGCAACCAAAACTCAATGTGCTGCTGTATCTGTACATCGGGGCGCGTTGTGGTGTGCTAGAGCCGGTTATTTTTACTTCTATCCCAGTTTAATCAACTCACCGTAACGCTCCCCGAAAACCCTCACGAATCAGGGCATACCCTGATTGGTTTTCAATTTCTTACAGGGCGATACGATGTACAACTATTCAAGTAACGATCAACAGCTGGTGGACCAACGGGTGTTCCAGTTCCGTGATCAAACCAGACGTTTCCTTGCCGGCGAATTAAGCGAGGAACAGTTCCGGCCCCTGCGGCTGATGAATGGACTCTACATACAGCGGCATGCACCAATGTTGCGGGTTGCGATTCCCTATGGCGAATTAAGCTCCAGACAATTACGCGGGCTGGCATCTATTGCCGAGACCTATGACAGGGGTTTCGGTCATTTCACGACACGGCAGAATATTCAGTTCAACTGGCTAAAACTGGAGCAAGTGCCCGATATTCTGGAAGAACTGGCCGGAGTGCAGATGCACGCGATTCAGACCAGCGGTAGTTGTATCAGGAATATTACCTGTGACCATTTAGCGGGTATCGATGCCGCCGAGGTGGAAGATCCGCGGCCCTGGTGTGAACTGGTGCGGCAATGGTCGACCATGCACCCGGAGTTTCAATACCTGCCACGCAAATTTAAAATAGCCTTCACCGGTTCGTCCACCGATCGGGCCGCCACAATGGCGCATGATATCGGCTTGAAATTGATCAGCAACAGCGCCGGTGAAACCGGCTTCGAGGTTCATGTCGGCGGTGGTCTGGGGCGTACTCCTGTGGTTGCCAGAAAAATAAAGGCATTTCTGCCTAAATCAGATCTGCTTACTTATCTCGAAGCGATTCTCCGGGTCTACAATTTGAACGGCAGGCGAGATAATAAGTATAAATCGCGGATCAAAATACTGGTGAAAGCAATCGGTCTGGATGCCTTCAGGGGCCAGGTCGAGCTCGTGTTTCAGAACCTGAATCCGAATACCCTGCTGAACGAGAACATCGATATCTCGACTGTTAAGAGCCGATTCCGGTCCGTGTTTCCGCTTCCCGTAAATCTGGTCTCTAACAAGCTGTCAGCTGAAAAACATAAAACTTTTTCAAGATGGCTGGAAAATAACACCCTGGCCACGAAGTTCAATAGCTATCGATCGGTTTATATTTCCCTAAAAAATCCTGATCGTCCGCCTGGAGATTTAACGGCAGGTGAAATGCGATTCATAGCCCAGCTAGCAGACAAGTACAGCGGTAGCCTGATACGAACTACCCATACCCAGAACCTGCTGTTGCCGCTGGTCCATGAAAGCGACCTTGTGCGGCTCTGGCAGGCGCTCACCGAGGCAAATCTGTCGATTGCCAATATCGGTACAGTGCAGGATGTAATTTGCTGCCCTGGACTCGATTTCTGCAGTCTCGCCAACACCACGTCGATCCCGATTGCACAGGAAATTCAAAATCGATTTCGCGATCCTGACGAATTGCACGCCCTGGGAGATATTCAAATCAAGATTTCTGGTTGCATGAATGCCTGCGGTCATCATCATATCGGCCATATTGGAATTCTGGGAGTCGATAAGAGAGGCGAGGAATGGTTTCAGATTACCCTTGGCGGACGCGCCGATCGAAGCCTGAAAATCGGTGAGCGCCTGGGTCCTGCCGTCGATCGTAACTCGATCGCAAGTGCGGTCGAATCGATTGTTCGTCACTATCTGCGCAGCCGCATTGACCAGGGGGAACACTTTCTAGGCACGCTTAACCGCATTGGTATTGATTCTTTCAAGGAGGTGGTTTATGGGTAACTTTGAATTTTCAGAAAATACGATCGGGGCAAGCGAGTGGTTCGAGCTCTCCAGGGAAGGCGGCTGTGATGAGCTCAATCCCGGTGTGCTGGTAGTTGCCGCAAATTCTGTGCTTGAGTTTCTGGCCGGACCACTGAATCGTTTTGAGCGGATAGTGGTCACGTCTGGCGATTTCAACGATGGTCGATTTTTCAGTATCGGCAGGCAAATCCGGTTGCTCGGTTACAGTGGCCGTCTGACAGTAGTTGGAAATATCCTGCCAGATCAATATACTGCGCTACGATCCTGTGGTTTCGACGATGTCCTGATTTGCGAAGATAGCGCAATCGGCGGGATCGTTGTGCTTGATCAGGCGCACGCCCTTGCCGGAGTCGAGTACGCTGTGCCCCGAAACCTGGAACATTTTAGCGAGGCCTGAAATAGCTAATGACTGAAATTCATAGAGAAAGTGTAATCGATGTTCATCACTGGTCGGATACCCTGTTCACGATAAAAACCACGCGCGACCGCTCGTTGCGTTTCCGCAATGGTGAATTTGCGATGATGGGTATCGAGATAGAGGGTAAGCCGCTGATGCGCGCCTACAGTATGGCCAGTGCAAACTATGAAGACCACCTCGAGTTCTACAGCATAAAGGTGCAGCACGGAGCGCTGACGTCTCGCTTGCAACATATCACTGCGGGCGATGAGATACTGGTTAGTAAAAAACCCACAGGAACCTTATTGTGGGATCGTCTGCGACCTGGAAAACACCTTTACCTGCTGAGTACCGGTACGGGACTGGCCCCGTTTCTTTCGATCATAAAAGACCCCGAAGTTTACGAAAATTTTGAAAAAGTCGTCCTGGTTCATGGCTGCCGCTACATCAATGAACTGACCTATCAGCGATTGATTACTCACGAGTTGCAGCACAACGAGTATTTCGGCGACAGCGTCAAGGAGAAGCTGATTTACTATCCAGCGGTAACCAGGGAGCCATATAAAAACTACGGACGTATCACCAGCCTGCTGCAAACCGGCAGGCTGATCGAAGATATAGGCACGCCAGATCTGAATCTGGAAGATGATCGATTCATGTTATGTGGAAGCCCGAGCATGCTGGAAAGCCTGACTCGGATTCTTGGCGATCTGGGCTTTAGCGAAACTCGAAAAAGCGATCTCGGAGAATACGTGATCGAGCGAGCGTTTGTGGAGAAATAGAATCGCGCTCGGGTGAAACCCGGTCTGTCGCTCGGTCTTCGATTCAGTCCCGATCCGGTTTTCTCCCCCGTAAATGGGTTGGACGTAATTGACCCTGGTCGAGAGCAACGATCATTTTTTCCCAGACCTCGATTTCGTGATTTACAAACTCTGCGCCTGTTGCCGCCACCAGGCCCTTGTAGAGAGCACCTTTAAGGTGATCCCGTTCGTGCCGGGCATGTTGCCGATACCAGTCATTGCGGTCGACGATTTCGAGATCGGTAAATCCTGCCATTGCCAAAGCCTGCTGATAAACTTCCGCCGTCGCTAATCCGAAATCGAGACCTTCTGCGGCCAGGTAGGCCTGCATCTCTGCTGACGGTTCGCCTTCGTACCCGGCGAGCCAGTCGCTGGCAGCAAACCAGCCGCCTGGCTTGAGTACGCGAAATACATCCTCTGCCAGCGCATGCTTGTCCGGGATATGGATAATGGAATCCTTGCTGGTGACCGCGTCGAAGCTTGCGTCAGCAAAAGCCAGGCGTCCCGGCTCGACGCAGATAAATTCCGTTTGCGATCCGACGCCGGATTTTTCGGCCAGTTGCCTGCATCGCTCGATCAACGTCTGGTCGATATCGATTCCGCTTACCATCGCCGCCCGATGCTGCTTGACCAGGTGGATATCAACACCGCCGAGCCCGCAACCAATGTCGAGCACCGCAAGGCCCTCGAGCTTGATCCCGGCCAGGTATCGATCCACCTCGTCAATTCCACCTGGCGACAGGAAACCCTCGCCCCAGAGAGTTTCGAGTAACGCCGTCAGCTGATCGTCATATTCCTGCGGTATCGGTTCATTCATTAGTTGTTAACCTCCCGTACCCACGTAACTATAGAGATTAACCTTTTCCTGCGAAAGCAGAACTTGCGCTGCACTGGCACGCCAGGCGAAGCTGGTAGATGGCCGACAGGAAGAGTAAAATGATTTCAAACCTGACAATTATCAAGGCGGGGTCATTAGACAGCGTATTTAATTGATGCACCCTGGCCGATTCCCGAAACTGGATTACTTTCTTGCTCAATGTCGAAAAACTACAACGGCTGGCTTTACGATGAATCGGCAAGTTCCCCTGTTCGTTTTCCTGATAGCTGCATATGAAATCTGAAGACAACAAACTGGCCCAGGCGTATCCGCCTGCCGCGGATCAAATACCTCTTCAGCCCGCCTCGCTTGATATCTGGCAGCAGAAATACTGTCTCAAGGCCAAAGATGGAACTGCCGTTGACGAAAATGTCGCGGCCACCTTTGCCCGGGTAGCGCGCGCCCTGGCTGATCAGGAACAAACCGGGGCCCTGCGGGAACACTGGCATGAAAAGTTCTTATGGGCGTTGCAAAATGGTGCAATCCCGGGAGGACGCATCATTTCGAATGTCGGTGCTGGAGAATACAAACCAGCGACCTCGACCATCAACTGTACGGTGTCGGGCACTATCCATGATTCCATGGACGATATTCTGGGCAAACTTCATCAGGCGGGGCTGACGTTAAAAGCAGGCTGCGGAATCGGCTATGAATTTTCTACGCTGCGCCCCAAAGGAGATTATGTCAGTGGTTCGGGTGCGCATACTTCGGGTCCGCTCTCGTTCATGGATATCTACGACAAGATGTGCTTCACGATATCTTCGGCCGGTGGACGCCGCGGCGCACAAATGGCCACCTTCGATATCAGTCATCCCGATGTACTCGATTTGATCCGTGCTAAACGGGAACCCGGGCGCCTGCGCCAGTTTAACCTGTCGCTGCTGATTACCGAAGAATTCATGCAGGCGGTCGCAAACGATGACTTATGGCACTTGATATTTCCGATTAACAAAGGCGAGCTGCAGGAAACCGGGCTCAATCTTGAAGATACGGAAACTGTTGTCTGGCACGACTGGCCGGGCAAGGAAGATTACCTGGTAAACGAGCATGGCAAGGTGGCCTGCCGCATCCACAAATCCATCCCTGCACGACGCTTGTGGGATGCGGTCATGTCATCGACCTATGATTTCGCCGAACCGGGATTCATCCTGATAGACCGGGTAAACGAACTCAACAACAACTGGTTTTGCGAAAACATCCGCGCTACAAATCCCTGCGGCGAACAACCCCTACCCGAGTATGGTGCCTGTTTGCTGGGTTCGATCAACCTGACCCGGTTCGTCGTCGATCCGTTCACTGATGACGCTCGCTTTGACTGGGATAAGTTCAGGGAAGTGACAGCTATTTTTACCCGCATGCTCGATAATGTTGTCGAAATCAACGGTCTGCCGCTGGCAAACCAGGTGAACGAGATACTGCGCAAGCGCAGGCATGGTATGGGGTTTCTCGGGCTAGGCTCGACACTGGCCCTGTTGAAAATGAAATATGGTGCAGCAGAATCGCTGGCTTTCACCGAGACCGTCAGTCGTGAGCTGGCCATGACCGGTTGGCGAGTAGCGCTGGAACTGGCGCGGGAAAAAGGGCCTGCGCCAATCATGGATGAAATGTTTACCGTGACTCCCGATATGCTGCGTCAACGTCCGGAAATGGCCGCCGATGGGTTCAAACAAGGGGACCAGGTGAAGGGAGCTATCCTGCATAGCCGCTATAGTCGCTACATGCAAAAAATCAGGCAGGTCGATCCCGATCTTATCACGGCACTGGAAACAACCGGTGCGCGGTTTACACACCACAGTTCGATTGCGCCAACCGGGACGATCGCGCTGTCGTTGGCGAATAATGCGAGTAACGGCATCGAGCCCAGTTTTGCGCATCGCTATGCGCGCAATGTCATCCGTGCGGGCAAGAAGAGCAAGGAAAAGGTCGATGTTTTCTCTTACGAATTACTCGCCTACCGGCAGCTGATCAATCCCGAGGCGGTGCCGGATGCGAAGATTCCGGAACAGCAATTACCCGATTACTTTATTTCGAGTGACGATATTTCGCCGCGGCAGCACGTGGATATACAGGCTGCTGCACAGCAATGGATAGACTCGTCAATCTCAAAAACGGCCAACGTGCCGACTGGTTATCCCTATGAAGATTTCAAGGATATTTATCGCTATGCGCACGAAAAGGGATTGAAAGGATGTACCACGTTTCGTTTTAATCCCGAGGCGTTCCAGGGCGTGCTGGTTAAGGAAAAGGATCTGCAAAATACCACCTATCGCTTCGTGCTTGAAAATGATGAAATCATCGAGGCAAAAGGCAACGAAGAGATCGAATACGATGGTGAAATCCATACTGCTGCCAATCTGTATGACGCACTTAAGGAGGGATACTATGGCAAGCTGTAAGCGGGAGGGTAAGCATGGCGCGAAAAATTGATAAGAAAATCAGCAAGGCTTTCGTCGTTGATCCAGGCGAAGATTCAAGCAAAGCTGCCGAACTGCTGCCTGCTGAAAGTCTCGACAATGTCGTGCATATGCATGAAAAGCTGCAACGCCCACCTGTGCTAAGTGGTTCGACCTACAAAATCAAAACGCCCCTGTCTGAACACGCACTCTACGTCACCTTCAATGACATCGTCCTGAACCCGGATACCGAACATGAGCTGCGCCGTCCTTTCGAGATGTTCATAAACTCCAAGAACATGGATCACTTTCAATGGATTGTCGCGTTGACGCGGATTGCCTCAGCCGTATTTCGCAAGGGTGGCGATGTCACCTTCCTGGTCGAAGAATTGCGTTCCGTATTTGATCCGCAGGGTGGATATTTTAAAAAAGGGGGTAAATTCATGCCTTCCCTGGTCGCTGAAATCGGCGATGTGCTGGAGCACCATTTGTGCGAGATAGGTATCCTCAAATCTGCGACACTTGATGAACATCAAGAAAACTTCATTAAGAGTAAGACGGAGGAATTTAATCAACAAACAGCCGACCCGGAAGAGCAAACGGATGACTTTCCACAAGGCACGACGCTGTGCAAAAAGTGCCTGACCCGGGCCATGATTATGCTGGACGGTTGCCTGACCTGCCTGAATTGTGGCGAATCGAAATGTAGTTGAGCAGTGGCTTCCCCGGTTTATCCCCACTGACCTGATATGCAGGGGTTTATTCGATAATAACCAGTTTCCGCGGCGCGTTTACCGGCAGCAGTGCTGGATCCTCCTTGAACAGGAGGCTGCAGATATAGTAGGGAATGCCCGACATGCGTGGACTGAAAAACTAGCTTTCGAAGTTGACACAGGTGCCGGGTTCGAATGCCATGGTGGAGTCTGTGTCGGTCATTTCGTAGACGAAACAGTTATAAAATAGCGGTGGCTAAAGGAGAGTGAAATTGAAACCAGTACTAGTAGTACAGGGCGCGAAAGACGTTGATGAGGTACCGCGCCTTGGCGAATTGAGTGACCAGGCCGAATTACGTTTTGCCACCAGCTCCGACGAACTGCGTGACGCGCTGCCTGGCGCCGACGTGATGCTGGGCTGGAGCTTTCGCGATGCCAGTCTGCCGGCGGCCTGGGATGCCGCCACCGATTTACGCTGGATTCACTGGGCGGGCGCCGGGGTAGACGCTGCCGTATTTCCGGAGCTGGCAGCGAGCGATGTACAGTTGACCAATGCGCAGGGTGTGTTCGACGTACCGATGGCCGAATGGGTACTCGGCATGATTATCTGCTTCGCCAAGAGGGTGCCGCAGACGCTGGCCAGTCAGGCTCGCGGTGAATGGGAGTATCGCCTCTCCGAGATCGTTGCCGGCAAACGCGCCCTGGTGGTCGGCGTCGGCTCGATCGGACGGGCGGTGGGTCGCCTGCTATCTGCGGCGGGGATGGAGGTAGAAGCGATTGGCCGCAGCGCACGGGACAACCATCCGGACTTCGGCCATGTATACTCGGTGGCTGAGCTGCATACGCGCCTGCCGCTTGCCGACTATGTCGTGCTGATAACGCCGTTAACGGAGCAAACCCGTAATCTGTTCGCGGCGCCTGAATTTAACGCCATGTCCTCGCATGCGCGCTTCATCAATATAGGCAGGGGCGCGCTGGTGGTTGAAGAAGACCTGCTTGCTGCGCTGCACGACGGTCAGATCGCGGGAGCGGCGCTCGATGTTTTTGTCGAGGAGCCACTACCGCCGCAGAGCCCATTCTGGCAGGCGGCTAATTGCCTGGTATCACCGCACATGTCAGGTGATTACGTCGAATACGAGCAGACCATGGCGGATCAGTTCATGCATAACTGGGAGCGCTACCTGGCGGGTGAGCCGCTGGTTAACCTGGTCGATAAAAACCTGGGTTTCGTGCCGAGCTCTAGCTGAATGTATCTGCTGGATATAGCCGCAGTGATAGCGGCCTCCCGGTTGCTGGCGAGTTAACGAAACACTGCAATTTGCACCGCCTCGTCCAACTGATATATCCTTGGCACCAATAAAGGACCAGCCAGGTCCAAATACAAGAGCAAGTATCAAATCCGAAGAGGAGGAGCAGTAAAGTGAAATCCAAAGATGACAAGCAGATTGACCTGACGAAAGGTATAAGCGACCTCGAGGTGGCTGACAAGATCAAGGATATTCAGCACTCGTTCGAAACCGGACAGGTCTCCCGGCGCAGCTTTATGACCGGGGCCCTGGCGATGGGCGTTTCGCTGACCGCGGCATCAGCCATTCTCAACAAGGTAGAAGCCGCGACCCCGAAGAGGGGCGGGCGCCTGCGCGTCGGCCTGACCGGTGGTGCGACCACTGATACCATGGACCCCGGCCAGATCCTCGACCTGTACATGATCCATCTGCAATTCGGGCAGTTGCGTAACAGCCTGACCGAAGTTGCTGCCAACGGTGAACTGACGCCGGAACTGGCGGAAAGCTGGGAAGCCAGCCCGGACGCCAAGAGCTGGCATTTCAAGATCCGCAAGGGTGTCGAGTTCCACAACGGCAAGAGCCTGACCTCCGAGGACGTGGTCGCCTCGATCAACCATCACCTGGGCGAAGACTCGAAGTCGGCCGCCAAGGGCATCATGTCCGGTGTGGTTTCGGTCAAGGCCGACGGCAAACATGCTGTAACCATTGATCTCAACGGCGGTGACGCGGATTTCCCGTTCCTGCTGACCGATTACCACATGAACATCTGCCCGGCCAATAATGATGGCACGATCGACTGGGCATCCGGGATCGGTACCGGCGGGTACGTGTTGAAACAGCATGATGCGGGAGTGCGTTCATTCACCACGCGTAATCCGAATTACTGGAAAGAGGGCTTTGCGCATTTCGATGAGGTTGAAATCACGCAGATCGCTGATGCAACCGCCCGCAGCCAGGCATTGCAGGGTGGTCAACTCGACGTGATCAACAACGTGCCAACCCAGACCGTGCACCTGATGAAGCGGGTACCGGGAATCAAGATCGAGGCGACTACCGGCAACAAGCAGATTACGTTGCCGATGCGCACCGATACCGCGCCTTTCGACAATAACGATGTGCGCACTGCGGTTAAATATATCGTCGATCGCGAAGAATGGCTGCAGAAGATCGTGCACGGTTACGGCCAGCTGGGTAATGATAGCCCTGTTGGACCGGCCAATATCTACCGCGCTACCGAGGCCGAGTTACCGCAGCGTCAGTATGATCCGGACAAGGCGAAGTTTCATCTTAAGAAGGCCGGGTTGAGCAAGCTCGATATCGATTTTCATGCGGCCGAAACCGGATTTGGCGGCGCCCTCGATGCTGGGCAGTTGATGTCTGCTTCAGCACGCAAAGCCGGTATAAACATTAATGTCGTGCGCGAACCGGACGATGGTTACTGGAGCAACGTGTGGATGAAGAAAGCCTTCTCCGCCTGTTACTGGAGCGGCCGTGCCACCGAGAACTGGATCTTTTCGCAGATCTACGCGGCAGATGCGAGCTGGAACGATACCTACTGGAAGCACGACAAGTTTAACAAGTTGCTCGTCCTGGCCCGCGCTGAACTCGATCCGGACAAGCGCCGCGTACTCTACGTGGAGATGCAGCAAATCGTGCATCACGAAGGTGGCGTCTGCCTGCCGTTGTTCCGCAGCGATGTTATGGCCTATAACGAACGCCTGCATGTGCCCGATGTGATCGGCAACAACTGGGAGCTTGACGGTGCCAAGAATTCCGAGCGCTGGTGGTTTGCCTAGGCTTGCGGAGTTTATAGCTGGCACGAAAAAGGGGTAGCAAAGCTACCCCTTTTTTTATGCGTACAGGTTGGCGGGCCTAGTTTCGATAGCTGTCTGGAAGTTCATAGCTGTTACCCAGAAAATCGCCGAAAACTTCGGCTACCTGGGGATGATTAACCGGTTCGCCGCTGTCATCGATGAGTAAATTCTGCTCTGAAACATAGGCCTCATAAGAGTTGGAATCGTTTTCCGCCAGCAGGTGATAAAACGGCTGGTTCTTGCTGGGGCGAACTTCTTCCGGAATCGATTGCCACCATTCCTCGGTGTTACTGAACTCTGGATCGACATCGACAATAACGCCACGAAACTCGTAAACACGGTGGCGTACCACCTGTCCTATCGAAAATTGTGTATTGGTTATGCTCATAGCAATCAATATGTATGCAAAATCAATAATATCAACAATTGTAGACGTCCTGCGCTAAATTATCTCACTCAATTTTTTTTCAGCGTAAACCGATGTTACTCCTGGCCTCATCGGGACCCAGTACGCGCGCACCCATGCGCTCGATAATTTCGACCGCGCGCGTGACCAGCATGCTGTTACTCGCGAGTACGCCGCGATCGAGGTAGATGTTGTCTTCCAGGCCAACGCGAACATTTCCACCGAGCAGCACCGCTTGCGCCACCATCGGCATTTGCATGCGGGAAATACCGAAGCCGGCCCAGATGGCATCCGCCGGCAGCGCCTGTTTCATTGCCGACATGGTTTCGGTGTCGGCGCCAGCTCCCCAGGGAATGCCCAGGCAGATCTGGAACATCGGCGGCGCCTCGATCAAGCCATCTTCGATCAGGCTGCGCGCGAGTCGAATCTGTCCCAGGTCGAACACTTCGAGTTCGGGTTTGACACCGAGATCGCGCGTGATCTCCGCCATGGTGCGCAAATAGGGAGCGGTATTGATGTAAGTGTAGTTGCCGCCGAAATTCATTGTGCCGCAATCAAGGCTACAGATATCGGGTTTGCATTCAACCACGTGCGCCAACCGTGCCTCGGGCCCGATCATGTCGGTTCCCGGTCCCGGTAACGATGGATCCTCTTCGCTCGGCACCCAGTCGCCACCCATGCCAGCGGTCAGGTTGATAATCATGTCGACCCCGCTGTCACGGATCATGTTTACCGCTTCGCTGAACAACGCCGGGTCACGCGACCCCTGTCCCGTTTCCGAATCGCGCACATGT
>CALDDP010000229.1 GCA_937936805.1 uncultured Gammaproteobacteria bacterium | reverse complement strand
ATTAACCTTATATCGAACATGACACTCTCCAGTGACGTCACGAAAATAATAATAGCGGAGCGTCATCCAGAATGGGGATTTTGCGTTGTGAAATTGTTTGCCATTGTTTAGTGGACTATTTCGGCTGATTCCTGGGCTGGTCGACCACTTTGCTCGCCCTCATCGAAGCCGATACAGGGATAAATTCCCCGCAGCTGCATGTTCGTATGCGGGGAAACCGCTATTCCCGCCAGCAATCTCGTCGTCGAGACAGGAATGCCGTGGCAATTTCATCGTATCCGCCGATTATTGATTCGAGGGCGAGGATCCGCCTGTACACGCTGGTAGAGGTCGCTCTGGCCGATTTGAGGAGCTGTTTCCTTTTGCGCTTAAAGCCGGGATTGTAGACAATGCCGGCTGACATGCCTGGCGACGATCCTGTGTACACAGATGCTTGCTCGCTGCCTCTAATCCAATCAATGGCTGTATGGCTTGAACTGGTTTCATCGACTGCCCGATAACCTGAAAGGTATTGCCTTTCTGATGCTTGCCTCGTTTGTGTTTTCACTGATGGCCTTGCTGATCAAGCTGTCAGGACAGCGCCTGCATATCACGCAGATTCTGCTGGTGCGCCAAATCGGCATGGCCATTATGGTGTCGCCGGCGATACTGAGGAATTTCCCCGGTTCGCTGCGTAGCGAGCGGCCCGCATTGCAGCTGCTGCGGGTTTTTTTCGCCCTGGTGGCGATGCTCTGCGGCTTTACCGCGATCATTTATATGCCCTTGGCGGATGCCACCGCGATTTTCTTCGCCAAGAGCTTTTTCGTTACTATTTTCGCGGTCGTTTTTCTCGCTGAAACTGTTGGTATCTATCGCTGGGGCGCGGTGTTGCTTGGCTTCGTCGGTGTGTTGATTATGTTGCAACCCGGCACCGATAATTTTTCCATTTATGGACTGGCATCGCTAACCGGCGCCGCGGGTGCCGCTGCCGTTATGATATTACTCCGCCTGCTTACTCGCATCGAAAGCGCCAATACGATAATGACCTACGGGGCGCTGGGCGTCGGAGTGGTGATGTTAATACCCGGGATATATTTCTGGCAGCGACCGACGACGACGGAATGGCTTTTGCTTGTCTCGATAGCGGTGGTTTCCTACTTTGCGCAAAAGTGCAATATCTTCGCCTATAAACACGGGGAAGCGTCACTACTGGCGTCACTGGACTACGTGCGCCTGTTATGGGCCACGCTATTCGGTTTCCTGGTATTCGGCCAGTTTCCCGGCCTTTCGACCTGGTTCGGTGCGGCCATCGTTGTCGCTGCGGCGATCTTCATGATTTACCGCGAGACACGCTGCAAACGTGGCCGGGCTGTCGCTGTATCCAGGCGTGACGGGGAAAGCTAGCTGTCGCTGCGGCCATGGATGGATCGTTTCTGCTCCACTCGTTACCAGTTTTTGCCGGTCAAAAAAAAGCCGGGTCGCCCCGGCCTTTCAAACTGGTAATGAATCCAGCTTCGCTTAGGCGAACCACCACCGTTCGGCGTTCTTCATGCCATCCAGTTCCCAGGCGTTGCCGATCTGCTCGGGAAGACCGAGTTTGTCGTTCACCGCCATCACGTCACTGAGAAACAGCGGTAATATCACGCCGCCTTCGGTGTTCACGATTTGTTGCATTTCGACGTAGATTTCACGTCGT
This sequence comes from uncultured Gammaproteobacteria bacterium, assembly GCA_937936805.1. Classification (GTDB taxonomy): domain Bacteria; phylum Pseudomonadota; class Gammaproteobacteria. The sequence continues at coordinate 1,363 of CALDDP010000229.1, read as the reverse complement.
TTCTCCGGCTTGAGCTCGGCACGACCCTGGACTAGTAACTTGTTGAATTTCTCGTGTTTCCAGAAAGTATCGTTCCAGCTGGCATCCGCGGCGTAAATCTGGGAAAACATCCAGTTCTCCGTGGGTCGGCCGCTCCAGTAGCAGGCGACCCAGGGCTTTTTCAACCACACGTCGGACCAGTAGCCGTCATTGGGTTCGCGTTTCACGTCGATATTGATTCCGGCGGGCTTGGCCGATTCGCGCATCAGCGCCCCGGCATCCACGGCGCCGGCGAAGGCAGTATCGGCGGCGTGGAATGTCACCGACAGGTTTTCCATTTTGGCTTGCTTCAGATGCCACTTCGCCTTGTCGGGATCGTATTCCCGCTGCGGCAACTCATCGGTGGTCGCGCGATACACATTGGCCGGGCCGATCGGATTATCATTACCGAGCTCTCCGTAACCAAACGCGATCTTCTTCAGCCATTCTTCGCGCTGGATGATCAGCTTCAGCGCCATGCGTACGTGATTATTGTCATAGGGCGCCAGGTCGGTGCGCATGGGCAGCGTGATCTGCTTGTTTCCCGTGGTGGCGATGACCTTAATTCCCGGCAGCTTGGCAAGCCGGCTGGCGGTTTTCAATTCCACTTTCTGGATACAATCCACCGTATCCGTGCGCAGGGCGGTGGTGCGCGCCGACGGGTCTTCAAGCCCCAGCGACTCGATTTCGTCGAAATGTGCTTTACCTTCTTTCCAGTAGTTGGGGTTGCGCTTGGTAAAGGAGCGAATTCCGGGGTCGTGGTCCACCAGGGAATAACCGCCCGTGCCGATGCCGGATTGCCAGTCGATGCTGCCGTCCCCGTTGGATGGACAGATGAGGATGTGATAGTCACTGAGAATGAACGGGAAGTCGGCGTCGCCGCCCTTGAGGTTCACCACGACCGTATTCGCGCCGTCTGCCTTGACCGTGTCGACTCCAGTGAGGATGCCGGCCGCGGCCGATGTCGAGCTTTCGCCGAGGTGGTGCTTTAGCGAATCCACCACGTCCTGCGAACTCAGGGTTTTGCCATTGTGGAATTCGACGCCCTTGCGAATATTGAAGACCCACTGGGTGGCATCGGCATTAGCTTCCCAGCTTTCGGCCAGTTCCCCCACCAGTTCGCCGCTGGCTGCGACTTCGGTCAGATTGTTGCGCAACTGGCCAAACTGAAGGTTGATCATATAGGAGTCCAGGATCTGGCCCGGGTCCAGCACGTCGCTGGTCGCGCCACCGGTTAACCCCTGCCTTAGCCTGCCGCCTCGCTTCGGGGCGGCCAGTGCTGCCTGGCTGTATAGGGTAGGCGCTATCGCACCCACGCCCAGGGCCATCGCTGCGGATAGAAAAC
>CALDDP010000228.1 GCA_937936805.1 uncultured Gammaproteobacteria bacterium | reverse complement strand
GCTCAGCATGGTCGCCATATCCGGCTTGATCATGCCCGAGCCTTTCGATATGCCCGTTATCGACACCGGCTGACCGTCTATCACTAGCCGCCTACTGAACGCCTTGGGTAGGGTATCGGTGGTCATAATGCCCTGGGCAGCTTGCAACCAGCTGTCGGCATGCAATGATGCGTACAGAGCCGGAACCGCCTCGACGATTTTCTTATGCGGTAATGGTGTCGCTATCACACCGGTTGAAAATGGCAACACCGAGACGGGATCTGCCTGCGCAACCTGCGCAACCGCGGCACAGGTCCGCTGTGCGGCATCAATGCCATCATTGCCGGTACCGGCGTTAGCATTACCGGAATTGATCAACAGAAAGCGAGCGGCCGGGGCTTGTGCCAAATGCCGTCGTGCAACGGTTACCGGGGCGGCACAGAAGCGGTTGCGGGTAAACACCGCAGCGACACTGGATCCTTCTGCTATTTCAACCAGGACCAGATCCTGAAGGCCTGTATCCTGCTTGATGCCACTATGTACCGAGCCAAGACGAATGCCTTTAACCGGATGGAGGGCGGCTGGCTGTTTCAATCCTACGGCCATCTGCGTGATCTCTACAGTTTACCGTGGCATTGCTTGAACTTTTTACCCGACCCGCACCAACAGGGTTCGTTACGACCTATCTTTGGGTCTTTACGTACGAAGGGCTGATGCTCATCCTCGGATTGCCCGTCATCGAGTGGATTCTGCGCGTTGGCATGTTCCATCTTGATGCTCTGATCGGGTTGATGGCTTTGCTCCAGTGCCTCAACCTGCTCTTCGCCGCGAATTTGAACCCGGGCCAGAGCCTGCACAACTTCGTAATTAATCCCCTCGAGCATATTAGTGAACATTTCGAATGATTCACGCTTGTATTCCTGTACCGGGTTTTTTTGCGCATAACCGCGCAGTCCAATTCCCTGGCGCAGATAATCCATTGCCGCCAGATGTTCTTTCCAGTGGCGATCCAGAATCATCAAGGTGATTTCCTTTTCCAGTCGCACCAGTAACTCATTGCCCAACATATCGGCCTTGGCCTGGTAAGCCTGTTCGAAACTTTCCAGGATTCGATCGTAAATGGTTGCCTCCTCGATATGGTCGTCATCATCGAGCCAGCTCTGGACCGGCAAATCAACACCAAATTCATTACTCAGCGACTGCTCGAGGCCGGCGATATCCCATTGCTCATCGATCGAATTCACCGGCACATGGGTGCGAAAGATAGCCTGCAGGACATCCTTGCGCATGTTTGCAATCGCGTCGGTAATACTCTCGCTGTGCAGTAAATCGTCACGTTGCTGATAAATCACCTTGCGCTGGTCGTTGGCGACATCATCGTACTGCAACAATTGTTTACGGATATCAAAGTTATGTGCCTCGACCTTGCGCTGGGCATTTTCTATCGCGCGACTAACCCAGGGGTGCTCGATCGCTTCGCCCTCTTCCATACCCAGCTTTTGCATCAAACCGGCCACCTTTTCGGAGGCAAATATACGCATCAGGCTATCTTCCATGGAAAGGTAAAAGCGGGAAGAGCCAGGGTCACCCTGGCGTCCCGAGCGTCCACGCAACTGGTTGTCGATACGTCGTGATTCGTGGCGCTCCGTGCCGATGATATGCAGGCCACCCGCCGTAATCACCTGGTCATGCCGTTGCTGCCATTCAGCGGTCAATTGGGCACGCGATTCCTCCTGATCCTCCGCAATCTCCTTCAGTTGAACTTCCAGATTCCCACCCAGCACAATATCCGTGCCGCGTCCCGCCATATTTGTCGCTATAGTTACCGTGCCGGGAAGACCCGCATCGGCGATTACCTTGGCTTCGCGTTCATGCTGCTTGGCATTCAAAATCTGGTGTTTGATCTTCGCCTTGTCCAGTAATCCGGCCAGGTACTCCGAAGTTTCCACGGAAGTCGTACCCACTAATACCGGTTGCCCACGCCCGACACAATCACGAATATCCTCGATAATTGAATCGAATTTTTCTTTTGCCGTCAGGTAAATAAGATCGCCGAGGTCTTCACGCACCATTTCCATATTGGTGGGGACGACGACAACCTCGAGCCCGTAGATTTGCTGGAACTCAAAAGCCTCGGTATCGGCCGTGCCGGTCATCCCGGCGAGTTTGTCGTACAGCCTGAAGTAGTTCTGAAAGGTGATCGATGCGATGGTCTGGTTTTCATTTTGAATACTGACCCCTTCTTTCGCTTCAACCGCCTGGTGCAAACCATCAGACCAGCGCCGACCGGGCATGGTACGTCCGGTAAACTCATCGACGATTACAATTGCTCCGTCCTGCACGAGATACTCGACATCCCGGTTGTATAGCGCGTGCGCGCGCAGGCCCGCGGTCAAATGATGCACCAGCATGATGTTGGCGGCATCATACAGGCTCTCTCCTTCATTCAGCAGACCAGCCTCAATCATCAGCCGCTCAGCAGTGTCATGGCCCGATTCGGTCAAAAAAGCCTGCTTGGATTTTTCATCGACGCTGTAGTCACCCGGTCCATCCTCTACCTCGACCTTGACCAGAGCGGGGATGATGCCGTTAATGCGGCCGTACAACTCGGAACTATCGCTAGCCTGGCCAGAGATAATCAACGGTGTGCGCGCCTCATCGATAAGGATCGAGTCGACC
>CALDDP010000227.1 GCA_937936805.1 uncultured Gammaproteobacteria bacterium | reverse complement strand
GGTTGACGGTGTCGAACAAAAGCACATCGAGAGTTTCCGGCGCAGCGAGCTGTTCGACATTATCGGTAAAGAGGTCCGGGGCATGCGCTCCCATGCCGGAATTGCAGACCTGACCGCGTTTGCCAAGCTCGAGATCAGCGGTAGCGATGCACAGTCTTATCTCGATCGAATTCAGTCGAACAGGGTTCCGCAGCAAGAGGGCAGCGTCACGCTGACCTACCTGGTGATGGAAAACGGACGCATAGAAGGTGAGGCTACCATCATCAAGCTTGCAGAGAATCACTATTACATGGTTTATGCGGCGGTGCGTGAGGCCGCGTTGCTGAACTGGATGCAGGAGCAGGTGCGTGTGGACGAGGCGGTGTGTTTCAACAATGTATCCGAGGATTACGGGGTCATCATGCTAGCTGGCCCGGCCGCGCGCAGGATTCTTGCTGAATGTACCGCTGCGTCGCTCGATAACGCGAGCTTCCGCTGGCTTTCCAGCCAGCACATCAGCGTGGCCGGTGTTGAACAGGTGCGCGCCATGCGCGTGACCTATACCGGCGAGTTGGGCTGGGAGCTGCATGTGCCGATGGCCGGAATGCTCGACGTTTACAGCGCACTGGTATCGACCTCAAATAGCGGGGCTATGGTGCACATCGGTTCCGCGACGCTGAACGCTGTGCGCATGGAGAAAGCCTACCGCTCAGGAGCGGAAATTACCAATGAAGTGACCTTGACCGAGGCCGACGTGACCCGGTTTTCTCGTCAGGGCGGGTTCCAGGGCGCTGAAGCATCGCTAAAACCGGCCACGCGCTGGGTGCTCGCTTATCTGCAACTCGATGAACCCGCCACCGATTCAGTTCAGTGCGATCCACTGGGTTCCGAATCGGTATGGCATAAAGGCAATCCGGTCGGCCAGATTTCCTCGGGCGGATATGGCTACGATCAGGGCAGGTATCTTGCGTTCGCATATATCAGGCCCGATCTGAATCAGGTCGGTACAGAGTTTGAAGTGCTGGTTATGGGAGAATCCAGGCACGCGGTAATAGTTGAACAATGTGTCTACGACCCGCAGAATCTGTTGCCGAGAGCCGAAGATTAACAACGACTGTCGTCCCGCGGCTCGACCGCGGGATCCAGAAGTAATGTGTGCTCTGCGAGCAAGATTTTTAGACTGGATTCCGGCTTTCGCCGGAATGACAACATGTAATGGAGATGATGATGGATAACGATTTATTTGAAAAAGGCCTGGCCAAGCGAAAGGGTACGCTAGGCGCGGAGTATGTCGAAAAAAACCTGGCCGCGGCGGACGATTTCACGCGCCCTTTCCAGGAAGCGATGACGGCATGGTGCTGGGGTTTTGGCTGGGGCGATGAAGTGATCGAGCCAAAGACGCGCTCGATGATGAACCTGGCGATGATCGGCGCACTGGGCAAAATGCATGAATGGGAAATACATTGTCGCGGTGCACTTAACAATGGTGTCAGCAAGGAAGAGATTCGTGCCATTATCCACGTGGTCGGAATTTACTGTGGCGTGCCGCAGTCGCTGGAATGTTTCCGCGTCGCGCGCAAGGTGCTCGAAGAGGCCGGAGAGTTATAACAGGGTTTTGCGCATGGCCCGGGCTAACGAGTCTGACCCCAGTTCGTCCAGCTTGTCGATAACAGGCTGATGGTCCCGGGTCGGACGGTTCTGGCTGAGCTTGTATTTGCATTGCAACTCTTCGATTTCGATTTCCACACCGACAATTGCCTTGAGCATGGTGTCGCCATATTCCGGTTCCCAGGGCTGGTCAAGACCTGACTCGTAGCGCCTGCTGAGGGCCTCGACCAGGGTGGCGATTGCCCCGGGTTCCTCGAAGATGCGACAGCGGCCGTAGATGTGCAATGCCTGGTAGTTCCAGGTTGGCACGCCCGGTACCTTGTACCAGCTGGGCGATATGTAGTCATGCGGACCCTGGAAAGTGACCAGCACCTGCTGGTCTTCGAGCGTCTGCCAGTGTGAATTCTGCCGCGCCAGGTGACAGTTTAGAAAGCGACGATCGGCGGAAAGAAGGAAGGGCAGATGCGAAGAGGTCGGGCGACTATCGGTGATCGAGATGAGCTGGCCGAAGGCATTGGCGTCCAGGAACGAGAAAATCTCTTCCTGCTCGGTAATACTGAAGTGCCTGGGTATATACATGATCGGTTTGTTTCCGGGTTTGCTGGGTTGGAAAATGAGAACTGTTGTCAAAACGAATATAAGTAAAAGCGTTCGGTCGTGCCAATTAAATTTGTTTTACTGGCTGGGTTCAGAGGGGTAAATTAGTGCGCATGAAAATAAACAGGATCAGCGTATGGCAACTCGATTTGCCGCTGCATAAGCCGTACTGGCTTTCCGGGGGGCGATTGAAGTTTGAACAGCTCGATTCGACTATCCTGCGCATCGATACCGACGAGGGCGTGTCAGGCTGGGGCGAAGGTTGCCCCTGGGGTGTGACTTACCTGCCGGCATTCGGCAAGGGTATTCGCGCTGGTATCGATGAAATCGCGGCATTGCTCATCGGCAAGGATCCACGTCAACTCGATGCAATCAACCGCATCATGGACCTTGCGCTACCGGGGCATCCTTACGTCAAGTCCGCGATTGACATGGCCTGCTGGGATATCGCCGCAAAGTCGGCGAACCTGCCATTATGCGAACTGCTGGGTGCACGTGAGCCTGCTCCGGTACCAATTGCATCGAGCGTATCGACCGGCAGTCCGCAGGAAATGCTGGACGAGGTGCAGCGCTTCCGCGACCAGGGTTACAGGGTACATTCCTGCAAGGTCGGCGCCGATGTCACCATGGACATCGAGCGCATCAATTTACTGGCTGCAAACGAGCGCGCTGGTGAAATCATGTTTTATGACGCCAACCGGGCGTGGTTGCCGCGCGAGGCAATTACCGTGTTGAATTCGATAGCCGGGGTCAGTTCGTGGTTTGAGCAGCCCTGCGAAACACTCGATGAAATTGCGCAGGTGCGGCGGCAGACTTCCTGTCCGATCGGCGTCGATGAAGGACTGCATACAATGGAGGATCTAATCCGTATTCAGCGCGACGGTATTGCCGAGCTGGTTAATATCAAGATCAATCGTGTGGGCGGCCTGACCAGGGCCCGCCGTATGCGAGATTTCTGTCTTGCCACCGGCATCACGATGCTGATCATGGATACCGGCGGTACCGTGCTTGCCGACACGGCTGTCGCCCATTTCGCGCAGACGATACCGGCCCCTTCCTGTCCTGGGGTCTGGTCCTGCCAGGATATGGTCAGCGTCGATCCGGCGCCGGGACAGGGTGCACGTAATGTCGATGGCTGTTTCAGCGCGCCTGATTTAGCGGGACTCGGCGTTGAGCCTGAGCTCACGCTGCTGGGCGAGCCGGTCGCGATCTATACCATGGAATCTGCCTGACTCGCGGCGACTTCGTGTCTCAGGGCTATAGCGATTGCCAGACCCGGTAGAGCCCGGGGTCAGCCAGAACCTCACGCAGCGCATCGTGCAGAATGGTCGCCCAGCGTTCGGCGCCGTCTTCCGTGTTGACCAGATCCTGGCGTATCTCGATCGAAACATGGGGTATTCCGGCGGCCTCGGCATGATGGTCAATGGTGTAATCCGCCGGATGTTTACCCGAGTACGGCTTGTTGTCGCCGATGTTGAACCCGTCGGGATGAGCGCGCAGGTTTTGCATCAACGGTAGCGGAATGCGCGGGTCCTTGTCCCACAGGATACCCACATGCCAGGGGCGCGAGAAGCCTGCCATTTCCGGTGTAAAACTGTGTATCGAAATGAAGGCGGGCACCACGTTGTTTTCCCTGAAGCGGTGCAACGCCATGTCGATGGCTTTTCGATAAGGAGTGTAGAAACTGTGAATGCGCTGGTTACGATGCTCCGTGGACATGTTCTGATTACCCGGGACAACCGTATTGTCGCTGATTTCGGGCATCACGCTGCTATCCTCGAGACTGCGGTTGAGATCGACCACCAGGCGCGAGTAGCCCGCCAGCACGGCTGGCGCGTCAAGATGCTCTGAAAGATGGTTGATTAATTTTCGGGTGCCAATGTCGTAAGCGATATGCTGTTCGAGCGCCGTATCGGCGAGACCGAGATTTTTCATCGCTCGTGGTATGACGTTGCTAACGTGATCGCCAACCAGCAGGATTTTAGCCTGCCCCCGCGCATTAATAATCGTGTATGGCGGAGGATCTTCGGGTCCGATCATTGATTCGATATGGTTCACTTGTCCAGTCGGGGTAAACTTAATGCCAGGGGTTTATGGGCGCGCGCAAAGCTCGCACAAAATAATATAGCTCAATCGAAATATATGATAGTGCTTTTGCAATGGTTGTTTGTGGGGCAATCCCGCCTGACAATGATACGCGGGTAAAACCATTGGAGGCCGTGATATGCGAAACATTCAAAGCCCGGCTCGATCAGTGTTATATTAAGCGGCTCAGCCGGGGAATACCGAGTTAGATATGCACGCAGAAACGCAGGATCTCGACCGGATGCCGGTCGCTGAACAAAGTTCGATACTGGAGCAGGTACCGATTATCGATGTCGCCCAATTGTTCCGCGACATTTCCGCTAGTGCCGCCAGCGATGCGATCGATCAAATCGCGCAAGCCTGCAAAACCTGGGGTTTTTTCCAGGTGATCAATCACGGCATTAGCAGCGCTCAGATCGAGGCGGTCTGGCAGCAGACCCACGGCCTGTTCGCGTTACCGCTGGAAGAAAAACTCGAAATCCAGCGCAGCCGGGAAAATCCCTGGGGGTTTTATAACAACGAGCTGACCAAGAATCAGCGCGATAAAAAAGAGGTTTTCGATTTTACTCGCGAGGGCGTCGATCCGATATATGGTCAACGCAATCGATGGCCACAGGGTCGAGTCGAATTCCGGACCACCATGATGGACTACCTGGATGCCTGTACCGAACTCTCGCTGAAACTGCTCGAGGCCTTTTGTCTCGGCCTGGATCTGCCGGCCGATTTCATGCGGCGTGATTTTGCCGGCAATCACACCGGCTTCGTGCGTTTAAACTACTACCCGGTCAAGGATCCCCTGGCTGATTCTGGCGAAGAACATCAGGCCAGCGCCGATCTTGGCATTCACCACCACACCGATGCGGGTGGGCTGACCGTTTTGCTACAGGACCAGGTCAGCGGCCTGCAGGTTTACCGTGATGGATTCTGGTATGACATTCCCACGGTCGAAGGTGCCATGGTGATCAATACCGGCGATATGATGCAGGTATGGTCCAACGATATCTACAAGGCGGCCATTCATCGGGTGTTGGCGATGGATACGCAGGAGCGCTACAGCATCCCG
>CALDDP010000226.1 GCA_937936805.1 uncultured Gammaproteobacteria bacterium | reverse complement strand
TCCGCCGGGAACCGAGCCACCACCGATCGCGACCTGCCTTGGATTACTGCGGAAAGCCTTGACCAGATCCTTGAAAGAGTCGAACGGACTATCCTTTTTGACGACAAACGCAGCGTAGTCGCCAATAGTTCCGGCGATCAGGGTCAGGTCCCTGAAGTTGTAGGGGAAACGTCCAACCAGTGAGCGAATAACGATCGGCGTGGAGTTGACCATCAGCGTGTTCTGATTCGAGTTGGCATTCTCGATCAAAAAACCGATAGCCTTGCCACCACCACCGCCGGACATGTTTTCGTAGGATGCCTTGCCGACAATACCTGATTTGGTCAAGGCTTCACCGGTGCCGCGAGCCGTACCGTCCCAGCCACCACCAGCGCCGCCGGGAATTAAAAAATGAATCGAGTCAATTTCAGCGGCATTGATGTTGCCAATGCTCAGCAAGGTCGCCATTGCCGCAACGGCGAGGTTTCGAATGAGTTTCATTCTGCTCCTCCTCAGGATAGTTGTATTTGTTGTCTGGTTACCGGGCACCGCGGTTTGATCGGATATCCGGGAGGGATATTTGACCACAGATGAAAGGCAGTGGGAAATCTTTCTGGCGGCTGGTTAACAAGCCATTCATCCTGAACAGGGCTGGCAATATAGAAATGCGCTATTGCGGTGAATGCAATGCAATATGATCATCCACCGGTTCGACGGGAACCGGTGGATTCAGGCTTCAAACAATGCTTTTCCTGTTACCGACCAGCTAACCGGCTTGCGGGTATATCGGTACGCTGCGCTTCCTGCTCTGCAGTGGCGCGACTGATGCCGAGGTCCTTGAGCATGGTCTCGGACATCGACAACAACTGGCGGCGTTCGTGCTGGATTCTGATTTTAAGCAGTTGATTGTTCATCCAGATACAGAATTTCTCAAGCAGGGTGTCGAGGACTCCAACGGATTCTCCAGCGAGGCTCCGGGAGCAATTTCCAGAATAAGTAGTCATAATAGCTCCTATCAATAATTGTGAATGAATAATGCATTTACTTAACGAATATTGACTATAGGTGAATATAGGGGTATAAGTAAAACGAATATTATTGATAATAAAGTTCACAAAAAATGATGACTCAAAATCGCCTCCGTAACCTCGATCTCGGTACCCTGCGCAGCTTCGTCACGATAGCCGAAACCGGCAGCATGACACGCGCTGCGAGTCGCCTGTTCATGACCCAGTCCGCTATCAGTATGCAGATCAAGCGCCTGGAAAACAGTCTCGGCCTGAGCGTGTTTGAACGCTCCGCACAGGGCATGTCTCCAACCACGGAGGGCGAGCAACTATTGAACTTCGCCAATCAAATGCTGGCCCTGAATGACGAAGCCATGGGACGCCTGACTTCAGCTGACTACGAGGGACAGATCCGGCTGGGTGCGCCAGGTGATGTGATTTACCCTCATATCCCCGGTATCCTGAAAGAATTCAACCGTGATTATCCGCGCGTACAGATCAGGTTTTCCTCGTCGCAGACCGTTACCCTGCGCAGCGAATTCGAGCAGGGTTTGCATGATGTCGTATTGACCACTGAAAAAACGCCTGGTCAGGGTGGCAAGGTGATTAGTACGCAGTCGCTGGTATGGGTCGGTGCAAGAGACGGCAGCGCCTGGAAAAAGCGGCCCTTGCCACTGGGCTTCGCAAAACATTGCGCTTTTCGCAACGGTGTCACCAGGACCCTGGATGAAGCGGGTATCAAATGGATCGATATCGTTGCCTCGCTGGACGCGGTCGCCAGCGAAGCGATGACTTCGGCTGATCTTTGCGTATACGCCGGACTGGAGAGCGATAAAAGTGCCAGTCGCGAGGTCATAGATCATGGCGGGCAACTGCCTGACCTGCCCGAATACTCAATCGTATTATACGGGGCCGATAATCCGGATAATCAGATTGCGCGGACCCTGACCGAGTATATGCAGCGAGCTTATGCTTGAGCGGGCCAGCCCGCAGTTCTTACCGTACCCGTTGTTAGTATCTTGCAAGCCGCTATCGGGATTTAACCTGCCGATTGCTATCGCTGTGCCCGACCATGGCTGAAGGCAGCTGCATTTTGATATAGGTCAAGCAAACATGGTTGCCTGATTATGTTGCGCGATGACAAGGTGTATGCTGTTTTATCCCGCTACCCGAGAGGAGGAAATAACGATGAAATGGTTGATTATAAGCAGCTTGAGTATGGTGCTGGTCCTGGGTCCGGTGCGCGCTGACGAACATGCACTGTTCAGCATCCAGGTACTGACGCCGGAAACGGCTTTGCAGGCGGCGTCGGCGGCGCTGGAGAAGTGCAGGGCCGAGGGCTACCAGGTTGCCGTGGCCGTGGTTGACCGCATGGGTATTCCGCAGGTTGTGCTGCGCGATCGCTATGCCGGGGCGCATACGCCTGAAACGGCAAGACGCAAGGCCTGGACGGCGACCAGTTTTCGCACCAATACCACCGACCTGCTCGAAATAACCGCTCCGGGACAACCCCAGGCAGGCGTGCGTCAGGTAACCGATGCATTGATGATCGGTGGCGGTAT
>CALDDP010000225.1 GCA_937936805.1 uncultured Gammaproteobacteria bacterium | reverse complement strand
TTGATGAAGTACGCCACCCCGGAGCAACAGCAGCAGTGGTTGTGGCCATTGCTCGCCGGAGAGATTCGCTCGTCATACGCGATGACCGAACCGCAGGTTGCGTCGAGCGACGCGACCAACATCGAACTGAGCATGATATTCGATGGCGATCAATGGGTATTGGATGGTCGCAAGTGGTTCATCACCGGCGCGATGAACGAGCTGACCAAAATCATCATCGTGATGGGTAAGTCCGATGCCGACAACCCGGATCGGCACCGGCAACAGACTCAGCTACTGGTGCCAAAAGACACGCCCGGAGTCGAGGTTCTGCGTGCCTTGACCACGCTGGGTTACGACGACGCACCCATCGGCCATGCGGAGATTAACTTCAACCAGGTCAGGGTGCCTGGGCATAATGTCCTGCTCGGCGCCGGGCGAGGCTTTGAAATTGCCCAGGGAAGGCTGGGGCCGGGACGTATGCATCATTGCATGCGCCTGATAGGCGCCGCACAGAGGGCGCTGGAACTCGCCTGTCAGCGCGTTGAAAAGCGCAGCACCTTCGGGCGTAGACTGAGTCAACACCAGTCGGTGCGAGAAGACATTGCCAGATGCTTTGCCGAAATCGAGATGGGACGCTTGCTGGTGCAAAAGACCTGTCATCGCATGGACCAGGTCGGCGCCCGGCAGGCACGTGATCTGATTGCTGCCTGCAAGACCAGTATCCCGCTAATGGTGCAGAACATTATTGATCGATGTATGCAAATGCACGGCGCGGGTGGGCTGAGCCGGGATTATTTCCTTGCAGAAGCCTTCAACTATGCGCGCTGGTGCCGACAGGCGGACGGACCCGACCAGGTGCATCAGATGGCGCTGGGTAAGCAGATCATCGAACGCTTCAAGCAGTAGAAACTGATGGCGGACGCACCACTCGACCTCGACACGCTTGGCAGTTACCTGCGCACCCATGTTGATGAAACTGGTGAGCTCAAAAGCGCCGAGAAATTTAGCGATGGCCAGTCGAACCCGACTTACCTGCTGGATACTGAAATGGGGCAATACGTACTCAGAAGGCAGCCGGCGGGTGAATTGCTTAAATCCGCGCACGCGGTTGACCGCGAGTTTCGTGTCATCAAGGCCTTGCAGGGTAGCGCGGTGCCGGTCGCCCGGGCCATTCACCTGTGCACGGATCGCAGCATTATCGGCAGTCTGTTTTACATTATGAGTTACGAGCCCGGGCGTATTTACTGGGACCCGACCCTGCCTGAACTCGACACCGTCCAGCGCGGGGCTATCTACAGCGAAATGAATCGCGTACTCGCGGCGCTGCACGACGTCGATATAGCGGCGGTGGGACTCGATGATTTTGGCCGCCCCGGCAACTATTTCGAGCGTCAGGTCAGTCGCTGGAGCGGCCAGTACCGCGCTACCGAGATCGATGCGATTCCGGCAATGGATAAGTTGATCGAGTGGCTGCCGCAAAACATGCCCGCGGACGATGGCAAGGTCAGCCTGATCCACGGTGACTATCGCATCGACAATATCATCTTCGAAACCGATGGCAGCAAGGCCCGGGCCTTGCTCGACTGGGAGTTGTCGACGCTGGGCCATCCCTATGCGGATCTTGCCTACCAATGCATGCAGTGGCGGATGGCCAGGGACGGCGTGATTCCGGGTTTCGGCGACGTCGACCGGGAATCGCTGGGCATCCCGAACGAAGCGCAATATGTCGCCCAGTACTGCGAGCGTCGCGGTCTGGCAGGCATACCCGACTGGAACTTTTACCTGGTATTCGGTTTTTTTCGTTTCGCGGCGATTTTACAGGGAGTACTCAAACGCGCTGTCGATGGCAATGCGTCCAGCCGTAAAGCCTTCCAGTATGGTGCACTGGCAGCGCCGCTGGCCAACCTGGCGGTGGCCCTGATCGAATGAGCGGCCAGCTCTGCACTGCGTCTGTATTCAATGAAACAACGCATTTTTCGCGCGCACAAAAAACGGTGGTGCTTGGGGCACCACCGTTTGATTGCCTCGATATAGTGGAAGTTTCAGGAATAACGGTAAGGTACGCCCGCTTTTTCCATGACCGCCGCGTATTTCTTGTAGGCCGCTACCACCTTGGCCGTACGCGGGCTGATCGAGGCCAGTTCATCCCAGAACTCGGCTGAATCAGCGACAACCTGGTCCCATTCATTGGCGGGAATCGTGGTCAGCTCCATCTTCTTGCCGTTGACGCGCAGATCGGCTTCTCCACCCCAGTACCATACCTGGCGATAGTAGTGCGAATCGTTGCAGGACATGCGGAACAGCGCCTGCAATTCCGGCGTCAGCTTGTTCCAGCTGTTGGTGTTGGCGAAGTATGATCCGCACCAGGCGCCGGTCACGTTATTCAACAGGGCGTAGTTACACACGTCCGCCCAGCCCACTTCGTAAGCCTCGGTGAAACCACACCAGGCCACGCCGTCGAGTTCGCCGGTCTGGATCGCGACTTCGATGTCGTCCCAGGGAAGGGTGATCGGAATCAGGCCGTAGCGCGACAGGAACTTGCCCGCGGTCGGCACGCCGAACACGCGCTTGCCCTTCATGTCGGCGACCGAGCGAATCGGGTCCTTGGTAAAGATATGGCACGGATCCCAGGCGCCGGCGCTGATCCACTCGACGTTCTTGACCTCGCCGTAGGCTTCCGCCCAGATTTCGTCCAGGCCGTAGTACTTGAACAGCACCGGCATGTCGAGGCTGTAGCGCGTGGAGAACGGGAAGTAGCCGCCGAATACGCTGATGTCGACCGGTGAGGCCATGGTGGCATCGTCGCTCTGCACCGCGTCGATGGTGCCGTTTTGCATGGCGCGGAACAGCTCATCGGTGGCGACCAGCTGGTCGGCGTAATAGAGTTCGATTTCCATGCGACCGTGCGCCGCCTTGTTGAAGGCTTCTATCTGCGGCAGGATGACGTGCGCGCCGAGCGGTGCGCCGGAGTAGGTTTGCAGTCGCCACTTGATCGGGTTGGTCGCCGAGTAGGCGTAGGGTGCGGTTCCCGCCGCCAGTATACCCGCCGTGCCGGCACCTACTTTCTTGACGAAACTCCGGCGGCTGTCGTCCAGCGGTTTGGATGGTTTGTTATCTTCTTTCATTTTCTCAGGCTCCTAAGGTTGTACTGTGGTTAAATTTTCACGCCGACTTGTCGCGGCCGCCCTGTCGTTATCGAGAACGAACATATTCAGGCAGCCACATGGCAATCTGCGGAAAAACCATGACCAGGACCAGTGCGAGCGTCATGACCATGACAAAAGGGATAATCGATCGATAAATATCCATCAACGTAATTTCGGGCGGCGCCATCGCGCGCATCAGGAACAGGTTGTAGCCGAACGGCGGCGTCATGTAAGCAATCTGACAAGTTATCGTGTAAAGCACCCCGTACCAGATCGGATCGAAGCCGAGTATCTTGACCAGCGGCACGTAAAGCGGGGCGACGATAACCAGCATTGCGGTATCGTCGAGGAACATACCCATGACCAGGTAGGAGAGCTGCATCATGATGAGCACTTCCCAGGGCGTCAGGTCCCAGTTGGTGATGAACAGAGTTTCGATCGCGCGCGCGGCGCCGATACCGTCGAACACCGCGCCGAAGCCGAGTGCTGCGAGTATGACCCACATGAACATGCAGGATATGGCGAGCGTCTTGCGAATGGTTTCTTCCATGACCTTGCGATTCAGGCGTCTGCGCACCAGGGCCGCGATCGTGGCCGCGGTCGCGCCAACCGCGGAACTCTCGACCAGGCTGGTAATACCCATGACGAACAGCCCGGTCATGAAAAAGAAAATCAGGAACGGGGTGATGCCGGCGCGCAGCAGCTTGAGTTTTTCGCGCATTGGCATTTCGAGATCCCGCTTGTCCACGGTGGGCCCGAGATGGGGCTGAAAATGGCAGCGCACGACGATGTAGATAATGAACAGCGTCGCCATCATCAGGCCGGGTATCGCGCCCGCCAGCCACAACTGGCTGACCGGCTGACGCGCGATCATGCCGTACAGCACCAGCACCACGCTCGGTGGCACCAGGATGCCGAGCGAGCTGCCGGCCTGGACAACCCCGGTGATCATGATCTTGTCGTAGTTCCGTTTCAGCATTTCCGGTAACGCGATGGTCGCGCCGATCGCCATGCCGGCCACGCTGAGGCCGTTCATCGCCGAAATTACCACCATCAACAGGATGGTGCCGACCGCGAGGCCGCCCTTGAGGCCGCCGAACCAGACGTGGAACATGCCGTATAAATCGTCGGCGATACCCGATTCGGACAGGATATACCCCATGTAGATGAACAGCGGCAGGGTAAGCAACGGGTACCAGTTGAACAACTTGAAGGCGGCGTTGAACGGCATTTCTACGCCGCCGGTCTCGCCCCACAACAGGAGCGCCGCGACCGACGCGACGATGCCGATAGCAGCGAATACGCGCTGTCCGGTGAGCAGCATCAGCATCATCGATATAAACATGAAGATGGCGATGGCTTCGTAACTCATGACAGTTCTTTTCCCCGTGCCTTGGCCAGGTCTTTGAAAAAGATAGAAATGGACTGCAGTATCATCAGTATGATGCCGCATACCATGATGATCTTGATCGGAATCATCGACGGATTCCACATGGAAAACTTGCGTTGGCCAATCTCGATCGCGTAAATCGTGCTCGAGATCGCGCCGATCAGCAGGCACACCAGGTAGACCACCAGGAACAGGGCGGTGAAACAGTCGAGTCGGGCCTGGTTGCGCGGCGAGAAGCGTGAATAGAGCAGGTCCATGCGCACGTGGCTGTCGAGTTGCATCGAGTAGGGGCCACCGACGATGTAGTAGGCAGTTATCGTGAATTGCGCCATTTCGATGCACCAGGAAAGCGGAATGTTGATGATGTTGCGGGTGACGGCGTCCAGCAGCAGGACACCGATCATCACGAAAATCAAATACATGGCCACGCGTCCAACCTTGGTCGACAGGTAGTCGATCACCTTGACGTAGTTGACGATAAACCTGGGCACTGTCTTCGCTCCCCCTTATTTTGTTGTTTTTTTCCAGATAAAGCCGATCTGGATTTTTTTATTTTCCTGACTCGATTACTGCTCCAGCGTCAGCAGATTACCTCGACCTGTGCGCCATCCAGTGCGCGGGCCAGGGCGCCGCCCGGTACCTGGTCACTGACCAGGGTATCGACCCGGTTAAATGGCGCCACGACGAACGGGGCAACCCGGTCAAACTTTGAAGCATCGACCGCTAACAGAACCTTGTCGCTGTGCTCGATCATGGCGCTCGCCATCTGCGCCTCGTCATGACTGAAATCCATTACGCCAGTCCCGGCTGCAATGGCAGCCGCGGTCAGCAGGGCGATATTACAATGAAAGCCCTCGAGCTGTTTTATTGCCATGGCACCGCAGGTCTGCCTGTTATCCCCGGTATAACTACCACCGAGTAGAAACATCTGCACCGTCCTGTTAGCCGATGTTATCACCCTGGCAACTTCGGCTGAATTGGTGATGACAGTCAGGTCATCAATCGTTGTCAGCTCCTCGGCAATTGCTAATGTCGTCGACCCGGTATCGATGAACAGGCTGTCACCCGGTGACACCAGTCGCTTGACCTGCTGTGCAATCAGTCGTTTAGCCTGACTGTTGAGCAACATTCTCTGCGCAAACGGCCCTTCGCCGAAATTACGCACTGCGATGGCGCCGCCATGAATTTTTTGTATCTTGCCGTTAGCA
>CALDDP010000224.1 GCA_937936805.1 uncultured Gammaproteobacteria bacterium | reverse complement strand
CGGTACGGTGGTGTACCTCGACGGCCTGGTCTACACCGGGCGCGAAGGGGTTTATAAGAAAGTACTCGATGAAGGCAGTGAATTGCCGCCCGGCATAACTGAACTTAGTAATGCCAATTTTCATTGCTCACCCGCGGCCGCGGTCGAAGACGACGGCAGCTATAACATCGGTGGCGTTACCGCCACCGCGAGCTTCCGTTTCTCTAAATGGATGGCTGCCTGGCTGGAAACATCCGGCGCGAAGTTGATTATTGGCAAGGGTGGCATGTCGGTCGAGGATTATCGCGATATGCTGGTGCCAGCCGGGGCGATCTACCTGACCACGGTGGGTTACGGCACCGGTGCGTTGCTGGGCCGCGGCATTAAAGGCGTAAAGGCAGTGCACTGGCTCGAGGAACTGGGTAATGCGCAGGCGATGTGGGTGTTCGAGGTGGAAAATTTCGGCCCCTTCATCGTCGAGAGCGACCTTAAGGGCAATAGCCTGTTCGAGCAGCAGGGTAAACTGGTGAATGCCAACCTTGCCCAGTTGTACAAAGGTTTGAAAGCGCCCGCGCTGAGTCGCTACGGCGAAACCGACGATCGCGAAGACGAACTGATCTGATCTCTGTTTTTTCAGGCCACTGCGTCAGGAAATATCGTCGATATATGGGATAAGTTTAACTCTCGCAAAGGCGCGAAGAACGCAAAGAAAAACTGAATGGTCCATCAAACTGGATAACCTGCAATATCCTTTGCGTTCTTTGCGCCTTTGCGAGAATCCAATAAACTGCCCCGTAAAAACGATACACTAAATATTTCGATCAGAGTCCAGGTTGGTATTCTTCGCGAGGAGTGCCAGCGAAGCGGTAATCTTTAATAACATCCTCGAATAAAGTCAGAAATTGCTTCCCGCACTACCAATGACCGGTGATTCAAGGAGGTTCCTTATGGGCCCGGATGGGTTGCGATGCATTTGCAGAGAGCATAGAATCGCAGTTCAAATATAAAAACGCAGTTATAACCTGCAGCTCGACAATCGGAGGAGCATCATGAAGAAACTATCCATGCTATCGACACTGATAGCAGCAACTACTCTGTTATTCTCACAGAACAGCCTCGCTGCCGACTGTGACGAAATTGTAATCGGCTCTGCTATATCCCTGACAGGCAAGTACGCTACCAATGGTGTGCATGCCAAGAACGGCTACGAGTACGCGATTACCAAGATAAAGGAAAACGGTGGCGTCAAGATCGGTGATAAATGCTACAACTTCAGGGTTATCTATTACGATGACGAATCCAAGGGCGATCGTGGCGCGACGCTGGCCGAACGCCTGATCAGCCAGGACAAGGTACAGTACATGCTGGGGCCGTATTCATCGGGAATGACCAAGGCAATTGCCCCGGTTACCGAAAAATACAAGATTCCAATGGTCGAAGCCGAAGGTGCTTCACGCTCGCTGTTCAACAAGGGTTACAAGTACCTGTTCGCGGTACTGTCAACTTCCGAACAGTACCTCGCTTCCGCTGTTTCGCTGGCAGCTGAAAAGGCGAAGGAAAGTGGCAGGTCTGTATCCTCGACCAGGGTTGCTATCGCGGTCGAAAACGATCCCTTCTCGCTTGATATTCGGGCTGGCGTATCTGAAGATGCGGCCAAATACGGCATGAAGGTTGTCATCGACGAGAAACTGCCTCGTGACCTGTCGGATATGAGCGCCATTCTGACCAAGGTCAAATTGCTCAAGCCTGACTTGCTTATCGTCAGCGGCCATTCCAAGGGTGCGGCAACCGCCGTGCGTCAAATCGGCGAGCAAAACATCAAGGTGCCGATGATTGCGATCACCCATTGTGAAGCGGCTGACGTCACCGGCAAGTTCGGTGTTGCGGCCAATGATTTCCTGTGTTCGACACAGTGGTCGGAAACCCTGTCTTACAAAGACAAATTATTCGGTACCGCGGCGCAGTATGAAAAGGGCTTCAAGGCGGCCTATCCCGAGTATGCGGAAAAGAAAGTGCCTTACCAGACCGCGCAGGCCAGCGCTGCGGTTTATGTTTTCAAGGATGCTTTCGAACGCGCAGGCTCGCTTGACAAGGATAAAGTGCGTGACGCGATCGCCGAAACCGATTTGATGACATTCTATGGTGCCATCAAATTTTCTGCCGCGGGCAATAATATTGCCAAACCAATGGTGTTACGCCAGATTCAAAATGGCAAATATAACGTGGTTGCCCCATCGGAATTTGCTTCCCACAAGTTGAACTGGCCGCGCAATTAGGCGGCGAGGAAGTAGTTTTCTAGCTAAACGGGATGTTGGCTTCGGCGGCATCCCGTTTTTTTATATCCCGCAACCAACCGTAATTCAATGGACCAGATTCTAGGTAATATTTCGCTGCTGTTTGAGTTCCCGATCGTGAATCTGAAGATTATTCTCGATGGGATCATGGTCGGAGCGCTGTTTGCGCTCGCTGCCTACGGCCTCGCGCTGGTATGGGGCGTAATGAATGTGAAGAACCTGGCCCAGGGCGATTTTGTCATCGCCGGAGGATATGTTTCCTGGTGGCTGGTGCAGCATGGATTCCCGGCTTTACTCGGGGTTCCAGTGGCCTTCGTGGTGATGTGGGGAATTGGCTGGGTAGTGTATAAACTGGTTATTTCGCGTGTCATCGAACGCGATCTGTTTACCTCGTTACTGGCAACCTTCGGCCTTGCGATCATGATGGCGCAAATTCTCAACCTGTTGTTTGGTTCGGATACGCAAAGCGTCGATCTCGGCTACGACGTGCTCTACTTTTTCGACTTTATCGATGTGCCGATAGCCAAGTTAATCGGCGTGTTGATGGCGGCCGCATTGGCGACAGGCGTTATTATTTTCATGAAATCGAGCCGCATGGGCCAGGCGATTCGCGCAACCGCACAGGATGCCCGTGCGGCACGGGTGATGGGTATTGATACCGAAAAGGTCTATGCATTTACGTTTTCCCTGAATTCGGCTATCTGTGGCGCCGCCGGGGCCATCATCGTGATGGTCTGGGTGATTCAGCCGTTTTACGGCATTTCCTATTCGATTCGCGCCTTTGTTATCGTTACTGCTGCCGGCCTTGGTAATCTGCCGGGTGTCATCGCGGCGGGTTTAGGTATCGGCGCTGCGGAACAATATGGTGCGCATATTTTCGGCATCGGTTATCAGCAGGCGATCGCGGTACTGTTGTTACTCCTGGTGTTACTGGTTCGCCTGATTCAGCAGCGGCGTAACCGGCAGGTACTGAAGTAGGCGACGACGATGACTAAAAACAAAACAGTTCTGTATTCGCTGATACTGGCTTTCACCTTTGTCGCCCCTTTTCTATTCCCCGATTTTGGCACCCAGCTGGCAACTCTGTGGCTGATGATTATCGTTGCCTTGACCTGGGATATGACCGGTGGGCAAATGGGTTATAACTCGCTGGGTAATATTTTCTTTTACGGTACCGGTATGTATGTCGCGGCGTTAATCTGTATCGGGCTTGTCTACGATGTCGGTGATTACACCAATGCCGCGGGTGGTGGCATCTATAAATTTACCGATGCGCAGTATTTTGGCGGATTGTTTCTCGGTGTCGTCGGGGCCGGTCTTTTCTGTTCCCTCACCGCGGTGATAATCGGCTACCTGACCTTTGGCCTGCGCGGACCCTATTTCGCAATCGGCACACTCGGAGTAGCCATCGCTGCCGGCGAACTGGTATCTAACTGGGACTGGGTCGGCGGCGGGCAGGGCATCGCATTGCCGGTGTATCCCGGTGATCTCGATACCGGCAAAATTTTCTTTTACTTTCTGTTTGCGGCGGTTGGTGTCAGCGTTTTTATTTTTGTGAAGTGGCTTTACGGGACGCGCTTTGGCGCAGCGATCAACGCGATTCGCGACGATGAGGAAAAAGCCGATGC
>CALDDP010000223.1 GCA_937936805.1 uncultured Gammaproteobacteria bacterium | reverse complement strand
CTGTGCTAAGTTTAATTTGTCTGATTGTTTAACATAATTAAAAATTATTCCGGTTCGCATTTTCAAATATGGCTCGCAATCAAAAACTGATCCATTGTCTGTTGATACTCTGTATCGGCTTAACACCGGTTTTTGATCTGGCCGCGAGCGAGCGCATCGATTAATCGATAGTCCTCCAGGCGATACCAGGTTCAGTTCGCGTCAGGCTGAATCGATATATCGTCCCCCCATTTCCTGAAAAAAGCCCGGTAACGCAGACAACTGCGTGTGTCTCCACTTTTTTTAAGGAAAACTTATGAAATCTCAAATCTTGCGCTTAGCTGCATTTTTCGTTCTTGTGCCGGTTTCTGCTGTTCCAGCGATTTCGGCAGAGAATGTCGAAATCCCTTTCCACATGGCCAGGGGGCAACTTCTATACGAAAAGTACTGCAGTTCATGTCACGGACTGCAACTCAACGGTTCAGACAAGGGACCGCCGCTAATTCATCCGTTTTATAAACCCTCGCATCATAACGACAAATCATTCTATCGCGCCGCATTGAAGGGTGTTAAACAGCATCACTGGAATTTTGGCGACATGCCACCGGTGGTCGGAATGACGTCGGGAAAAATGGACCGGATAGTGCCTTACCTGCGCTATTACCAACGCCAGAAAAAACTCTACCAGGGGGACTAGTCATGAAAATACTAAAACTTTTCATTGTGGCATTGGTCCTGACCACCAGTCAGGTACCTGCTTCGGCAAAGGAACGCTGGTACAGCGACGAGCAGGTTACCCGGGGTGAGCCGCTGTTCCAACAGAATTGCGCTGCATGTCACGGTCAGAATGCCGAGGCAACACCCAACTGGAAACAAACCGACGCCAACGGCAATTATCCGCCGCCGCCATTGAATGGCACAGCACATACCTGGCATCATGACCTGGAACTCCTGCGGCGCACGATTCGTGAAGGTGGCGCCAAATTCGGCGGACAGATGCCTGGTTTCGAGGGGAGTTTGAGCGCAACGGAAATCGACAGCATCATCGCCTTTTTCCAGTCGAAGTGGCCTGACGAAATCTATCAGCGCTGGGCCGGACGTTTCGAATCTTCAGACTTGCCTTCGCTGAACGATATCGTCGTCGCGACGAATAAAGCTATTACCAGACTGCTGCGGCAACGAATCGGTAATGCAAAGATCGACGACGTCTCAAAAACCTCCGTCGAGGGTGTCTGGCAGGTACAGATCGGCAATCGTTACGTTTACCTGCTGGACGGCGGCAGGTACGCGTTAATGGGCGATCTGGTTAATCTCGAAGACGGTCGCAACTTAACCGAGCAGGCTCGCCGTTTAACGGCGATTGAAACCCTGTCCGAGTTCGACGATACCGATCTGGTTATATTCCCCGCCCGGGGTCAATCCAGAGCGATGCTGAATGTTTTTACCGATACCTCCTGTCCCTATTGCCAGAAACTGCACGGTGAAATCGACAAACTGCAGGAGGCCGGTATCACCGTCCGCTATTTCCCCTATGCCCGCGGTGGTAGCCGGGGTCCCGGTTATCAACACCTCAGGTCGATCTGGTGTGCGGAAAATCGAAACCAGGCCATGACCGACGCCAAGAACCAACGTTTCGATGATCTGCCTCCAGGTGATTGCGAGGCCGCGTCGATGGTTGATCGTGGTTATCTCGCGGGTAACAAGATGGGCATCAGCGGTACCCCGGCATTAATCAAAAGCAACGGTGAAAAAATCGAGGGCTACCGGCCATACCAGGAATTGATTCCGCTGCTAATCCAACAACCATAAATCAACTCGAGTGAAGACAATGAGATTACTTTACGCACACGTTTTTATTGCTGGATTGCTCATATTTTCGGAGGCTACGCTGGGACATGGAACGGAGAATCACGCCGAGGAAAGCCAGGCGATCGAACAGCCAACTGATAAGGCCCCTACCGTCAGTATTTCTTCAGATAACCAGCCGGACGAGGCACTGCAGTCCCCGCTGAACGACAATTCCTATGAAACGCAGGAATCCGCAAACCAGACTGATAAAGCACAATCCCAAGCGGAAAAATCGGTGATGACCGCAAAACCCGGTCCCGCCTCCAGACTCGGTAAAGCGATCGACGATTTTAAGCTCGACGATTTTCCGACCCTCCACCCAATGGTTGTGCACGTGCCGGTGATAATGATCCCCTTGGCGCTCCTCTTCGGCCTGACCAGCATTTTTTTCGCAAATCGTTATTTCGTGGCGCTTGCCACGGCATTTGCTGCGGCTGGCCTATTGGGTGGTTATGTTGCAGCATTCCCGATGCACCCGCATACCCGGGGGCTGTCCGAAGAAGCGGCCAGGACCCTGCAACAGCACGATTTTTTTGCTTACAGCACACTCGGTATAACGGCATTTTCAGTTGTGGTTGGCGTAATTGCTCTGCTTAAGTCGAATTTTTTAAACCGAGGTTTACTTGCAGTAGCACTGTTACTCGCGAGTCTAAGCGTTTCCGTGACCGCACATTACGGCGGCACATTGACCTATGTTCACGGCGTTGGCGTCAACGGTAATTATCTTGATGCACACCAGGGGAAATAGATCCTGCGGCTACTCGTCATGCACGAAAATACTGCTCAGTAAGGTGGTCAATATCAAATTGCCGGATTCGAAATCAGCAGGTAAGCTTCAGTATCCGCAAAAACAAATACATCCCATTCGCGGTATTTTTATTTGTTGTTATTCGAAATACCCTTGAGCTGGTATATGGCTGAAGTCACTAAAAATCAGCATGAATGAGATATCGGGGATTTTATATTATGTTTTCCAGACTTCGAACAATCGTTTTCATCGCGATCTCTATCGCGGTTAACCCGGTAGCTGCCCAATCGACTGATGAGGATAATTCCTGGTGGTGGGATGATGGTTGGTGGAATGACGGCTTGATCGAGGCACCCGAAAATCATGCCATCGAATCAACATGGGACAGTTACACGAGCGGTGACGTAGAGGTCCCAACCCTTGTAGTACGGCCAGCAAACAAGGAGAAATATCCAGCCGTTTTGTTTGTTCATGGAAGACGTGGGCTGGGTGATCTGATTCAACGTCATGCTCGACGCCTGGCGGCGCGTGGATTCGTGGTGCTGGCGCCGGATATCTACGGGGCGCATTTTATCGGTACTCACCCGATAGAGCACGACTATGCCCTGGAAAAGGACATCGACGCAGCGGTTGACGTGCTCCTCGATCGCGGTGACATCAGCACGGACAAGACCTGTCTTTATTCCCACACCCGCGGGGGATACTACACCCTTAAAGTAGCAACCACGTTCAAACGTCAGGATAAACACATCGCCTGCTACGTATCTTATTACCCCCACTTGCAGGATCCGAACGCGCCCGAGCCGCTGCAGGTCTACGGCTATGCGCCAGAAATCGAGCAATTGACCCTGCCAACGCTGGTTTTTATCGGTGACGAAGAACAGTATCAGCGTCGTCGCGTGATCGAGACCAGCATCAAGGTAATGCAGGACAAAGGCAGGGATGCACGGCTGATAACCTATCCCGGTGTTGGTCGCGGCTTCGATTTTCGTACCGAAAGCGTGCGGACTTTTGCCGACGATCTGGCAGCGAAAGATTCGATTCAACGCGCGGCAAAATTTATGCGCGAACAATTGACAGTTCCCGCCACCGAAGTGACTTCCGGCGAGGCGTTCACCGGTGAGGCACGCTATAACAACGATAACGCGCCGCAATCGGTGTTATTCGAGCTGCCCAGGGCAGTAGTACCCGGAGTATGGTCGGCGATCGGCGCGACCGCACCCAGAACTTATTCGAATTCCGGGCACAATAATAACCTGTCGTTCGTCGTTACAGACGAGGGGGTGCTGGTGGTGAATGCCGGCGATAATTACCTGCTGGCAAAAGCCCTGCACGAGGAAATTAAAAAAATTACCCACCAGCCGGTGCGCTACGTGGTGCTGGAGAATGGCCAGGGACATGCGATGCTTGGCTCTAGCTACTGGCAGGAGCAAGGTGTCCCCGTGATCGCGCATATCGACGCGCTGCACGAGATCGAGGAGCAATCGTTTTCGCTGCTGGAAACGATGCAGTCGCGCGCCAGGGAAAAGGCGGAAGGAACGAAGGTGGCAATGCCGGACGAGACTTTCGAGGATAAAAAGATTATCCAGCTGGGTGATCAACGAATCGAATTGCTTAACCTGGGCCCGGCGCACAGCCCAGGCGATATTATCGTATGGCTGCCAGAAGAACGTCTCGTGATTTCGGGCGACATGGCTTTTCACCAACGCATGTTACCCCTGTTCGAACATACCGATTCGGCAGCCTGGATCGAAACCTGGGACAAGTTTGAGGCTCTGGGTGCCGAGGTCGTGATACCGGGTCACGGTGAACCGACCGACATGGCAACGGTAAGAAAATATACCCGCGATTACCTCGTGTACCTGCGGGAAAAAGTCGGTGAATTGATCGAAAACGGGGGCACGTTGGACGAGGCATACCAGATTGACCAGTCTCCCTACATGCATCTGCCAACCGCCGAGTTCCTGGCCAAACGCAATGCCGGCCAGGTGTTCCAGAGCATGGAGTTCGACTTTTAAAAACCTGGTCGTGAATCGTTACTTAAAAAAGTAATGATCCTGAAAAGAGTATAAGCATCAAAATCAATGCTCCGAGTGGCATATCCACATCCGGCAAAAATAATGTCGGTGCGAGACCAGGAGAGCGAGATGGGTCACATATTGCTGCTGATTCATCCGGTATGAGCGCCTGTTTTCGCAATAGCAGACTCCTACAAGATCCTGGCAGAAGGCAATCTCCGGCCAGTTCTTGTCATTCCGGCGAAAGCCGGAATCCAGTTCAATATCTCTGGATCCCGCGTTCAAGCCGCGGGATGACAAATTCTGAAACCAATCTTTACTATTCATTTTGAGTGACTGTTGAGGGGCGGTTTTTGCCGCCCGGCATAGTTTTTCGAGCGTCCGCTTCGGTAAGGTTGCAGACAAGTTGAATCGTAATTGCCGGGGCGTTCAATCCGCACAGTAGAGATTCGCCCGCCCTTAAATGGCGTGGAGGGCAGGAGACCCGCGGTCGCCGGCCAGTAATCAGGAAACAGGTGGGCTGACGCGGGAAATTTCCCCGACCGATAGACCGCGCGGTGGTATTACATCTTGTCAAACGGGCGGCAAGCCGATACTGTCGTCTCTATTCGGTCCGTGTGATTCGACATGTCTATTATCGATACCCCCAAACAGCTGCCGTCGGTCGATCGTCTGTTGAACGACGCGGCTGTAGCAGCGATGGTGCGCGATTATGGCGCTACCCTCGTCACCGGCTGCGCACGTAACGTCCTCGAGTCGGCACGTGGTCTGGTACTGGCCGGTCAGTCATTCGAGTCGAACGATCTCGTCGACAATCTTGGTGAGGAGGTCGCCAGGGCGGTTCGTCCGTCGTTGCGGCGGGTCATCAACCTGACCGGAACGGTGTTGCACACCAATCTCGGTCGTGCCGTGTTACCCGCTTGCGCAATTGACGCCATGATCGAAGTCGCCCGTGGCGCCAGTAGTCTCGAGTTCGATGTGGTTGCGGGTAAGCGCGGCGATCGTCACCAACATCCTGAGGCCCTGTTATGCCAGTTGACAGGGGCGGAGCGGGCACTGGTGGTCAACAACAATGCCGCAGCCGTCATGCTGACCCTCAACAGCCTCGCATTGCGCAAGGAAGTGCCGGTTTCGAGGGGCGAGTTGATCGAGATCGGGGGGGCTTTCCGCATGCCCGACATCATGGCGCGGGCGGGTTGCAAGCTGGTAGAAGTCGGCACGACCAATCGGACGCATGCCGCCGATTTCGAAGCGTCGGTGGGTCCCAGGACCGCACTACTGATGAAGGTCCATACCAGCAACTACGAGATCCAGGGATTTACCAGCGGCGTTACTGAAGCAGAACTCGCCAGCATAGCGCACGCGCATAACCTGCCGCTGGTAACCGACCTCGGCAGCGGCACCCTGATCGATCTAGAAGATTATGGCCTGCCTCACGAAACCACCGTCAGCGAGGCCTTAACCGCAGGCGCGGACCTGGTAACATTTAGCGGCGACAAGCTTCTTGGCGGACCGCAGGCCGGTATCATCGCCGGCCGCCATGACCTGGTCGAGAAAATCAAGCGCAATCCGATGACCCGCGCCATGCGCCCCGACAAGATTACGCTGGCGGCACTGCACGCCGTGCTGCGCCTGTACACCAATCCAGCCCGCCTTGCCGAACAACTGCCTACCCTGCACTGGTTGACCCGCGAGGAAACCGAAATCGAACAGCTGGCGACTCGCCTCGCCCCGGTTGTTGAGCGCTGTTGTGAAGGTTTCCGGGTTACGGTCGCGCCCACCCACAGCCAGGTGGGCAGTGGCGCATTGCCCGTCGACCAACTGGGGAGCTTTGCCATCAGGCTTACCCAACCCAAGCTGCGCCGCCCGGGCAAGGCACTGGAGCAGCTGGCGAGAGCGTTTCGGGATCTGCCGACACCCGTAATCGGGCGCATTGCCGACGATGCCTTGTGGTTCGACCTGCGCTGCCTCGAAGATGAGGCAGAGTTTATCGACAACCTGCAAGGACTGGTGATCCCATGATCATAGCGACGGCAGGCCACGTCGATCACGGTAAGACCGCGCTGATCAAGGCATTGACCGGCACGGATACCGACCGACTGCCCGAGGAGAAGGCACGCGGCCAGTCGATCGACCTGGGATTTGCCTATCAATCGTTGCCTGACAAGTCGTCTTTGGGGTTTGTCGATGTGCCGGGGCACGAAAAATTCATCCGCAATATGCTGGCCGGTGTCGGCGGTATCGATCTGGGTTTGCTGGTGGTGGCGGCTGACGACGGCGTGATGCCGCAGACCCGCGAGCATTGCGCAATTCTCGGCCTGCTCGGGATCGACCAGTGTGTCGTGGCGATAAGCAGGATCGATCGGGTCGACGACGACCGGATTCTCGAAGTCCAGGGGGAGGTAGAGACATTACTCGGCCAGGCCGGGCTCGAGGGCGGTGCCATGTATCCAGTCTGCGCGCCCGACAACCAGGGCGTGGCAGCGCTTAAGGATGACCTTGGCAAACGGGCGCAAGCCATAAAGCCGCGTCCTGTCGATGGCTATTTCCGCATGGCGATCGACAGGGTGTTTAACATTAAAGGGGTTGGATTAGTCGTAACGGGTATGGTGTTTTCAGGTATTGCCAGCCTCGATGACAGCCTGGTTCTGTCTGCCGATGGATCAGCGGTGCGGGTACGCGGAATCCGCGCGCACAACGAAGTAAGCGATAGCGCTCAGGCGGGACAGCGCTGCGCGATAAACATTGTCGGGCGTGGCGTCAACGAAGACTCGGTGCGTCGCGGTAACTGGCTGATGCATGCCGATCTATACGCTCCGAGCAGAAGAATAGACGTCGATTTGCGCGTGCTCGACTCCGAGCCCGGATCGTTGAAACACTGGACCCCGACGCATTTGCATATCGGCGCGGATCGCCTGACGGCGCGGGTAGCGGTTCTTTGCGGAGGCGCCATTGCCGCGGGTGAGCGGGGTTTGGCACAGCTTGTTCTGGATCAGGATGCTTTCGTCGTTCACGGGGATCGCTTCGTACTACGTGACCAGTCCGCACAGCGCACCATTGCGGGCGGGCATGTCATCGATCCGATGTCGCCCAGGCGCGGGCGTGCGCGACCGACCCGCATCGCCGCATTGCGGGCGATGAATCATCGTGACCCCGCCGACGCGCTCACTGCACTGACCGCGATCAGTGAAGTCGGAGTGCCGTTAGCCGCCTTCTCCGTTTCGCATAATCTTCCGTCAGAACAAACGGACGCCATCGTCGAATCACTTTCGCTGCAACGGATCGGTCGTCACCCGCGGCAGTGGGTCTTCAGCGCAACGCAATGGCAGGACCTGACCAGGCGTATCGAAAAGGCGGTCGGACTCTTTCACCAGTCCAGGCCGGAGCTTCCCGGCGCCAGTCTCAAGGACATCCAGTTAGCGCTAAAACCCCATGTGGAGACACCCATACTCGAGGAAGCCACTGATTTCCTGGTGCTGGAAAAGCGCCTCGGCCAACGACGTACAAGGTTTCATTGGCCGTCGCACGAAATTCAGATCGCCGCGCAGGACCGACAGCTCTGGGAACAGGCAGCCGCCAGGTTGGCGCCGGATTCGGGTAGCCCACTAAGCCTGCACCAGGCGGCGGAAGCGCTGGGAGTTGACAAAACCATGCTCGAAAGGTCTCTAAAGAATGCAGTCAGGATCGGGGAAATGGTGATGGTAGCGAAGAACCGTTATTTACCGACGGCATACACGGCGCGACTGGGTTACGCTGCCGAGGCCCTGGCGGAGAGGTCGGCCGACAGCTCCTTCAGCGTAGCCGAGTTTTGCCAGCAGACCGGAACGGGGAGAAACTTCGCCATCGAATTGCTGGAGTATTTCGATCGCCTGGCTTTTACCCAACGCTCAGGGAACAGTCGCCGAATTAGACGTCCCGCCGCGACTGTTTTCGCGCTCGATGATGAAGCTTGATGAGGAAGAGGATCGCACCCCGGTGGGGCGCCCGGACTTCAAATCCGGTGAGGGGCGTACCACGTCCCTGGTGGGTTCGACTCCCACGCTCTTCCGCCACTTCATCGATAGGCGCTGAGTGCCCAGCCCGTTTGCCCGGGCCGGGTGAATAGGCTAGTATCGACCGATGATTTTCGTCCTGCGCGCATCGGCAAACAACCTGATCACGACCTGCTCGGGCATCCGCTGACATGGTGCGACTTGCCGACATCCCCGAACCCGAACGCAGCTACATGGCTGGACTGGAATGTGTCCCCTATGCGCACCAACCCCTTACCCCGGCAGTGGCTCCCGAAGAGCGGCATGTCGCGATTGTTTCGTCTGCCGGGCTGATTGTCCGCGGCCAGCGCCCGACACTCGGCAACGATACGGGTTATCGTTCAATCGCCACGGAGGTAACGGATAGCGATATTCTCTGTAGCCATGTTTCGGTTAATTTTGACCGCAGCGGTTTCCAGCAGGATCTCAACGTCATGCTGCCGCGTGATCGCCTGAAGGAACTCGAAGCCGAAGGCGTTATCGGCAAGGCCGCCGATACCCACTACGCCTTTATGGGTGCCACCCATCCTGACGAGCTCGAGGACAAGGCCCGTGAAGTCGGCAGATCGATGCTGGCGCTAGGAGTGAATACAGTCGTCCTGGCGCCGGTGTGACCCAATTGTACGCGCGCCGTGAGCGGGCTGGCCCATTACCTCGAAGATGAAGGTCTGTCGACCACCGTCGTAGCCCTCGTGCGCGAACATGTGGCTAAAATGTCACCACCCAGAGCGATCTGGGTGCCTTTTGAAATGGGCCGCCCGTTTGCCACGCCCAACGATGCCGCCCTGCAACAGCGGGTACTGAAAGCAGCCCTGGCATTACTCGATGAGCCCACCTCTGAACCCCTGTTACGGGACTTTGCCGAAGAATCGAACGATCTGCAGGGCGATTTGAGCTGGGAATTTCCGGGTAGGCTCGATGCCGGTTCGGTTCTTGCGGAAGCGCTGTCTGTGCTACCGGTCTGGGAAAAGGCTCGAGCCCGCACTAACAGAACTACCTTTGGTATCAGTGGATTCTCACCCGAGACAGCGGTCGAGTTTATCCAGCGTTATCTCTCGCCCGATCCGATGCCGAATCCGAAAGGCATGGCGCCGGTATCGCGCGCACGTTTTAGCGTCGATGATATCAAGGTGTTTTACCTCGAGGCGGCGTTGGCCAACGGTGGTCGACCATCGTCTTTCCAGCTCAACGAGTGGTTCTGGAAGCAGACACTCGCGGGCAAGATGATTCTTGATTTCCAGGATGCCGCGCATCTCGGAGAAGACAAAAATTTACGCATGATCGCAGGCTCCCTGGTTCCGCCGGAACGGACTTACGAATACCTGTGACGCCGACACGCGCACTGTATAACCATTCAAGGACCTCAATCGCGGGGAATGGGTCGAACGAATGACGGCTTACCTGCTGCTGTTCGCCTCGGCATTCCTCGCCGCGACGATCCTGCCGTTCTCTTCCGAGGTCGTTCTGTTCTCGCTGCTGCGCGATGGCGGTGATCCGGTAGCGCTGGTCGTGGTCGCCACGCTCGGCAATACGCTGGGCTCGGTAGTCAACTGGGCACTTGGTCTCTACCTGCTGCACTTTCAGGACCGACGCTGGTTTTACTTCAGCCGCGATCAAATTGATAAAGCGCAGCGCTGGTACCAGCGTTTCGGCTTCTGGTCACTGCTGTTCGCATGGCTACCGATCGGCGGCGATGCACTTACGCTGATCGCAGGCATTATGAAGTTACGTCTGTGGCTATTCCTGCTGCTGGTCGGCACCGGCAAGGGTCTGCGCTACATCTCGGTTGTATTCATCAGTGACTGGGCCATGCTTTAGTCCACGACCAGGGATCAGGCCTTGCAATCAAATACGGGGGCTGGTTCTGATGTTGCCGGCGGTGATTCAGCAAAGTCGACATAATCCCTGATATCAACGGAAGTCGGGTTATTGATTTCCTGTATCCAGAGGCGCGCAGGGGAAACTCTAAAAAAAACTGATCGGAGACACTCTTCCGCCAGTTCAGGATACTCGCAGGTAAGGCAATAAAAAGCCCATCAAACAAATGTTTGATGGGCTTGGTTTTTTATGCATTTCCGGGTAAGTTAATTCTTTTTCACAAACGGAAAAACATCAGTCAGGCCCGCGATATCCGTAATCAACAACACCAGGAAAATCAAAACTACCGCACCGACAACACCGCTACCCGCCGGCATTTCATCGATTTTTTGATTTAACGCCCTGACTTCTTCATCTGTCATGCTGGCAACGCGTTGTTTAGCCATTTCCAGATCAACGCCCTGGCTTATCAATGCAGTTTGCACTTCTTCTCTTTCCAGCGAACCTAACAGGTAATCCCTGTCTATCCTGGACTGTTCGGTTACAACCATATCCGACGTAGAAACGATCGCCGCATTCACGGCTGGTTGAACCGAGACAAACAGTATCGATACTGCAAGTAACGCGGTAATAGCCCGGCATCTTCTTAACCTGCTCAACATAACAAACCCCTCATCATTGTTTAGTTCTGCAATCAGTATAGATTAAGATTTACAGTTTCAAGTCACTATTTCCACCGCATTTACAATATTAATGCCGGTAAATAACTATGTTTAATGGCAGTTCCCCTGACATTGACTAAACTCATATGAAGTTCAGTTATCCAGGCACACCTTTATGAAGAAAATACTCATCGTAAGCCTTATCGGCCTGTTTCTGCCCGCAACTGCACAAGCGGATGCACTGGGCATCAGAATCGGCGCTAACGCCTGGCAACAGAATTTTTCCGGTCACGCCAGAAGTGGCGATACTGACGACAAAATCGATGTTGAAGATGATCTGGGCTATGATGATGACGATGGCTTCCAGGGCTATATCTCCTTTGAGCACGCAGCCCCCTTTTTCCCTAATGTCCTGGTGCAGCGAACTGTTATTGACGCTAACGCCAACGGGGACCTGGATGGTAAAACTTTCGATGGCGTCGTCTTCCCGGGCGAAGTAAAGAGCACTATCGACCTGACCCATACCGACACCACGCTCTATTACGAGATACTGGATAACTGGGTCTCGCTTGATTTAGGCATTACCGGCAGGTTTTTTGAAAAAGGTCTCAAGATTGAAGATGAAAACGACAGCGCAAAACTGGATATCGAAGCACTTATCCCATTGGGCTATGCTGCCGTGAAATTTGATCTGCCGTTAACTGGTCTCTTTGTTGGCGCCGATGGCAACATCATTAAATATGACGATAACTGGATTTACGACGCGAAGGCTACGATCGGCTGGGAGTCATCGGTTGGCCTGGGCATCGAGGGAGGTTACCGTTATTTCGATGTTCAATATGACGACAACGACGACGAAGTAAAGCTGACTATTAAAGGTCCATACGCGGGCTTGTTCTTCCACTTCTAAAGCTCCCGAAAAATAGACGGCATGCCAGTTTCGACCGCAAGGTCAAACCTTACAACTTGCATGTCGATTTTCATACTGACCAGGATTCGGGCTGAGCCCATTCTTGCAGATTTTTTCTTTAGCTCTCAACAGCTCTGCTGAGAACCAGCGACGCGCAGCGGAAGGAACCGCCGGTCGCCGGAACGCCATCAAAATCGATTTCTTCAACCCGGTAACCGAGGTCCCTGAGAATATTATTTACGCGCGTGCAAGCAACATGACTGCGCGCGATGACGGTATCAGGATTAATAGAAAGCACATTGGTCGCAAGATGCTCTCGTTCGACAGCATCGACATGGACCCAGCGAAACCCTTCCAGTATGCGCCAGGTTGCTGCATGGTTTCCTTTCAGACTATCAGGGTGGATCAGCAGATGCCCTCCGCCCAGCGGATTAAGACAGCAGTCCAGATGCAGCTGGTTGTGTTCGAGAGGCAAAACCTGGTACCCGAGCGGACTCAAATAATCCCTTAGAAATGCATAACCTCGAAAATTCGAGCGTTGATTGATTCCAACCAGGATCGTGCTGTAGTCGATCAGTATCACGTCCCCGCCCTCCAGCAGGACGCCTGTCGGTGGTTGCACGATTCGGTCCGGGTCAATATTCGCCATCAAGTGTCGAACGGTATCGATCTCGTCCACCCGACTCGGTACGGCCATGTTGGCGACAAAGAACCGATCGCCGATGACAAACCCGATATCGCGGGGACAGGTATAGTCGAAGGAATATGCGACGCCGGGGTCTGCCCGCAACACTTCGATATCGTACTTTTCCAGTATCCCGACATAGTCGGCATACTCTCGCAACAGGATTTCCTCGGTCGGATAGGTTAGCGCGAGAACTTCCCGCTTTCGATCGGTATTCGGTACGAACGGGAATTCCGCCATTTCGCTGGCGACCTGGTTTTTGTTGGTCTGGTAAGGCGCACCGAGGCCGATAATGACCCGCTGCAGCTGCGAAAATTCATCATTTATCGATATTGCGGCCATGCGATTTCCAGTCTAACGTCATTCACCAGGTTCGCTGGCCGGTTCGCTATTGCGGAAGCTCGGTATCGGGAAAAATTCCACCCAGGTAAAGGCGCAAAGCCTGCATGCTTTTCTCGTAGTCATGTGAGCCGGGGCTCAAATGCAACAACACCCAGGTGCCAAACATCATGGAAACCAGCCCCCTGGTTGCCGTCGGAACATCCACCTCGTTGTAACCTTCCTGCTCGCAGACATTCTCAATTAGCCCCCTCATGTCGGCGGCATAACCCTCGTCTCTGGGCAACACCAGATCGTGAAACATTTCCTTGCCACTGGATTCGCCCCAGAAAGCGTGCCAGGCGGAGACATACTTCGGGTTGTCGCAGGCGAAACGGATATCGTAGTCGATTAGACGCAAAAGCTTTTCAATGTCTGAAACACCCTCTTCCTTGATAATGGCATTCCAACCGCCGGAATATTTCTTGCCGAGATACTCCAGCACCTCCATGATCAAATTGTTCTTCGATTTGAAATGAAAAACGACGAGCCCGCGCGAAACCCCGAGCTTCTCGGCCACACGATCGAGCGTCAAACTGCCGAGACCCCTGTTCGCGATATTGTCTATCGCTGACTTAAGGATCAGTTTTCGGCTTTCCTCGCCCCGGATTCGACGTTTATCTTTGGTTACTTCAGCTACTTTCATTTTTCCCTGCAGCGGATGGCATTGCATTGCAGTCTATCATGTCATTTGCACCGGGTTTTCCGCACTTGTAACTATCTGACTGGTCAGATAGTATCTTTCCTGTCTACTAACCTGTCAACGAGTTGAAAAAAACCGACACTCCTCGGTAATTTGGCGACCAGGGACGGTCGCAACTTGTTTAATCATTATCGTAGATTATCGGCTATTCGGAGCCTGAAAAGTTTCAACCAGCGAGAGTATCTGATATGACCCGAGACGCACTTTATGACGTCCTCTTCGAACCTGTAAAGATCGGTCCGGTCACCGCCAGAAATCGCTTTTACCAGGTGCCGCACTGCAACGGCATGGGCTTCAACTGGCCGCAAACCCACGCCAAAATGCGCGAAACCAAGGCCGAGGGCGGCTGGGCCGTCATCTGCACCGAAGAGTGCATGATCCACCCGACTTCCGACTACACACCCGAACCGCAGGCGCGCCTGTGGGACGACTACGACATCAGGTGCCTGGGACTGATGGTCGAAGGCGTGCACCGTCACGGCGCACTCGCCGGGGTGCAGCTGGCGCACAATGGCGTTGGCGCGCAGAACCTCTATACCCGCATGCCGCCGATTGGCCCCTCGCACCAGGCCTCGGTGGAAAACCAGCCGACACATACCCGAGGTATGAGCAAAACGGATATCCGCGAGTTTCGCCGCTGGCACCGCGATGCCGCATTACGGGCAAAGAAGGCCGATGCCGATATCATTTATGTCTACGCCGGGCACGATTCGACGCTGCTGATGCACTTTCTCTCAGCGCGGCGTAATCAGCGCAGCGACGAGTATGGCGGCAGCCTGGAAAACCGGGTACGGCTGTTCCGTGAAGTGCTCGAGGAAACCCGAGACGCCGTTGGCGACCGCTGCGCGATCGCGATCCGCATGGCGGTCGACGAATTACTCGGCCCCGACGGAATCACCAGCGATGGCGAAGGCCGCGAGATCATCGAGATGCTCGCCGAAATGCCCGACCTGTGGGACGTCAATGTCAGCAGTTGGGAAAACGACTCGCAGACCTCGCGTTTTTCCGATGAAGGTTTCCAGGAGCAGTACGTCGGTTTCGTCAAAAGCGTGACCACAAAACCAGTGGTCGGTGTCGGCCGTTTCACCTCGCCAGACGCGATGGTCAGCCAGATCAATCGCGGCGTGCTCGACATGATCGGCGCGGCAAGGCCGTCCATCGCCGATCCGTTCCTGCCGCAGAAAATAGAGCAGGGCCGCGAAGATGAAATCCGCGAATGCATCGGTTGCAATACCTGTGTCTCCGGACAGCTGACCTTCACCCCGATGCGCTGCACGCAAAACCCGACCATCGGCGAGGAATGGCGCCGCAAGTGGCATCCCGAAAAAATTGCAGCTAAAGGATCGGACGACAGCATACTCATCGTCGGCGCCGGCCCGGCCGGGCTCGAGGCGGCACGCGCACTGGGACAGCGCGGTTACCCGGTAACGCTGGCGGAGGCACAAACCGAGGCCGGCGGGCGCGTTACGCGTGAAAGCCAGCTTCCCGGGCTAGCCGCCTGGGCGCGCGTGCGCGACTGGCGCCTGGGACGCATCCAGCCGATGGCGAACGTCGAGTTCTACCTCGACAACCGTCTGACCGCCGCGGATATCCTGGCGATGGACTACAGACATGTCATTCTCGCTACCGGCGCACGCTGGCGCGACAGCGGTGTAGGCGTAACCAACTGGCAGGCAATTCCCGGTGCCGACCAGGATCACATGATAACAGCGGAAGACATTTTCGCCGGGAGCGAGATAAACGGCCCCGTGGTTGTTTTCGATGATGACAATTACTACATGGGCGCATTGCTCGCCGAACAGCTCAAACTGGCCGGCCACGAGGTAACACTGGTGACCCCGGCGACACAGGTTTCGTCCTGGACCGAGCATACGCTCGAGCAACACCGCATCCAGGCGCATGTACTCGAACTCGGTATCGAGGTCGTAACCTCGAAGAATATTACCCGAATCGGCAGCGACTCGGTCGAGACCGCCTGCGTCTACACCGACAAAGCGGGTACCCTGCCGGCCGCGACTGTAGTGCTGGTGACGTCGCGCCAGCCCAATGATGAACTGCTGCTCGAGCTGAATGCCGATGCGGATCGCCTCGCCGACGCAGGCATCAAGTCGGTCAACGCCATCGGCGACTGCCTGTGCCCGTCGACCATCGCCGCCGCGGTGCACGACGGTCACCGCGTGGCGCGTGAAATGGACGCCCCACCGGCAAACCCCGACATGCCGTTCCGGCGCGAGATCATTTCACTCGAAGACTTTGAAAGCTAGCAAAACCGGAAGGAAACACTGGATGCACAAGCGCGACCCTCGATACGACGTACTCTTCGAACCGGTAAAAATCGGCCCTGTTACGGCAAAGAATCGATTCTACCAGGTACCGCACTGCACCGGCCTCGGCTGGCTGCGGCCACGCATGGTCGCGGAACTGCGCGGCACCAAGGCCGAGGGCGGTTGGGGCGTGGTCTGTACCGAATACTGTTCGATTCACCCGAAGTCGGACGACCTGCCCCACCCCTATGCCTCGCTGTGGGATCAGGGTGACATTAAGGCGCACGCGTTGATGACCGAAAAGGTGCACGAACATGGCGGTCTTGCCGGCGCCGAGCTCTGGGTCGGCGGCTCGCGCACGACCAACCTGTTCACGCGCGAGGTGGCGATGGACGTCAACCACATGCCCAATTCCATAGGAATCCCGTTCCAGGCACGCAGGATGGACAAGTCGGATATTCACGAGGTGCGTCGTTGGCACCGTAACGCCGCGCTGCGCGCGCGCGACGCGGGATTCGACATCGTCTATGTCTATGCGACACACCACTACATGCTGGCGCACTTCCTCAATGCCAAAACCAATAACCGCAGCGATGAGTATGGGGGCTCACTGGAGAATCGTGTGCGCCTGGTGCGCGAACTGATCGAGGAAACCAAAGACGCGGTCGGCGATCGCTGTGCCGTGGCGGTCAGATTCTCCGCCGACGAGGAAGGCAGCGACGACGAACCGGTCATTGGCGAGCATCGCGAGATGATCGAAATGCTCGCCGAGCTACCTGACCTGTGGGATATCAATATCAAGGATTACTCGCGTGAAATGGGCGTATCGCGTTTCGTCCGTGAGGGCTCGCTCGAAGCCTACATGTCCTACGTCAAATCGATTACCACAAAACCGGTGGTGACCGTCGGTCGATTTACATCACCGGACACGATGGTGTCACAGGTCAATCGCGGCATCGTCGATTTCATCGGCGCCGCGCGGCCGTCGATCGCGGACCCTTTCCTGCCGAAGAAAATCGAGGAAGGCCGCATCGACGAAATCCGCGAATGCATCGGCTGCAATATCTGTTACACCGGCGACAGCACCGGCACGCCGATCCGCTGTACGCAGAACCCGACCATGAGCGAGGAATGGCGCCTCGGCTGGCACCCGGAAAAGATCGCGCCGAAGGGATCGGATTCGACGGTATTGGTCATCGGCGGCGGACCCGCAGGGCTCGAAGCCACGCGCGCGCTCGGCCAGCGCGGCTATCATGTACTGCTGGCCGAGGCCGAGCATACGCTGGGCGGGCGTGTTTCGCGCGAATCCGAATTACCGGGCCTGGGTGAATGGGTGCGGGTACGCAACTATCGCGTGCACCAGATACAGCACATGCATAACGTCGATGTTTATTTCGACAACAAGATGGACGCCGAGCACGTGCTTGCGATCGAGGCGCAGCATATCGTTTTCGCCACCGGCGCACGCTGGCTGGCCGATGGTCGCGGACTTTACAATATGACGCCACTGGAAAACTTGTCTCCGGCGCAGCAGATCTTCACCCCGGACGACATCATGGCCGGGCGACTGCCCGAGGGGCCGACGCTGATCTACGATGACGATCACTACTACATGGCTAACGTGATTGCCGAGTTGTTGCGCACCAGGGGCGCCCCGGTCACGCTGGTCACGCCCGACGCCACGCTGTCATCCTGGGGCGGCAAGACCGGCGAACAGGGGCGCGTACAGCGGCGCATGATGGAACTCGGGATAGAAATCATCACTTCGCACGGCCTCGTCGCCTACAACGGCAGCGAGGCACAACTCGAATGCGTTTACACCAGAGAACAAAAAACTGTCACCGCCGAGGCGGTGGTCACGGTGACCCTGCGCGCACCCAACAGCGAGCTGTTCCACGAAGTCGAACGCATGCTGGAAGGTGACACCGAGCACCGGCCCGAGTCGATTACACGCATCGGCGACTGCGAAGCGCCGTCGATCATCGCTGGCGCGGTTTACTCCGGTCACCGTTACGCACGCGAACTCGACAGCGAAGTAGACCCGGACAATCGCATGAAATACGATCGGGTTTTCTTCGACGACGAGTAGCCCGGGTACCCATTTTGATCATACTCTTCACCCTGTATGCCTGCGCCGGTTCCGCCCCTCCCGCGCCGGCGTCACGAACCCTGGCAGCCGCGACGTCGAACGAGAAATGTTATTGTTCCGTGCGCAGCAAAAGAATGAAGCGAAAAGGGAGAACCGGCGCAAATCTGTTCCCGGTGGCCACCTGCAGGTTTCGGCGAAGTGTATACTTGCGTAGCGATAAAACCATGCCAACTCGTTCGAACCGTGCTCGAGCACGAACCTGTAACATAGTGGGACAGAGCAAAATACCAACCTGATATCCACAATAAAAACGGAAACCTGAAATGACGCGCGACCCCCGCTACGACATCCTCTTCGAACCAGTCCGGATCGGTCCGGTAACCGCTAAAAACCGGTTTTACCAGGCGCCGCATTGTAACGGCATGGGACGAACCTTTCCGTCCAGCATGGCGGCGATGCGCGGCGTCAAGGCGGAAGGCGGCTGGGCCGTGGTTTCGACCGAACAGATCGATATTCATCCGACCAGTGATATCACTCCGTCGACCGAAGGCCGACTCTGGTCGGACCAGGACATCCCCTACCTCGCGCGTATGTGCGACGCAGTACACGAACACGATGCGCTGGCGTCGATCGAACTGGTGCACAATGCCAGGATCGCGGCCAACCTCTACAGCCGCGAGGTTCCGCTGTTCCCGTCGCACATGCCGGTAACCAGCCATGGTTATCCGCTGCAGGCGCGCGCGATGACCAAAGCCGATATCCGCGATTTCAGGCGCTGGCACCTGGAAGCGGTCAAGCGCGCCCGCACTGCCGGATTCGACATCATCTGCTGTTACGCCGGGCACAACCTGACGCTGCCCGGCGCGTTCATGAAACAGCGTTACAATTCCCGCGGCGACGAATATGGCGGCAGTCTCGAAAACCGCGTGCGGCTGTTCCGCGAAATCATCGAGGACACAAAGGATGCAGTCGGGGATACGATGGCCGTCATCGTACGTTTTTCAGTAGACGAACTGCGCGGCGCCGAAGGGCTCGAGGCGCACAAGGAAGGCCGTGAAATTGTCGAGATGCTGGCCGAGCTGCCCGATCTTTGGGACGTCTGTCTCGCCGAATGGGAAAACGACAGCCAGACCAGTCGATTTTCCGACGAAGGCTTCCAGGAACCCTTCATCGACTTTGTCAAGAAAGTGACCACAAAACCCGTGGTCGGGGTCGGCCGCTATACCACGCCGGACCGCATGGTATCGATCGTCAACAAGGGTATCGTCGACATGATCGGCGCCGCACGGCCATCGATCGCCGACCCCTTCCTGCCGAAAAAAATCGAGGAAGGCCGCATCGACGAAATCCGCGAATGCATCGGCTGCAACATCTGCGTCGCCTGGGACATCATGATCGCTCCAATGCGCTGCACGCAAAACCCGACCAACGGTGAAGAGTGGCGTCGCGGTTGGCACCCGGAACGCATCGCGGCGAAAGCCGACGACGGTACGGTGCTGGTCGTCGGCGCCGGTCCGGCCGGACTCGAGGCCGCACTCGCCGCCGGGCAGCGCGGGTACGAAGTGATCCTGGCCGAGGCCACCGAAGAACTCGGTGGGCGCGTTAGTCGGGAGAGCCGGTTGCCGGGCCTCGCGACCTGGGCCCGGGTGCGTGATTACCGT
The DNA here is from genome assembly GCA_937936805.1 of uncultured Gammaproteobacteria bacterium. GTDB lineage: Bacteria > Pseudomonadota > Gammaproteobacteria. The sequence goes on along the minus strand of CALDDP010000223.1, from coordinate 17,810 downwards.
GAGTACCAATTATCGCAAATGGCCAATGTAGAAATCTACAGGTCCAGCGAATTGAGCGCGCAACAGATTCTCGAATTCGGCGCCCGCCACGTGGCCGTAGCTACCGGTGCACGCTGGCGGCGCGACGGCTACGGTCGTAGTCACCAGTTCCCGATTCCCGGCACTGATGGCGGCAATGTATTGACACCGGACGACATCATGAACGGGTTGCGCCCGCAAGGTCGAGTGCTGGTGTACGACGACGACCACTACTACATGGGCTCGGTGGTGGCCGAGCAACTGGTCGGAGATGGTCTCGAAGTGGTACTGGCGACACCCGCTGCAGTGGCCGCGTCGTGGACCGACTACACGCTGGAGCAGCATCGCATCCAGGCGCAGCTGCTCGAACTTGGGGTCGAAGTCATCAGCAGTCATAGCCTGCAGGAAATTACCCCTGACAGCGCCAGCCTGGACTGCGTCTTCTCCGGCAAAACGCGTAGAGTCGAGGTTTCGGCAGTGGTCATGGTCGTGTCGCGTCTGCCCAATGACAACCTCTACCGGGAGTTGGCGGCCGACCGAGGGGCCTTAACCGCCGCCGGCATTCAGACCCTGCGAGCTATCGGCGATTGCCACGGCCCGGCGACCATTGCCGCGGCGGTCTACGAAGGACACCGCTTCGCGCGCGAAATCGGCACTGAAACAACCGACATCCCGTATCGCCGGGAACTGAGCGAACTGGCGGCGGAATTCAAGCTACCCTGAGACCCGCAAAAATGCAGAAGAGTCGCCGCTTAGCCGGAAGTAGCAGCTTTGCGGGGTTATTCGCTTACTCGATCGGCAATGGCGACAATGCGATACATGTCGCGTAAGACCGGTTTTTCGATCAGCTTACCGTCGATCACCACGAGGCCGGTATCGGCCTGTTCAAATGTTTCGATAATGCGGCAAGCGCGGGCAATCTCGTCTTCGCGCGGCGTGAACACGTCGTTGAGCGCGGCGATCTGTTTCGGGTGGATCGCCCCCTTGCCGGAAAAACCAAGTGCTTTTGCCTGCCCTGCGGCCACCACCATCCCCTCATGGTCTTCGAGGTCGAGGTAAGGCACGTCGATCACATCGAGCCCGGCGGATGCGGCGGCATGCACCACGCGTGAGCGCGCATAGAGCAACGGTTCCCAGGCATTTTCGCAGCGCAGCTCCGCGGCCATGTCGACGCCGCCGAAAAAAAGGGCATCGATACGTGAACTGCAATGCGCGATCTCGTAGCAGGCTTCGAGACCGGCGTTGGTTTCGATGATGATGTGCAACCGCGTGTCGTGTCCTCGTTCGGTGAGCAGATTATCGAGCATCACGACCTCGTCGGGCGTTCTGATCTTGGGCATCATCAGCGCCGGCGGCGGCGTCTCGGTAGCCAGGATTGCCTGCACATCTTCAACACCGAATTGCTCGCGCATACAGTTGATGCGCAGAATTCGTTCGACTCCGTCATCCGCCTGCGGGGTTTCAAATAAAGCCAGTGCTTTTTTGCGCGCCTCAGTCTTGTCTTTCGGCGCAATACCGTCTTCGAGTTCGACGCAGACAATGTCGGTGCCCGAGGCCAGCGCCTTGGGAAACATCTCGGGCTTCAATCCCGGCGTGAAAATGAAACTGCGGCGCGGCCGCACGATCGAATCGCTCATGATTGTCCTATGGTGTTTTGCTCAAAAAACGGATTCCAGCTTCGCGGATTTCTCGGACGCGACCACGGGCGCTTCGGGAATCGTCCTGTCCAGGCCCCTGACGATAAGTTTCTCCGGATCGAAAAACGGAAGCTCTACAATATTACAGGGATATACCTTCCCGTCCGGCAGCCTGACATGCATGCCGCGACTGTTCCATTCACCCGCATGATCGAAGACGACGTAACCAATGCCACAGCCCAGCGTCGGCGAGTAGACGCCCGCGGTCAACTTCCCAACCACTGCATCATCATCGAGAACGGCACTGCCGCGACCCGGAATCGCATCGGCGCAGGTTACGCCGTAGAGGCGCGTACGTCGGTCGGAATCGACGAGTGCATCGCGGCCGATGAAATCGCGCTTATCCATATCGACAAATGGTTCGAGACCGGCGTCGAAGGGCGTCATCGACATATCCATATCGGTCATATTGCCTAGAATACCCGCCTCGATACGACGTATCGTCAACGAACGCGTACTGGAAAATTCCATGCCGAACGGATCGCCCGACGCGATCAAGTGATCCCACAGGGCCAGGTGATCGGTCGCCTCGCCCTGGCAGTAGATTTCGAACCCGAGCTCGTTGGTAAAACCGGTTCTAGACACGTAGAGCTGTTGCCCGCCGAGATCGAAAAAACCGGCATGAAAATACCGCATCTCTTCGCTAATAGCGCCGGCCGAAGCCGCATTCATAATGTCGAACGATGCAGGTCCCTGGATCTGGATCACGCGGGAGTTGGGATCGGTAATAGTGACATCGAAGCCACCGCTATGGGCAATAAACCAGGTTTCCATCGCACCATCGGCCTGCACGTACCAGTAGCGATCGTCTGCCAGCTTGAATAACACGCCATCCATGAACACGCCGCCCCGGGGGGTGCAGGCAATGGCGTAACGACCGCGCCCCACCTGCAGTGAAGAGATGGTTCGCGCGAACACCTTCTCCAGAAACGGCACCACGTCGGGGCCGGAAATCTCGAGCGGCTTTTCCGGAACGTCGTAAATCAGCGCTTTGCGCCGCAAGGTCCAGTATTTTTGAATCGGATCCTCACTGTTATAAATGGTGAAGAAGCGACCCGCGTAAACGCCGCGAATCATATTCGGATCATCGTATCGCGCGAGATAAGGTGACGCTTCAAAGGCTCTTGAGCTGATGCGCACGGTATCGTTGATATCAAGACTTTCCTGGATGTTCATTCAATCTGGTCTCTATGGTGTTGTTGAAACAGGCCTCCGGCTGCTCAGTGCGCAGCCGGCTCGTGTTGGCGCAGGATTTCAGGTGGATCGAAGGCCGTGACCTGAGGTAACGGACCCGGGTAGCGCTCTACCTCCACCAGGCAGGTATGCGCGATCGGCCCCTGTGCGAGCCGGGATGTGCCGATGTCAGGCGTCAGCAGGTTCGGATTGCCGTGCTTGCACAGGCTTCCCGGCTCAGCCGGGTCGAGCGGGTCGTACCAGGCGCCGGTGCTCATTTGCACCACGCCGGGCATCACCTGGTCATCGATTATCACCCCGCCCAGGCAGGCACCGCGCTGGTTAAACACGCGCACCACATCCCCGTCGACCAGGTTCCTGGCCCTGGCATCCTCGGGATGCAGCATGATCGGTTCGCGCTGATTGATTTTGGCCGCGCGGCAATGGCTGCCGTGATCCAGCTGCGAGTGAAGTTTAGTCTTTGGTTGATTGGAAATGAGATGCAACGGGAAATCTGCGGTAGCGCCGCCGAGCCATTCAAACGGTTCCATCCAGGTCGCATGGCCGGGACAGTCGTCGTATTTGAAACCGGCTATAACGGCAGAATATATTTCAATTTTACCTGACGGGGTTGGTAGAGAATGCGCTATTGGATCATCCCGAAAGCCTCGCAACATCACCACCGCTTCAGCGGGTGGCTCGGGTTTAAACCAGCCGGCTTTCTTAAAATCCGCATAGTCGGGCATATTAAACCCTTTGTCTTTCGCACGCTCGACGGTCGCCGCATAGATCGACTCTATCCACTGCCGTTCACTGCGACCCTCGGTAAACGCCGCCTCGATACCCATCCGTCGCGCGATGCCGGTGAAGATATCGTAGTCATTACGACTGCCACCAATCGGCCTGATCGCCTGCTGCATATCAATCACGTAAGGATCGCGTGGCGATATCGATATGTCATTGCGCTCTAATGTTGTGGTACAGGGCAGCACAATATCAGAGTGTTTGGCCATGCTGTTCCAGCACCACTCGTTTACCACGACGGTGTCGGGCTTTTGCCAGGCCTTAAGCATTTTGTTGAGGTCCTGGTGATGATGAAACGGGTTACCGCCGGCCCAGTAAACCAGGTGAATGTCGGGATACTCGTAGCTGCCGCCATTGAATTCGAATGGCTTGCCGGGTTGCAACAGCATGTCACTGATGCGGGCCACCGGTATGAAGCTCGAAATCGCGTTTTGCCCCTGCGGTAACGACGCGCCCGGTACCTTGGTATTGTGCCCGCCAATCCCGTTGGTGGTCGAGTAGCCAAAGGTAATGCCGCCGCCCGGCAGGCCGATCTGGCCCAGCATCGCGGCCACGGTAATCGCGGCCCAGAATGCATGCTCGCCGTGATGCTGCCGGGTTAACGACCAGCTGATCGACAGCATCGCTCGACTGGCAGCCATACGGCGCGCAAGATCGCGAATACGGTCCGCGGGAACCGCGCAAATCGCAGACGCCCAGTCGGCATCCTTGGCGATACCGTCATCGACGCCATCCAGGTAATTGCGAAACTCATCCATGCCGATGGTGTATCGCTCAAGAAACGCGTTATCCATGAGCTGCTCGTCGGCCAGCGTTTTGGCAATCGCGATCAACAGCGCCGTGTCGGTTCCGGGTCGCAGCGCCAACCACTCGGCATTCAGGGAATCGTCGACATCGGCGCGGATCGGGCTGACGTTTACAAACTCGACGCCCGCATCCCGCGCTGCAAGCATATGCTCCCGCTGGACATGGCGGCCGACACCACCGGCGTTTATCTGCCCGTTCTTCCACGGCATGCCCCCAATTGCAACCACCAACCGACCCTCACCGATGACCGAACGCCAACTGGTGGTTTCCAGTAACAGGGCCCAGTAATCGCCGAGCACGTGCGGCACGATGACTTCAGCGGCGGCGAAACTATAGGTGCCAACCGAACGGGTATAACCACCGATACACTTTAAAAAACGATGCAACTGGCCTGGCGCATGATGAAACCGACCCGCACTGGACCAGCCGTAGGAACCACCGAAAATAGCCTGATTACCATACTGATTCTTAACCCGGGACAATTCTTCGGCAACGAGCTTTTCAGCCTGCTCCCAGGTCACTTCGACAAAGGCTTCGGCGCCGCGCAGATGGTTATTGCTGCCCGGACCCGATTCAAACCAGCTTTTCCTGACCATCGGCGCCTTGATTCTCGACGGCGCATCGAGCACGTCTACGATGCCGCTGCCGATGGCCGACACATCATCGTCTTCTTCAAAACCGTGCAATGCCTTGACGACACCGCTTTCGGTTTCAACGCGGTAGGTGCCCCAGTGATTGCTGGTCAAAGGCAGTTTGCTCATCGGGAAAGGCGGCGCCCTGCCAGTTCGGCACAGGTACTATCCTGCGGCATGGCTTCGAACGCGGGATGTGGTCGATCGATTATGCGCAGCCGCCGCACAGTGAACACTGCTTTCGACAGCGGCTCCGTCACGGCCGGGTTTCGCCGCGTTAGTTCTTCACTGCTCCACATCGATACCCAGCTCAGTCTGCCGTTTCCTGCTCCAGGCCTGGGTGAGTCGATCGGCGATGATGGCGATGATCGCCATGCCGATACCGGCGACCATGCCGACACCGAAGTCACCGTCGCCGAGTCCGATGTAAACCCGTTGACCGAGTCCGTTGGTACCGACCAGCGCGGCAATCACGAGCATGGCGATACCGTACATGATGGTCTGGTTGAGCCCGAGCATCATCACCGGCAGCGCAAGCGGCAATTTCACCCGCCACAGCATCTGCCAGCGGGTGCAGCCGATTGCCGTGGCCGCTTCGATTACGGTATCGGATACGCTCCTGAGCCCGTGTTCGGCATAGCGGATCGCCGGTACGATCGCGTAAGCCATAATCGCGAGCAAGGCCGTGAATTCACCTATTTTGAAGATCATCACGAATGGAATCAGAATGACAAACAGCGGCATCGTCTGCAGTGTGTCGTTGATCGGGCGCAGAAAAGCCGAAACCCCGTCGAATTCCGAAGCCAGCACACCGAGCGCGACACCGATGACAAAAGACAGCAACACGGCCAGGCCACACAGGTAAATCGACAACAGCGTTTGCGGCCATACACCCGCAAGCACCAGGAATCCCAGACCGGCAAGGGTTCCGAGCGCAAGCCGGGTGCCGCCGAGCTGCCAGCTTAACAGGGTCGCCATCGCCAGTAATGCCGGCCACGGCAGACGGGTCAGGCCGAAAAACAGCAAGGTGGCGCAAAAGGCGATCAGAATCGCGCGACTCAAACCACGCCTGAAGGCAGCCCACAGCGTCAGCCCGACCGCCGCGATCGCATAAAGCAGTTTCAGCGCGCCGCTAAATTCAAAACCCCAGCTATAGGGGGTGATCGTCTGCTCGAAACCCATCTTCACCGGCAACATCACGAAAAAGAATGCCCAGCTTTTGATCAGGTTAATGGTCGCGGCGTGTTCGACGACAAGATAGTTGACGCCGTCGTTAAGGATCTGCGCCGGATAGATCTGCCAGACCTCGGGATAATCGACGAGAAACGACAGGAATTGCGAAAGCAGGGCAACCCCGAGACCCACCGCCGTAAACAGGATCAAGAAGCGATGCCGCGCGACGAAACCCTGGTTGATTTTCGGCTCACCCGGTTCGGCAATCGCCGCCGCCGCGGTTATCCGGTCCATGACCATCGCCATCAGCGCGATGACGATGCCGGCCAGCAGGCTCTCGCCGAACTGGGCCTTGCGCATTGTCGACAGCACTTCCCAGCCGATGTCCGCGGTACCACCGATGATCGATGCAATGATAACCATCGAGAACGCCGCCATTGTGGTCTGGTTGACGCCGAGTAATATCTGGCGCAAGGCGGTCGGCGTGCGTACCCGCCAGAACAACTGGCGCGGCGTCGCGCCGGCCATCAGGCCCGCTTCGATCACTTCCGCGGGCACGCGCGAGAGACCCAGCATCGTGTTGCGCACGGTCGGCGGGAAGGCATAGAGCACACTGGCGATCAAACCGACCACCGGCCCGAAGCCGAACAGCAGCAGGATGGGCAGCAAATAGGCGAAGGCCGGCACGGTTTGCAACAGGTCCATCGTCGGCCCAATGATGCGTTCGGCGCGCTTCGAATAAAAGGACAGGGTACCGAGCCCGAATCCGATCGCCACCGCCAGGGGGACCGAAATCGCCACCAGGGCCAGCGAATTCATCGATTCCGACCAGTAGCCGATAACCACCATGTAAAGAATTGCGAGGAAAGTAAACAGCGCCAGCCGCCAGCCGGAGACGACATAGGAGACATAGGTCAACAGCGCCAGCGTGACCGACCAGGGCAACCAGTTGAGCAGGTCGCGCACGGCGGACATGGGGACGTCGAGCGCCGCCGAGAAGGCACGGAAGAACGGGCCGAAATTGTCGACGCACCAATCCATGAAAACATTGAGCCAGGGCGTGATCGGAACCACCCACTCGTCAGGATACTTGATCAACCAGGTGGCGGAATCCCGCAACGCAAGGAGTACCAGCGTCATTGCAATCAGGCCGAGCCAGGCCCAGTCGATGGCGCGAAAGCGGCTCAATTCGAGACCTCTTCCAGCATCGCGGCCTCCTCTTCATCGCCGCGCTCCGCATGCGCCAGCGCGGTGATCACGCTGGCCGCGGTCACCACGCCAATCGGCGAGCCGTCGCGCATCGCGGCGATGCCTTCCCGGTGGGTCGACAGCAGGGACAGTAATTCCTCGACGCTGCACTGGCAATCCCGCTGCGGCATTTCCGCTGTCGGCGCCTGTTCGGGATCGAGTACGTCGGTGGCTTTCAATACCCGCACCAGGGGCACATCTTCGGTAAACTCGGCGACGTAGTCGTCCGCCGGGTTGACGATCAGTTCCGCCGGCGAGCCTACCTGCACTACCATGCCGTCGCGCATGATCATCATTCGGTCCGCGATCTTGAGCGCCTCGAGAAAATCGTGGGTGATAAAAACGATCGATTTTTGCAGCGTTTTCTGGATACGCAGGAACTCGTCCTGCATTTGCCGGCGGATCAGCGGATCGAGCGCCGAGAAAGGCTCGTCCAGAAACCATAGCTCGGGTTCCACCGCCAGCGAGCGGGCAATACCGACTCGCTGTTGCTGGCCGCCGGAAAGCTCTGTCGGATAAGAAGTTTCGCGTCCCTCGAGACCGACGAGTTCGATCACCCGCCGCACTCTCTCGACCTGCTCAGCCATCGGCACCCCCTGTAGCGACAGCGGGAAGGCGATATTGTCGAATACGCTTAAATGTGGCATCAGGCCGAAATTCTGAAACACCATGCCCATGTTGTGGCGGCGGATATCGATCAATTCCCTGTCGGATTTCTTCAGCAGATCCTCGCCATCGAGCAGGATTTCACCGTGAGTCGGCTCTACCAGGCGCGACAGGCAGCGCACCATGGTTGACTTGCCGGAGCCGGACAGGCCCATGATGACGAAGATTTCGCCGACGTGGACGTCGAAACTGACATCGACCGCCGCAGGGATCGCACCGTCCTCACGCATGCGGGCAGAGAGTTCCGCCGCGTTCGCGCCGTCGACTTCGCTTTTGAAATAAGGTGTAGCATCACCCGCATAGACCTTCCAGACGTGCCGGCAGGAAAGCTTGGTTTCCTCGGATACCGCGTTCATCGCTCGCTCCTGTTAAAACCGATTTGGCGAGACCACCTCGATAATATGAAAAACCGGGGCCAGCTGAATCGCCGGCCCCGACAGTTTACTGAATCACTAATACCAGTGAACCGGGGACAGGATTACTGTGCCGCCTTCGCAGCCTTGACCCAGGGGCTCCAGGTCGCTTCGTTGGCGCCCATCCATTCGGCGACCACGTCCTCGACTTTGCGGCCCTTTCTATCAATCTCGAGCATTAACCCATTCATGGTCGTATTGTCGACCACCATCTGCTCATACAGCTTGGCGGCACCCGGCCACTTGGCGGCGAAATCCTTGCTCATGATCTTGTCGATCGAGGCTTGCTGGAAACCGCAGGCCTTGCCTCGCTTCTGCCCCTTTTCCTCGACACACTCGCCCTGCGCCGAATCCCATTCGATCCAGTCGAAATCGTATTCGGCAAACAGCCAGTGCGGCTGCCAGAACATCATAAGAATCGGCTGTTTGGAGGCATAGGCGCTCTTGACCTCGGCAATCATTGCGCCTTCAGAACCACCGGCGACCGGCTGAAACGGTATTCCGATCTGCGCCACGACATCCTTGGAGCGAGTGCCCCAGTCGGCCGGATAGGTGATCAGGCGTCCGTTGGGGAAAGTGTCCGAGGCAGCAAATGCCTGCGCGCAATCGTAAAGCGCCTCGTAACTGGGCAAGCCCGGGCATTTTTCCTTCATGTAGGGCGGGAAGATCCAGCTCTCCCTCGGCTGCAGACCGAGCGAACCGACGACCACGATGTCGCCCTTGGCCACTGCTTTCGGATAAATGTCGCCGACGTTGTTGGTCCAGGTTTCCGGCTGCACGTGCAAATCACCTTGCGCAATCGCCGCGAACTGCGGCACCGCGCCCGCGGTGATATATTCGACGTCGTAGCCGGCTTTCTTGAACAACGAGCCGGTGATATGGGCCGAGATGTGCTGGCCTGTCCACTCGTTGATAGGAATCTTGATCGCGTCGGCGGCCTGGGAAATGGCAGGCAGGCTGCTGGCAACCAGCAGACTGGTTGCAAGAAAGAAATTTCTGTAATTCATTAGCATTTGCTCCTCGGGTTTTATTATTAACGCGGATTGTGACAAACCCGCGCTGTTGAAACAAAAATTATTATTAAAAACGTATTATGTTTACGAATATAAGCTTATATTTCCAGTCAGGAACCCGAATAATACCTCATAAAACAGCATATAAATAACGAATTTTGAATGCTCCAGCTGCTAAAGCACAGGATTATCCGACCTGTTATGACCTGCTGGTTCCGTTTGTCGCGGCAGGGTTTACTCGCCTGGCGGGAAATCGGGCTCCGCTTAACACTCCATGATTCAATGCATTCTGATCCCGCATATCTCAACGGAATCAGGTTGCTAGCAAACCAAACTAGCGTAAAACTTGAGGAAACAAAGTTACTGCCATGAACATACTTGAAGCCCAGGACTGGACCTTTCCAATACCGATCGCCTATGGCCCCGGGCGTCTTACAGAGATAGCCGATTTCTGTCGCGATGCCGGTATGAAGAAACCGCTACTGGTAACCGATCGCGGCAGCCGGGAGCTGCCTTTCATAGCCTCCATCATGCAAACGCTCTCGGACAACGGCTTGCCCAGCGGTATCTATGCCGATATCTCCCCCAATCCGCGCGACGATGAAATAGCCGCCGGGCGCGAGATGTTTCGTGCGGGTGAGCACGATGGCGTCGTCGCCGTCGGCGGTGGCAGCGGCATGGATGGCGGCAAGGCAATCGCGACGGTAGCCACCAACGATATCGACCTGTGGGCCTTCGAGTTCGAACGAACCCCACCGGACATGAGCAAGGAAAAGCCCTTCCCACCGCTAATCTGTATTCCCACCACCGCGGGCACAGGCGCCGAAACCGAGGGCACGGCAATGATCACCGAGCTTGAGCGCAAGATGAAATTCTGCACCTGGCATCCGCAGTTGAAACCGGTGCTGGCCTTGCTCGATCCCGAGATTACTGTCGGCCTGCCGGCAAATCTTACCGCCTGGACCGGTTGTGACGCGATGGTGCACGCGATCGAGGCCTACTGCGTGCCGGGATTTCACCCGATGTGCGACGGTATCGCGCTGCAGGGCCTGCGCCTGATCAACACCTGGTTGCCCACAGCGGTGAATGAACCCGGCCACATCGAAGCCCGGGGTGGCATGCTGACCGGTTCCTGTCTCGCCGGTATCGCGTTCCTGAAGGGCCTCGGAATGGTGCACGCCATCAGCCACATGGTCGGTGCCGAGTACGACACCCACCACGGCCTGACCAATGCCATCGTGCTGCCCGCGGTACTGAAATTTAACGCGCAATCAATCGCCGACAAGATCCCGCAGATGTGCGACGCGATGGACGTCGGGGATAAATCCTTCGATGGCTTTTACCGTGCTGTCTGCGAAATGCTCGACTCTCTCGGAATTCCGCTAACCCTGGCCGACATCGGCGTACCGGCCGACTGTGCCGCGGTGATCGCGGAAAAGGCCATCCAGGACAGCGCTGCCACTACCAATCCGCGCGTGGCTTCGGTGGCGGAGATTCAATCGATTATTGAAAGGGCAATAAGCCATGGTAGGTAGGCATCTGGCATAACGCGGTTCTTACCAAACCGCAATGATCAGCAGAAATACCGTTATAACAAAGACTTAGATGTCTTCTTACCCGCCACCGGCCTGCACATGCTGCCTCGAAAAAGATGCAATTGACCTTTCGTTGCTTTATCCAGTCAGGATAAATAGTGTATATTTTTCAGCTTCTACTGCTCGACGAGGACCTGAAATGTTCAAACACGGATTTAGGCTGGTGGTGTTCATGGCAATTACAGGTTCGCTGATTTCCAACGCTGCTATCGCTTCTGATTTAATATTTGCGCAGGCCGACACATCGACTTCCGGCGCACAGAAAAAATCGAAATTGATCGATCTGTGGCAACCCGGGGATACGGGTCAACGCATGAATATTCGCGGTCGGGTAACCAGTATCGACGGCACTCCCCTCGGCGGCGTCCAGATATCCGTACGCCAGGCAGATGGAGATGGCGAGTATACTGAAAACTATCGGACCACCCTCGAGACCGACGCCAGAGGGCGCTTTCAGTTCGGTTCGGTAGTACCCGGCAACTATTTCGGCGCCAAGCATGTCCATTTGACGGTATACCAGGATGGTTTCGAGTACTTCGATACGAGCATATTATTCAAGGGCGACCCGAACCTCGACGAACACTACGAAAACGGCACCGCTATTTTCCTGGAGGAGTCCACGGTGAAGGGAGAAACCATTATGTTTGGCCGTTTCGATATCGTGCTCACCCCGGAATAGCCCTGCTGCAACGACATGCGCCGTCACGGGATCGATGGAAAAACCATGAATTACGCAAAGCCGTTTGCTCTTTTGCTGATTGCCTGCCTGTTGCCAGCACTGTCGGCAGCCCAGTCACCCCGGCAGGAAGACCGGGCGCAACCAGCCAGCGGGCCGGAGGCCCCGCCCGGTAATTCGCATGAATTTTATTTTACCCGCGGGATTTATAGTGGGGAGTTTGACGATTACGACGAGGGCGGTCGCTGGGCGATCGATTATCCGAAAGCCGATCACCAGTTCCTGGTGGCCTTGAAACGGCTCAGCGTCGTCGATGCCTACGGCTCAGACAATGCGATCGAATTGACCGACCCCCGCTTACGGCAGTTTCCACTGCTATACACGGTCGAAGTAGGTTCGATGTCACTGACCGAGGCGGAAGCGCTGGCGCTGAGAAATTACCTGTTGGCCGGCGGTTTGCTGGTGATCGACGATTTCTGGGGCAGTTGGGCCTGGGATCAGTTCCTGACGCAAATGCAACTGGTCTTCCCCGATCGCGCAATTGTCGAGGTGCCACCTGACCATCCCGTGTTTAATGTGTTTTACAACATCGATCGCGTCATCCAGGTACCCAACGTTCGCCAGGGCTGGGGCGCACAATACGGTGGGCCTACCCACGAGTATGACGGCATCGTGCCCCACGTGCGTGGCATCTTCGACGACGATGGCCGCCTGATGGTTCTGATCAACTGGAATACCGACCTTGGAGACGCGTGGGAGTGGGCAGACCATCCCGAATACCCGCTCAAATTCTCGACCTATGCCTTCGAAATCGGAATCAATTTCGTCATCTATGGCATGACCCACTAGCGCCGCGTCAGACAGAAGCATGTTCGAATTCCTGTTCAAGTACCCCGTCGAATATTTTGCAGAGGGCAAGTTGATAACCGCCCTGCCCTGGTGGCAACTGGCGCTGTTGCCAGCAAGCCTGGCGGTGCTTGCCTTCGTCGTGCTGGGCTACTTCAGGCTGCAAGGGCGCACCCGCAGCCGGGACAGGATGACAATCTCGTTGCTACGCGGCATGTCGCTAAGCGTGATCATCTTCAGCCTGTCGCAACCGCTACTCGAAGTCACCACGCAGATGCAACAACCAGGCGTGGTCGGAATTTTGCTCGACAATTCGATCAGCATGCAACTAAAGGGCCCGGATCAAAACGCACGCAGTGATTTTATCCGGCAACAGTTCGACGCCGAATCCGGAGACCTGCTGCGCGACCTGCAACAGGACTTCGACGTGCGCCTGTTCAAGTTCGGCGCCGAAACCAAGGCGATCCCCGACATCGCCGCACTCGACTTCAACGACGGCGACAGCGATCTGACCCGGGCGCTGGACTTCGCCCAGGCAAGCCTGCAGGGTGAGCCACTCGCCGGACTGGTGGTTATTAGCGACGGCGCAGTGCAACCGGATGAGCCACTGGACGCCTCGCTGTTATCCCTTAAGTCGGCGGGTATTCCGGTATACAGCATCGGCCTGGGTGAGAGTCGCTACACGCGCGATATCGAAATCAGCCGCGTCAAGTTACCCGACGCGGTTGTGAACGGCAGCCGGGTGATGGCGGATGTTTCCATAAAGCAGCATGGATACGACGACCTGCAGGTGGAACTCACGATCGAGGACGACAGTCAAATTCTGCACCGGCAACAGCTACGACTCAAACCCGGCATGCAGTCGATTCGAATCCCGCTTGCTACCGAGGAGTCCGGGGCGCGGCAGCTCGAGTTTCGCCTGACCACAATGGCCGATGAGGCAATCGCCGGCAACAACAGCCAGCAGGCCATGCTGACGGTGGATGACCGTAAAATCCGGATTCTCTACTACGAGGGCGAACCCCGTTTCGAGTTGAAATTCGTCCGTCGCGCGGTTGCCGACGACGACAACCTGGGCGTTACCGGATTGATCAGAACCGCCGACGCGAAGTATTACCGGGTGGGTATCGAATCCAGCGAGGAGCTGCGCAACGGCTTTCCGATAACCCGGGACGAACTGTTTTCCTACGACGCCATCATCCTGGGCAGCGTCGAAAACTCATTATTGAGTCGTGAGCAGCAGGATATGATCGTCGAGTTTGTCAGCGAGCGCGGGGGTGGCCTGCTCATGCTCGGCGGCCGTCATGCCTTCACCGAAGGAGGCTATCGCGATTCCGCGCTGCATGGCATATCTCCCGTGGTCATGCCGGTTCAGGCCGAGCCGGAATTCAACCGCCCGATCAAGATTCGGCCAACCGATGCGGCCTGGGTCCACCCGGCGCTGATGATCGCCGACAACAGCGAAAAATCGATCGCGCGCTGGCTGACGCTGCCACCGCTAACCATGGTCAACCCGATTCGGCGAGTCAAACCCGGTGCGACGCTGCTGTTGAGCAGCCCGGTTAATGGTCAGGAGGATCCCTACGTGGCCATGGCCTGGCATCGCTACGGCCGCGGCAAGGTGATCGCGTTTCCGGTACAGAATTCATGGCTCTGGCAAATGCACCACGAAATCGATCTCGAAGATCAGACCCACGAACTGCTGTGGCGGCAAATGCTGCGCTGGCTGGCCGAAAGCGTACCGCAGCGCTTGAGCCTTGACCTTTCAGCAGGAAAAATTCATGTCGGCGGCGTGATCAAGCTGCGCAGCGAGGTATTGCGCAGTGATTTTAGCGAACAGCACGCGGCACGGCCGCGAGCAGTGCTGACCGCGTCGGACGGTGGTGAACAGACGATACGCCTGCAACCACACCCCTCCCAGCCAGGTGCCTACGCAGCAGAACTGTCGGTTGACGAACCCGGGGATTACCTGGTGCACGTGGAACTTGAAGAAGCTGGACAAGTGCACCGCAGTGCCGACACGCGCTTGCTGGTGACCCGTGAAGGCAACGAATACTTCAATTCGGAGATGAATGAAAAGCTGTTGCGTCGGATTGCAGACGAATCCAACGGCAGCTTTTTCAGACCACAGGGTATGGGCAAACTGGTCAACGCCCTGGATAGTAATCCGCGTGGATCGCGCACCCTGCTGCGCCTCGAGTTATGGGATATGCCGGTTGTGTTCCTGCTACTCGTCACCCTGTTAGGTGCCGAGTGGTGGTATCGTCGGTGGCGGGGCGTGGCATGAAGCTGAACGTCATTATTCTGCTCTGGCTATGCGCGACTCCATTGGCGCAGGCGGCGCAACATCATCTGCTGATTATCAGCGGGATCGGCGGGGTCGACGCCTATCGCGAGCTGTTTGCGGCCAGGGCGGCGCGCATGTACGAATCCGCCATCGCGGCCGGCATCGATGATAGCAATATCACCTTGTTGAGCGAGACGGCGTTGCCGGATACGTCACGATCGCATCGCGTTTCGGACAAAACGACGATCCTGCAGGCGTTACGGGAAATCGGCGCCAGGACGCAGGTCGATGACCGCGTTTTCGTAATCCTGATCGGCCACGGTAACCCCCGCGGCGACAGCGCGGCCTTTAACCTGCCGGGCCCGGATATCTCCGCAATGGAACTCGCCGCAGCCCTGTCCGGGCTGGAGAATCAGCTGCTCGTCATCGTCAACACGGCGTCCGCCAGCGGACCATTTATCAACGCGCTCTCCGGGGACAGGCGCATTGTAATAACGGCCACATCGAGCGGCCGTGAGTACTACGCAACGCTTTTCGGCGATTACTTCGTCGCCGCCTTTGCTGAAGACGGCGCGGACATGGACAAGGACGAACGGATATCGATGCTGGAGGCATTCGTGTTTGCGCGCCGCGAGACCCGGCGCGCCTACGATAACGAAAAACAACTGTCCACCGAGCACGCCCTGCTGGACGATAACGGCGATGGCGAGGGCAGCCGGGATCCGGGCGAGTTCGCCGCCGACGGCGCACTGGCGAACCGCGTCTACCTGCAGCAGCCACCGTCGCTGGAGCTCGGCGCTTCCGCACAGCTGGTCGAGATGATGCAGCGTAAACAGAACCTCGAACAGGCGATCAGCGACCTGAAGCGTCAGCGCGAGAGCCTCATCCGGGTCGACTATTACACCCGACTGGAACAATTACTGGTCGACCTTGCCCTGCTCAGCCGGGAAATCAGGGCACAGGAAAGTTAAGTGAAATATCTGTTCACACTGGTTCTGCTTGGCCTTATCCAACCCGGTTACGCGGCCACCGACTCGCGCCAGGATCAAATCCAGGCATTGCGCCTGACTGGCGAATACCCGGCCGCAATCGAACGCGCCCAGAGCGAACTTGTGGCGGCGCCGGGCGATAGCCTGCTGCTGAACCAGCTTGGCGAGCTTCGGCTGCAAACGGGAGAGCTGGAGACCGCGGCCGCGCGCTTCCGCGAGGCGCTGGAGTCTGGCGGTCCCGACCGCTTGATGGCGCAACTCAAGCTGGCCGAGATTCACTGGCAGCGGGGTGAATGGGAAGCCGCAGAAACCCTGTGGCGCGATATACGGCAAGCCTATCAAAGCGAAACAAGCCTGAGCGCGCGCGACCTGTTTGCGATTGCCAGCGCCACGCGCCAGCTGGGCCGATCCGATCCACAGCTGTTCAAGGAGGCGGTACGCTTGTTCGATCAGGCCAGCAGCAAGGACCCGGGATTCCTGGACGCGGGTATTGCACTGGGCGAGCTGCTGCTGGAAAAATACAATAACCAGGAAGCAACGGCACTGTTCAAGGATGTGCTTGCCATCAACGACGAGCATCCTCGCGCGCTGCTGGGGCTGGCGCGTAGCCAGCACTTCGATTATTCATCGCAGGCTTCGACGACCGCGCTGCAAGCATTATTGATCAACCCGCACCTCGTGCCGGCGCGGGTTTTCCTGGCGCGACTGTTTATCGAACTGGAGCAATATAGCGACGCCAGGCACGAGGCGGAACTTGCGCTCGAGGTCAACCCGGTGTCGCTCGAGGCTCTGACCATGCTCGGTGCAATCAATCATCTCCAACGCAACGCGGCACAATTCGAAGTCATAGAGCAACAGGTCATGGAGCTGAATCCGCGCTATGCAGAATTCTACGCCACGCTGGCGGAGCTGGCGGCGCAAAACAGGCTATACCAGGATGCCGAAATATTTGCCCAACGCGCGGTAGAGCTGGATCCGCAGTCATGGCGAGGTTACGGACTGCTCGGCATGAATCAGTTGAGGCTGGGGCAGATCGAGGCCGGGCGAGCCAGCCTGGAACGCTCCTTCACCGGGGATCCATACAATGTCTGGATTAAAAACACGCTGCAGCTCGCGGATACCTTCAATAGTTACGTGCAGACCGACCAGGGTAATTTCAGCATCGTTTTGCACGACCAGGATAACGCGCTGCTCGGCGAGTATATTCGCGATCTCGCGACGCAGGCTTATCAGCGCATGAAAACGCGTTATCGGCACCAACCCGGTCAGCCGATTCGCATCGAACTGTATCCGGATCATGCCGATTTTTCCGTACGCTCGGTCGGCCTGGCCGGCGTCGGGCTGCTCGGCGTCTGCTTCGGACCGGTGGTGGCGATGGATTCACCCGCGGCGCGCCCGCGCGGCGCTTTTAACTGGGGTTCCACGCTGTGGCACGAGCTCGCCCACGTATTCCATCTGTCGATGACCAACAACCGGGTGCCGCGCTGGTTCAGCGAAGGGCTCGCGGTCTACGAGGAACGGATTGCCCGTCCCGGTTGGGGGGGCGATGTCAGCCCCGATTTTCTGCTCGCCTATCTGGACGGACGTCTGTTGCCGGTCAGCCAGTTGAACAATGGGTTTGTTCGACCCGCCTACCCGGAACAGGTAATGCATTCTTATTTTCAGGCCTCGCTGGTGTTCGAATTCATCGAGCAGCGCTGGGGATTCGACGTAATCCGGGCAAGCCTGAACGCTTACCGCGACAGCAAAAATCCCGACGAGGTGTTATTGCAG
>CALDDP010000222.1 GCA_937936805.1 uncultured Gammaproteobacteria bacterium | reverse complement strand
TATCATCGGTGAGGTCGAGGGCAAGACCTGCATTATCGTCGATGACATGGTCGATACCGCCGGTACTTTGTGCCAGGCGGCCGGTGCCCTCAAGGAGCACGGTGCGGTGGGTGTATATGCTTACTGTACCCACCCGGTATTGTCGGGTAAGGCGATTGAAAACGTGGAAAACTCGGCGATGGACGAAATGGTGGTTACCGATACCATACCGCTCTCGCAAGAGGCAGAGGCATGTGGCCGGATCCGTAAGGTATCGGTGGCAGGATTGCTCGCGGAAACCATCCGCCGCATTCATGCCGAAGAATCGGTCAGTTCGCTGTATATGGACTGACGACAGCCGTGTTAGCGGCTAAAGTTCCTGCCTGGTCGCAAGGCAGGTTTCCGTCCGAGGACGGTTTTTTTATTTTTGGAGTACGACAATGTCAGAAGTTTTACATTTGAGTGCTGAACTGCGCTCTGACTCGGGGAAAGGTGCGAGCCGCCGCCTGAGACACCAGGGCCTGGTTCCAGCAATCGTTTATGGTGGCGATAGAGATCCCGCCATGATTACCATTACACACAACCAGTTCATTCATGAACTCGAAAACGACGCTATTTATACCCAGGTCATCGAGCTGCGGGTCGGTGAAAAAAAGCAGGAGGTTATTCTGCGCGACCTGCAGCGTCATCCCTACAAGAACAAGGTGATGCACGCCGATTTCTTCCGTATCGACCAGAACACGCCGATCAAGGTCGTGGTTCCGATTCATGTGGCCAATGCCGATGAATGTGTCGGCGTCAAAATGGATGGCGGCATGATCACGCAAGTTGTGACTGAAATCGAAATCATCGCGTTGCCGAAGAACCTGCCGGAGTACCTCGAAGTCGATGCCGAAAATCTGCATCTCGGCGAGACCCTGCACCTGACCGATATCCAGATGCCGGAAGGTGTTCAGATCGTTGCCCTGACCTATCTCGAAGACGTCGAAGACATCGAGCATGACGACCATAACGTCGGCGTGCTTTCGGTGGTCAAGACTCGTGAGGAAGTCATCGAAGACGAAGCGCCAGAACCACCCGAGGGTGAAGAAGGCGAGGTCGGTGAAGAAGGTGAAGTGGCCGAAGGCGATGCCGGAGAGTCTGAAGGCGAAGACAGCAGCAAAGAGTAGCTTGTTGCATGGCTGCGCTCACCGCAGATATACGTTTGATCGTCGGCCTCGGTAATCCCGGGGCCGATTACGTTGATACGCGCCATAATGCGGGTTTCTGGCTAATTGACCAGATCGCCGCGGATCAGGGCGCGAGCTTTCGTTTCGAAAAACGCTACAACGCGGATGAATGCAAGCTCAAGGTCGAGGGCAGGGATGTCTTCCTGCTCAAGCCGATGACCTTCATGAATCGCAGTGGCCAGGCGGTATCGGCACTGGCGCGTTACTACAAGATAAAACCCGAACAAATCCTGGTAATCCATGACGAACTGGATTTACCGCCGGGTACCAACCGCATCAAGCAGGCGGGTGGTCACGGGGGCCATAACGGTTTGCGCGATATCGTCAATCATCTTGGCAGTCGCGATTTTTTTCGCGTTCGCGTGGGCATCGGGCATCCGGGCGACGCCAGCCAGGTGATTAATTACGTGCTGCATAAGCCATCGGTCGCGGATTTGAATGCAATCGAGGCCGCCAACCGTGACACGCTAGCGGTTATGCCGCTGGTTTTTGAAGGGCGCATCGACAAGGCGATGCAGGCCCTGCATACCTGAAAAGAGCAATATTATGGGATTTAAATGTGGCATCGTCGGCTTGCCCAACGTAGGTAAATCAACACTGTTCAATTCACTGACGAAGGCGGGCATTGCGGCCGAGAATTATCCGTTTTGCACTATCGATCCGAACGTCGGCGTGGTCGAAGTTCCAGATCCGCGCCTGCAACAGCTGGCCGCTATCGTGCAGCCTAAGAAAGTCATTCCGACGACGATGGAGTTTGTCGATATCGCCGGACTGGTTGCGGGTGCGTCGAAAGGCGAGGGCCTCGGTAACCAGTTCCTCGGCCATATTCGTGAAACCGATGCGATCGCCCAGGTGGTGCGCTGTTTCGAGGACGAAGATATTGCCCACGTCAGTAACGCGATCGACCCGCTATCCGATATCGAAACCATAAACACGGAACTCCTGCTCGCCGACATGGAGTCGATAGCGCGCCAGACTGAGCGAGCCGGCAAGCAGGCCAAGTCGAATGAGAAAGAGGCGAAGGCGAAATACGAGTTCATGCAGACAGTGCAGGCCCACGTTGAAAGTGGCAGGCATGCGCGCAGTTTCGAGCCTGCTGATAATCAGCGAGGCTGGATGAAGGACCTCCACCTGATCACCGCGAAACCGGTGCTCTACATCGCCAATGTCTCCGAGGATGGCTTCGACAATAATCCGCACCTCGACGCGGTGCGCGAATATGCAGCGGGCGAGGGGGCCGAAGTGGTCGCAGTCTGTGCCGCAATCGAGGCCGACATCGCCGAGCTGGACGCTGCCGAAGCGGCCGAATTCCTCGCCGAAATGGGTCTCGAGGAGCCAGGCCTTGATCGCGTCATCCATGCCGGTTACAAGCTGCTGCACCTGCAAACCTATTTCACCGCCGGGCCGCAGGAAGTGCGTGCCTGGACCATCCGTGTCGGCGATACCGCGCCGCAAGCCGCGGGCAAGATCCACACCGATTTCGAGAAAGGCTTCATTCGCGCCGAGGTCATTGCCTTTGACGACTTTATCGCCGGCAACGGCGAGCAGGGCGCCAAGGATGCCGGTAAGTGGCGTCTCGAAGGCAAGGACTATGTCATGCACGAAGCCGATGTGGTGCATTTTCGCTTTAACGTTTAAGCACAATCAGTAAACTTGACAGCGCGAGGCCTAAAAGGGAAAATCGCGCGCTCTTCAGGATCGGGCAACCCGATCAGCAGAAATAACGGCTACGTAGCTCAGTTGGTTAGAGCACATCACTCATAATGATGGGGTCCCCTGTTCAAATCAGGGCGTAGCCACCATT
>CALDDP010000221.1 GCA_937936805.1 uncultured Gammaproteobacteria bacterium | reverse complement strand
CAGGGTGAAGAGCTCGAAGCGGCAATGACGCGTTCGATCGACGAACTCGACGGTGTATTCACCTACCTGGTTGCCACCGGTGACCCGCTGGGGATGGCGAAAGACGTCATGGGCGCAAAGCCGATGGTGCTCTACGAGAGCGACGAATTTGTTGGCCTGGCTTCGGAAGAAGTGGCCATTCGAAGTATTTTCCCACGTGAAATAGACACCTGGGATCCTTATCAGGGGGAGGTCAAAGTATGGGCAGCGTAACTACATCCCATGACATGGGGCTGCATGAAGAGCAGCTCGCGGGTCGTACCCAGCAAATGTATTTCTCGGCGACCGAGGAAGAAAATTTCACTTATCCGTGGGGCTACGAGGTCGACTACGCCAACAGCGCCGAATTCGATGCAGCGGATCTGAGCATTCCCGAGATCAATATCAAGATCCGTGAATTGATGCAGTCGGGTCACGGCACGATTACGGTACAGAATCCACGCGCCAAGCATTCGCTCGGTGTTGGCATCCTGAATCGCCTCAACCTGAAGTTCGAAGGCAGCCTGGGTTACTTCGGTTGTGGCCTGATCGATGGCCCCAACGTGCATATTTCCGGCCGCGTCGGCTGGTCCTGCGCAGAGAACATGATGGCCGGCACCGTGGTCATCGAAAAGAATGCAGGTTCGTTGTTCGGTGCCGCGATCCGCGGCGGCGACCTGGTGTGCAAGGGACAGGCGGGCGCGCGCGTCGGCATCGACCAGAAGGGTGGCACTATCATCGTCGGCGATAGCGTTGGCGCCTTTACCGGCTTCATGATGCAGCGTGGTCGGATGATTATTCTCGGCGATGCTGGCGATAACCTCGGCGACTCGATGTACGACGGCACCATATATGTAGCCGGCAAGATCGCCAGCCTCGGTGTCGACTGTGTCGAAACCGAACTCACCGATCTCGACAAGAAATACTTGAAGGGCAAACTTGACCTGTACGGTATGGAAGCACCCAACGGTATCGACAGTATCGTCAAACTAACCTCGGGCAAGCAGTTGTGGAACTACGACAACCTCGAGCCCACCGAGAAAAAGCTGGTGCTTTAAGCGTCACCGGGAATTTGGAGAATACAGATGTCTGAAACAAAGAAAGATCCATATAACCTCGGCAAGAGCTTTATGTTTCCGCCCGAGGTTATCAACGATATACACATCAAGTCCGAACTCGGGCGCTACCGCATGCGTGGCTTCTCGCTGTTCAAGAAAATCCCGACCTGGGACGATCTGACTTTCATGCCCGGCACCCTGACCCGATTCGTTATCGAGGGTTACCGGGAAAAGTGTTTAACCAAGACCATTATCGGTCCGGAGGCCAAGCGCCCGCTGGAACTCGACATTCCGGTTTACGTTACCGGTATGAGTTTTGGTGCGCTTTCCTACGAGGCCAAGACCGCACTCGCGCGGGGCGCCACCATGGCTGGCACCGCGACCTGTTCCGGTGAAGGCGGCATGATCCCCGACGAGCGCCGTTATTCGTCGAAGTGGCTGTACCAGTGTATCCAGTCGCGTTACGGCTTTAACCCGAATCATCTGCGTCTCGCCGATGCCTGTGAATTTTTCATCGGGCAGGGCTGTAAGGTCGGACTCGGTGGTCACCTGATGGGTCAGAAAGTGACCGACCAGGTTGCCGAAATGCGTTCGCTGCCGGCCGGTATAGATCAGCGCTCGCCGGCGCGCCATCCCGACTGGATGGGTCCCGACGATCTCGCGCTGAAGATAAATGAAATACGCGAGGCGACCGACGGCCAGATTCCGATCCAGCTCAAGCTCGGCGCGGCGCGTGTTTACGACGATGTGCGCATGGCGGCAAAAACCGGACCCGATTCGATTTACATGGACGGTATGGAAGGCGGCACCGGTGCCGGACCGCACCTCGCGACCGAGGACACCGGCGTACCCGGTATCGCGGCGATCCGCCAGGCGCGCCAGGCGCTTGACGATGTGGGCATGTCCGGTCGGATTTCGCTGGTCTATGCCGGCGGTATCCGAAATGGAGCTGACGTCGCCAAGGCGATTGCCCTCGGCGCCGACGCGGTCGCGATCGGTCACTCGGTGATGATGGCGCTGAATTGCAACAAGGATATCCCGGAAGCCGACTTCGAAAAGGAAATGGGTGTGGAAGCAGGGTACTGCTACCACTGCCACACCGGCCGTTGCCCGGTTGGCGTCGCCACCCAGGATCCGGAATTGCGCAAGCGGCTCGACCCGGACGAGGCGGCGGAGCGGGTGTATAACTTCCTGCACACGCTGACCATCGAGGCGCAGTTGTTTGCACGCGCCTGCGGCAAGACCAATATTCATTCACTGGAGCCGGAAGACCTGGCGGCGTTGACGATGGAAGCATCGGCCTGCGCGCAGGTACCGATGGCAGGTACCCAGTACACCGTCGGACGCCCCGACATGACTCGTTTCTAAGGAGGTCGAGATGACTGAACTAAGCATTAATCATTTCCTCGAAGGCGACGGTGTCGATACCGAGCGCGAGAAAATCATCGGGCAGCACATCGGTTACCGTTACGACGTCAACCTGGTGCCCGATATGGACCGCTGCACGCCGTTCCTGACCAAATACATGGAGATCATGGGCTGGTCGGACCTGAACTGGCTTGAAGACGTGCACATGGGCTACGAGGAAGGCCGCCCTGCGGTTTTCGATCGCAATATCAACGGCTGGGTAACGATCCCGGAAGATATCGATCTGCCGGATAATCAGCAGGATCGGGACATGATCGCGCGTGAGCTTCTGGTCAAGTTCCAGATGGCGAGTGGCCATCCGATGGTGGACCTGCGTAAGGCATACGAAAAGTTTGCCTGAGCAAATCGGCGACCAGTATTGCATACCGGGGATTACTCGAAGTAGCGGTAATCCCCGGGTGTGTTTCAGGTCGCGTAGTTTTAAATTTTATTGATACCGAATGCGGATGAAGGTATAAAAGACTCTGATTCCCATCCGCGTGGTTAAAGTTTGCGGCACCTAAAACTTTGGCTAATGGAAATCATACTGTTTATTGCCGGTGGGATTCTGGCTAAAAACTTAACAAATCTCAAAACAGAGGGGGGAAGAAATGGATAACGAGCTAACCGCGCTCGGGATAATTTTTACCGAGTTTTACTACTGGGTTACCGTCGTGTTTATGTTTTTGATACACGTCGGTTTCTGTGTCTACGAGGTGGGCGCCTCACGCTACAAGAACCATACGCACACCCTGATGAAGAACACCATGGTTATCCCGCTGGTAACCGTCACCTTCTTCTTCTTTGGCTGGTGGATCTACTTTGCATTCGTCAATGGTCCCTGGATCATCGGGGATCTGGTAGCGGCACCGTTTGCCACGCCCTGGAGCGAACTGATGGGCACGCATATGGGTGGCGCACCGCAGGAAGGCGGAGTTCTGACCGCCGACGATACCGCCTTCTGGGCAAGGATTAACGGCGTATTCTGGGCAGCATTCCTGCTGTTCTCGTGGACCGCCGCTTCGATTGTTTCCGGTGCCGTAATCGAGCGTATCCGTCCGAGTGCTTTCTGGATCCTGGCTGTGGTCATCGGTTCCTTCACCTGGATCATCGATGCTTCCTGGGGCTGGTCGTGGAACGGCTGGATGGTGCAGAAGCTGGGTTATCATGACGCCTACGCATCCGGGGTAATCCACGCGATTGCAGGTGGATTTGCGCTGGGTGTATTGCTGGTGCTGGGGCCGCGTATCGGCAAGTTTGCCGCTGACGGCACGCCAAGAAATATCAACCCGCATAACCCCTGGCTGGTAACCATTGGACTGTTCCTTATCTATACCGGTTTCTGGGGCTTCTACGTAGCCTGTAACATCCCGATAATCGATGTCTATGGTCCCGCGATGCTGGATGTGCCGGACAAATCCTTCTTTAGCGCCACCAATATTTACCTGCAGCCGACGACGCTTTCAGCGATCACCTTCAACTTCTTGATGTCGCTCTCGGGCGGATTGATGGCGGCTTACCTGGTTTCCGATGGTGACGCCTTCTGGACCTACTCCGGTGGTCTCGCGGGTGTTATCGGTGCCTCGTCGGGTAACGACCTGTACCACCCTATCCAGGCGATGCTGATCGGTGCCGGCGGTGCCATCCTCGCTTACAAGATGCACTACTGGGTCGAACGCAAGTTCAAGATCGACGACGCCGTCGGCGCGGTTGCAGTTCATGGTTATGCCGGTTTTTACGGCATTGTCATGGCGGGCTTCATGCTGTGGGGTTATCCGTCCTCGCCGTTCGAAGGCTATGCGGCGATTTCTCCCTGGGGTAACTTCCTCGGCGCATTGATCATGTTCTTCGTGCTGGGTTTCTTCCCCGCGTTGATCGTGTCGAAGATCCTGCACGGTATGGGCATGCTGCGTATCCCGCGTGAGATTGAAATGGTAGGTCTCGATATCAACTTCGAAACCCAGCGTGCAATCGATGCTGACGAAGTTGCCCGGGCCATTCGTGAAGAAGCCGGTTAACGGCTCCTGATTTTATAAACGATATTTAACATATTAGGAGTAAATACTATGTCTACTGGATTAGTTGATAACTGGCTTAACGTTGATACCTTCGGCGCCATCTACCCTTTCGTGGGCACGGAAATGATGTTGGCAATTGTGGGAATTGTCTTCTGGATCGGATGGCACATCATCCAGATCAAGAAGGAAGCCAGGGAGTTCCGTGAGGATATTGAAAACATCAACAAGCAAGGTGGCCCCGGTAAGGTCCTCGATGACGAGGGCAGGCGGGAAATGGAGGATGCCGTAGGTCAGTAATTCCTGCGGTAATCTCGTAAAAATGTTGTAGTTCGGCCCCTTCGATTTTCGATCGAAGGGGCTTTTTATTGTTATCGACGAATGCGCGTGATTCGAACAACATCAGGAGTCTGTGATGATTAAAAATGCGCTGTCGGTTATGCCAACCCGGCCGATCCTGTATATCGTTCCTTTGCTTGTGCTAGTGGTACTGGGGTTTTATTACGGCGATATGTACGCCAAGTGCGATGGTAACCGGCAGTTTCGTGCATCGCTTAACCAGATGCTGATTGCAAAAGGCGCTTCCGGGCAGTTCCGCCTGGTGGATGCTACAGATTTCAGCTGGGACAGGGTCAGGATCGTTACCGGTTTCAAACCCGAAGCACGAAGTGCCACATGTCCCCTGGAATGGAACTGGCCTCGCGGTGAGCGCGATTCGCTGATCACATCGGGACTACTGACGGTATTGATTTTTGTCCGTAGGGGCACGATTGTTAGCTACCTCGAATTGCGCCATGACGAAGTTGCGTTTCATGGTGCGGATTCGAGCCTGTCTCCTCAAGCAGCGGTATTTCGCGTCGGTGAGAATTCTGATTTCAGCGGCGGCGTCAAGCTGACCCTGAGCAACGCGCAATAGCCGGGTATGTGTAAACAGGCAATAAAGTACTGCTGAAACCTCTGCGGCAAAGGGAGTGAATTCAGCTTGTCCCGTCCGGCGGTGTTCAATGCGACCCGGCAGCAGCGGTCGGATAAATGAGTGTCGTATTTCTGATATTTCGTTACCGGGTTAATTGTAGAATGTCGTTCGAGTAAACCGGCCATAACCATGGGGCGCGGCGGGTCTGATTAACAATGAGTTTAGGGGTATTTGAAACGTGGCCACAATAATTGACGGTAAGGCATTTTCGGCAAATCTGCGCAAAGAAATCGCGCGTAAGGTCGAGACTTTGAAAAGTGACCATGCGTTGACCCCGGGTCTGGCGGTGGTGCTCGTGGGCGAAGATCCGGCAAGCCAGGTTTATGTCCGTAGCAAGGGCAAGCAAACCCTGGAGGCGGGCATGAACTCCTACGAGCACAAGCTTGACGCCAGCACCGGTCAGGACGAGTTGCTGAGCCTGATCGATCAGCTCAACAACGATCCCGATGTTCACGGTATCCTGGTGCAATTACCCCTGCCTGATCATATCGACGAGGAATCGGTTATCAATGCGATTTCGGTGGATAAGGATGTCGATGGATTTCATCTTTCCAATGTTGGCCGTCTTTCGATTGGCGCCGAGGGCATTGTCCCCTGTACGCCGCTGGGGTCGTTGATGATGCTCAAGGATCACCTGGGCGATTTATCCGGCCTCAAGGCGATTGTCGTGGGTCGTTCCAATATCGTCGGTAAACCGATGGCTTCGCTACTGTTGCAGGAAAGCTGTACCGTGACTATCGCGCATTCGCGCACCCGTGATCTCCCCGGAGAATGTCGCCAGGCGGATATCGTGGTGGCTGCGGTAGGACGTCCCGAAATGGTCAAGGGAGACTGGATAAAGCCGGGCGCCACCGTGATCGATGTCGGTATCAACCGTATCGAAAAAGAGGACGGCGGCACGCGACTGGTGGGTGACGTCGAATTCGACAGCGCGGCTGAAGTGGCCGGCGCGATAACCCCAGTGCCGGGTGGGGTGGGACCGATGACCATCGCCTGCCTGTTGCATAACACCCTGCAGCAAGCCTGTCGCCTGAACGGTATCGATGTACCGGAGTAAACTCGTATTTTTCCGGGTTGAGATTCTGCCGGGTAGCTGAATATGATCGATTCTCTGCGTATCTGACAGGAACCGGGCTGGTTATGTCTCTGATCTTAAGACGTAGTCTGATTTTCTTTGGCCTGCTGCTGGCAGGACTGGTGTTGTACTCTTTCTGGTACGGCATCAAAGCTGATCGTTACGAGGAAACCGCTATACCCTATCTGGAATCGGTCATGCCCAAATTGACGAGTTGGCGATACGACCAGTTAAGGCCCCTGTTGTCGCCTGTCGCAAGGGCGGACTTCGAAAATAAAAAACTGCAGGCGGCATATCAGTCCTTCAGCCGGCTTGGCCGGTTTCAATCGATGGAAAAACCCCGCTTTACGGCGAGTCGTGCCGAGAGCAGCGAAAAATCAGGGGATATTGAACTGATTGACTACCAGGTGGCGTTGCAGTTTGATACCGGGCCGGCGTTGATCAAGATAACGCTTGTCGCCGACGGCAAGGCTTATCATATCCAGCACTTCGGTTTTCACTCCGAAATATTTGCGGCGGAATCGAACCCCCCGGCTAATTGAGGCACCGGGAAAAAGCGCTAATCCACTCTGTGCTGGTCTGCACCGATTAAAGAGTGACTAAACTTCCTCATTCTGCAGGGAGCGATTTTTCCACCACCACTCAGCATAACCATGAGGGTTCAGCCCGCGGGTATGCGCGAGTTGTGCTTCGGCCCGGGTAGCGATTACCTGGCGCAGGTGCTAAACAACGGATTGTTGTTTCAGTACAAGGACAGGAAAGTTATTTTGTTCAGGCGCTTCGATTACCAGTAAAAAAAGGCGTGCCATCCGGCACGCCCTTTGAAGAGCCTACTGTTAAAAAATGCGGTCAGGATTCCGCGAGGTAGCTTTCCAGCGAATCGTCCAGTGCATCCTTCCACGGCGTGTGATGTGCGGGCGCCTGGGTTCCGGTCAGGGCTGACTTGTAGCCATGGTTGCGGAAGGTCATGATGTCTTCCTTCTTGTGTTTTTTCCACTGAAAGAAAGCCTCGTTGGCGCCGGCACAGTCGAATTCCGGGTAATCGGTTAAAGCCATCAGGTCCATGGTGTACTTACCCTGGAACTCGATACAGGCGTAATCGTCGGCGAGGTTGTCTTCCGTTTCGCGCCACTTTTCGATATCGGCGTTCATCTCCGCTTCAGAGGGCAGGTCGAGGCGTCCCATGATGACATCGCGAGCATACCAGGCCTGGGCATCGAACATGTTGAAGGTATACCACTGGTCCTGCATGCCGAGATACATCAACTTCGGATTGGCGGTCCATACCACGCCATTGTAGAGACTGACTGGATACAGCCGGTTGTTGGTCTTGAGCTTCAGTTTTTCGGCCATGAAAGGGAAGTGGTGCAGGTAGCCGGTGCAGAGAATGATCGCGTCGACTTCGGCAGTCGAGCCATCCTTGAAGGTTGCAGTATTCTTGTCGACCTTCTGCAGCAGCGGCACTTCCTGCCAGTTGTCAGGCCACTTGTATCCCATCGGCGCAGTACGGTGCGAGACCGTAATCGACCTGGCGCCGTACTTCCAGCATTGCGAACCGATATCCTCGGCCGAGTAAGAGGTGCCGATGATGAGGATATCCTTGTCCTTAAACTCCATCGCATCGCGAAAGTCGTGGGCGTGCAGCACGCGTCCGTTGAAACTGTCGAAACCGGGGTACTCGGGCACATTCGGAGTCGAGAAGTGACCACTGGCGACAATGACATGGTCGAACTCCTCGGTATACTCGACGTCTTTTTCATGATCCTGAGCAGTGACGTGAAACATGCCTTCGTGTTCATCGTAGCTTACGTGACGCACCGGGGAATTGAAGCGAATCCAGTCCCGCACGCCGGCCTTTTTTACCCGGCCCTCGATATAATCGAATAACACGGCCCGCGGCGGGTAAGACGCAATCGGACGTCCAAAGTGTTCTTCGAAGGAGTAGTCGGCGAATTCGAGACCTTCCTTGGGACCGTTCGACCAGAGATAGCGGTACATGCTGCCGTGCACCGGCTCGCCATGTTCGTCGAGCCCGGTACGCCAGGTGTAATTCCATAGCCCGCCCCAGTCGGACTGCTTCTCGAAGCAGACGATATCGGGAATATCGGCGCCTTTTTCCTTTGCCGACTGAAATGCCCGGAGTTGTGCAAGTCCGCTTGGACCGGCACCGATTATTGCGACACGTTTGCTCATTTGTTCCTCCAACTAGCTGATTTAGATAGATATTTTTGTAAGAAATAAGGGACTAACCTCGGTAGCACAAGGTTAGGGAATTACATCGCAATGGTCAACTAATTGCCTGTGCTAACCGCCTGCTTTCTGCGTACCTTTTGCGCAGGATCAATTTAGCGATGCATATCTGTCGGATATGGCCTGGCGGTTGCAATAATTCAGCGGCTGAGGTTTGATAGATCGCTAATCGAAACAACAGCAAGCATATATGCCCGAACACAACAGCAATCCTGAAACTGCGCCGTCGATGCCCCAGCAGCATAGCGTGGAAGCGCTCGAGATTGCGATTGGCAAACAGGTGCGCGCGTCACGTAAGCGTCTCAACCTGACGGTCGCCGCGCTCGCCAAGCAGGCACAGCTGTCGACCGGTATGCTGTCAAAAATCGAAAACGGGCAGACCTCGCCGTCGCTGGCCACGCTGACCTCGCTCGCCAACGCGCTGCAGGTGCCGGTGACTTCTTTCTTCCGCGGTTATGAAGAACAGCGAGACGTGACCTTCATTAAGGCGGGCGAGGGTCTGCCGATCGAGCGTCGCGGCTCGGGCGCCGGGCACCAATATCAATTACTCGGGCACACCATCGGCAAGCCCTACAACATTGAGCCATACCTGATAACGATCGACGACCAGTCCGAAGTGTTTCCTGTGTTTCAACATGCCGGCACCGAGCTGATTTACATGCTCGAGGGCAGGGTCACCTATCGTCACGCCAACAAAACCTACACCCTGGAGCCGGGAGATACACTTTTTTTCGATGCTGATGCATCGCACGGCCCGGATGAAATTCTGCAGCTGCCCTGTCGCTACCTTTCGATCATTATTTCGGAGGCGGTATCGTCTTAATTAGTTTCCTGACAGGAAACATAATTTCATTTCAGTTGACAGTAAGAATCTGCTTAAGTAAGCTCGGACGGTTGATAATCCCCACCCAGGAGTGACTGACATGTGCGGAATCGCAGGTGTTTTATACAAGCAGGCCGGCACGCATGAAATTGGCAGAACCTTGATCGAAATGCTCGACGGCTGCCAGCATCGTGGTCCGGACAGTACCGGTTTCGCGCTTTACGGAGAAGACAAGGACCAGTTGCAACTGCGTTTCATCGTGCCCACCGAAGCCGAGGCCAGAAAGAAGGCGACGGATAATATCGCGGCGTTACTGGCCCGTCACGGCGCGACCATCGATTCGGAACAGTCGGTCGGGTGCTCCTACCAGATTGCGGTCAATTTCGACGGCGATCTGCTTGAATTCACCAAGGATATCGAGGAACACGCCAAACTGGTTTCGGTCGGGCATACGCTCGATATTATCAAGGACGACGGTACCGCGCATGAACTCGATTCGACCTATCGGGTGGGCGAGGTGACCGGTACGCATGGCATCGGTCACGTACGTTTGGCCACCGAATCCGCGGTTCGGCCCGAAGCGGCACACCCCTTCTGGGCGACCGGCTTCGAAGATATCGCCATCGTTCACAATGGACAGATTACCAATTACTGGAAGATGCGTCGTCGGCTCGAACGGCGTGGCTTTACCTTCCATACCGATAACGACAGCGAGCTGGTGGCGGTTTACCTCGCCGACAAGCTCGAACAGGGCGAGAAACTCGACAGCGTGCTCGAAACCGCAATCGCGGATCTCGACGGCACCTTCTCTTTCCTGGTATCCACCGCCAATGAAATCGGTTACGCCAAGGATAACCTGGCGGCGAAGCCGATGGTGCTCTACGAAACCGACGACATGATTGCCATCGCTTCCGAGGAAGTCAGCCTGAACCGGCTGTTTCCGGGGCAATCCATCAATTCAACCGAACCAGCACCGGGGACTTTTCAGACATGGTCAAGATCGATTTAAGCCAAACCGATATAACCGACGCTAACAACAGGATTCGTGACTGTGGTCGCGACGGGCTGGATGTCGAAATTATCAATCCCGATGCGCGCCACAACATCGGTGTCGGCCTGGTCGA
>CALDDP010000220.1 GCA_937936805.1 uncultured Gammaproteobacteria bacterium | reverse complement strand
CGGATCGCGCCCGAACTGGCGCAGCACTTTTCGCTGGTGATGCCGGATCTGCGCGGTTATGGCGGCAGCTCGGCGCCACCGGGTGATCCTGAGCACAAACAGTATTCGAAGCGCGAAATGGCAAAGGACATCATCGCCCTGACAGATCGTCTAGGGATCGATCGCTTTGCGCTGGCAGGGCATGATCGTGGCGGACGGGTCGGTTACCGCCTGGTGCTGGATCATCCGGGTCGGGTTACGAAGTTCTGCGCGATCGACATCATCCCCACACTCGACGCCTGGGAAGACATGGACACAGCCGCTACCGTGTCCGCTTTTCACTGGTCTTTCCTCGCCGCAAAAGCGCCGCTGCCGGAGGAGATAATCGAGCAGAATCCCAACCTGTTTTACGGCTACCTGCTGGAACGCTGGGCCTCGGACATTGCCAGGCTGGACCCCGGGGCGGTAGAGGCTTATCTCGAGCAATACCGCGATCCGCGCAAGATTCAGGCACAATGCGAAGACTACCGCGCCGGCGCCACCGTCGATCGGCTGTACGACCAGGCCAACCGCGACGCTGGTGATCAAATGGACTGCCCGGTACTGGTGCTATGGAGCACCGGTTATCTCGGCGACAAGGCCCGCTCACCGCTGGATAGCTGGCGCAAATGGGCCGGGGATGTTAGCGCGGTAGCGATCGAGTGCGGGCATTTTATCGTCGAGGAAGAACCGCGTCTCGCTGCTGATGCCATGGTGAATTTTTTTGCCTGAGCGGGCCCGGGGCAGATCCCCGCTGGATATTCGCCTTCGCGGGGAGCCGGCTTATGCTCACGCCGACGTAGTAGACTCCTTTTGCGCATCGGGCTTTGCTGGCTGATCTACCCCTGACGCGCCGCTGCCATTGCTCTTCACGGGTTTGGCATCGGTTTTATCAGCGTCGGGATTCAGCGCCAGTTTGTCGATATTTATGACGGGTCCCTGTTTTTCACCCGTTTCTGCCGATGGTCCGGTTGCGTCTAAATCTTCCTGCATTACGCCGACATCTTCGTTGTCGGCAGCAGCATTACTCTCCTGCTCTGGCTCGTGATCGGCTACTCCTGCTGATTCGCTGGAGGTTTCGCCCGTTTGCTGCGCATCCTTCGCTACCTCGCTGACTATCGTTTCCTCTACCTTGTTATCATTATCGACAGAAATCAGGACTTTACCCTGGTGCTGTTCGAGCACGTTGGCGAAATCCCTGCCCTCACCCAGTGACTGCGCACCTTCCGCGAGGTGCCGGTAAACCTTGACATAGTCCTGCGTCAACTCGTTTACCAGCTCGGCCGTTTTATCGAAATGATTATTAACACTGGTCTTGTAGGTTTCCAGCTCCAGCCTGGACGCATCGAGTTCAGCCTTGAGGTCATCGGCCTGCTTTTTTCCCGGCGCCAGATTTCGATAAGCGATAGCGCCGATAATCGCGCCACCGGCCAGTGCACCGAATGCGCACAGCCAGATCAAATGAACAGGATCCATGGAAGCCCCCGGGGTTTGTCAAGTTTTGGAATTGAACCCCGATTGTAAAGTATCCGTTACTTCAATGACAGAAACGAAATCCGCAGGCCTGGCTGAGAGCGATAATCAGCTGGTCCTGCGCAGACGGTTCGCCATCAATGGTCAGGAACAATAGTCTAAAGCTGCGCAGCTGCTTCGAGTTCACCTCGTGGTTGCTGCCCTACAAAACTGCCGCGGGTCTGTTCAGCTGGCTAGCGGCGCCAGTTTCTTGACCGCCCCACCGCATCTCCGAAACGCTCCAGCAGATCGCTCATGTCAGCCTGTGGCTGGTAATACGCCGTCGCTGCATCGTCTTGCGTCAGCGACACCTGGCCGGCGCCGGCGAGCCGCGCGGTACCGATCGCGGTTAACTCTGCCATCGGTTTTACGGATACCCGTCGTTGCAAAACATTGGCCAGGAACTGGCAAAAATAGGGGTTAACCGATACCCCCCCGTCAATCGATATGCGGTCACCGATGGCGACAAACTCACTCATTGCCCGGATCACCTCGGCCGCACGCAACGCAACGCCCTCGAGCAGGGACTGGATCAGGTCGCGGCTGTCGGTCTCGAGCGACAACCCGAGCCAGATCCCGGCAGCCGTTCGATCCCAGTGCGGGCAGGCCAGCCCGGAAAGCGCCGGCACAAAAACCAGGTCTCGTTCAATCGCTGGAGCACGCTCGAAATGATTAATCTCGGCATAATCGCTGAACAGTCCCAGCTTACGTCCCCACTCGACCGCCGAACCGGCACAGTAAACTCCACCATCGAGCGCGTACACCGGTTCGGCCGAGTCGAATTGCCAGGCAACGGTGGGCAACAGGCCCTGCTCCGGCGAACGCAACGGCTGGTTACCGGTTAGCGCCAGGGCGAAGGCACCGGTGCCGAAAGTGATCTTGGCATCTCCGGCCGCACGGCAGCCATGACCATAGAGCGATGCCTGCTGATCGACCACGCTAGCGGTTACCGGAATGCGCCGGCCCTGCGCAACGATGCAGCCGAGATCACCGGTGGTCGGCACGATTTCCGGCAGTGTTTCAGGCGGGACCCCAAATAATTCGCAAAGCTCCGGGTCCCACTGCCCGGTGTGCAGGTTCAGTAACGAGGTCCTGGAGGCGGTGGTGATATCGGTGACGAAGCGACCGCTCAGTCGATCGAGAAAAAAGGCATCGGTGGTGCCCAGGCGCAGCTTTCCCTGCTCATGTGCGGTTTGTGCCGCAGCACAGTTTTGCAGAATCCAGGCGAGCTTGCTGGCGGAAAAATACGAGTCCAGCGGTAAGCCGGAAATTTCCAGCACCCTGGCCTCGTGGCCATCCTGCTTGAGCTTTGCAATCACCTCGTGAGTACGGCTGTCCTGCCAGACTATTACCGGGCACAACGCCTGCCCGGTATCGGCGTGCCAGGCGAGGCAACTTTCACCCTGGTTATCGATTCCGAGCGCGGCAACGTCCGGGCTCGCCGCAATGCACGACTCGATGCTCGCGATCAGTTCTTCGGGGTCGTGTTCCACCCAGCCGGCCTGTGGATAATATTGCTGATGCCTGATCACCCGGGTAATTTCGAATTCACCGCTGTCATCCACACGCAATGCCCGTGTGCTGGTAGTTCCCTGGTCTATGGCTAGAACTGACATGGCTGATCCTCTAGTCGGGCTCAAATTCAAGCGCCAGTGATTTGCAGGCAGACAACTGGTCGCGCGGTGGAAAGGGCAATAATACCCGTCGTTCCCGTAGCGTACGAATCCTGCGACTTGCAATGATACCTTTTTCACCCCGCCACGAAATTCGTCCACGCCGATTTTCGGCAAAACGGAGCTGCAATCGCGGATGATTTTCCTTCTGTGGCGCATCCGGCAACAGGATTTGCTGTGGCGTAAAATACCTGATGACCGGGCTCGTGGATTGAATTTCAAGCACCCGCCCCGTGCGTGGCAGCGCAGCGTTCAAATCCGCTAACACCGAGCGGGCCGTGAGCATCCCTTCGGCCCAGCACCAGCCAGCAGTGTCAACCGGGTGCAGCAAATTGCCGCAGGCGAAGTAGGCAGGATCCGAGCAACGGCCGAATTGATCGACAACCGGCCCACCACTGCGCGAATCGAATTCCAGGTGGCTACTCCTGACCAGGCTCGCCTCGGCAACAAAGTTACCGCTAAAAATCACGCCGTCGCATTCGATGTTCTGTAACTTGCCAATGGCGTCGCGAACGAATACTGATTCCACCCGTTCGCTACCACAAATCTGCTCGAGTTCGGTATTCAACAGCAGCGGAATGCCAAGCAGTCGGGGTAATAATGCCGCGGCCCTAATCGCGGTTACCCGCGGATAACTGTCAATCATGGCAACAGGTTTGATACCGGCGTGACGACAGGTTAGCAGCGCGGAAAACGAAACCAGTTCGCTGCCGACGATCAACGGACGTTTGCATGGTAATCGATGTTTCAGATACACCATCGACTGCAGTGCCCCGGTGTTAACTATACCCATTGGCCGCGTTCCCGAAACCAGGCGTGCCGAACGCGGTGTTTCCCGGTTACCGGTACATAGCACGACCCTGTCGGCCTCTAACTCCTGCATGCCGTCGCTGGTAGACAATAGCAGCTTGCCGGCAGGTCCAGTCTCGATAACCGTCGTATTCAGCCAGATCCTCGCACCCTGCCGCCTTGCTTCACAGGTCAGTCGACCTGCATAGGCTGGTCCGGACATGAGTCGATGAAACTCGCGCATGCCGTATGGCGAGTGGCCACAATGTCGCGGTATTCCACCAGCTACAGCTTCCCGCTCCAGTACCACCACATCGATGCCCGACCTGGCCAGTTCGCCGGCAAGCGCGAGACCGCTCGGGCCGGCACCGATGATTGCTACCTGGCAATG
>CALDDP010000219.1 GCA_937936805.1 uncultured Gammaproteobacteria bacterium | reverse complement strand
GGAACCTTCAGCGGTATTGACGACTTCAATATTCGTCTGAAGGCGTCAACGCCCGAAGATCTGGCCAAAGACCCGTTAAATCCGAAGCCTGCCAACGTCGTCACGATAAACGTTCCACACGGCGAATCGGTTACTGGCGATATCGTCGAGGCTGCCCTTGCCGAACACAAGCCGATGTGGGCCTTCATGGCGCACTGGGAAACCGGCAGCGGTCGCATCAACGATATCCAAGGCTTTAACGATGCCTGTGCAAAACATGGCGCCATGGGAATTGTCGATGCAGTCTCCAGTCTTGGTATTGAGTATTTTAATATCGATGACTACCCTGCGGTCACCACCTGGGCTTCCTGCCCGCAAAAAGGGATTCTGGGACTGCCGTTGACATATGCCCCGGTCAGTTTCAACGACAAGGTTATCGATCTGCTCAGGCAGCGTGGTTGCTATACCTACGTGCATCATCCGATCCTGGAAGCGCGTCACTGGTGTATTGCCGATGGACAGGATGTTGCAACCGCGGCCTATCATCGCACCCATTCGGGTTACGCGGTTGCGTCTTTCCACGAAGCCCTGCGCCTGTTGCTGCAGCATGGACGTAAACAAAAAGCGGCCGACTACGCGTTCTTTGAAAAAGGCCTGCGCACTGCGATCGAAGCGATGGGCTGCAAGGTTACTTCCAATATGACCAGCCTGGTGGTTTTCGACCTGCCCGACGCGTTTACCGGTCACGAAAAAGCACTGGTTACGGGTTGCCGCGAGGCAGGCTTCGCGATCTGGAACACGCTGTCGGAACCGGCGCAAATCCGCGTCGGAATTCTGAATCACCTGAATTTCGAAACCATCAATGAGATTGTCGGTCGCTTCGCCGATGCGATGATCAAAATGGGTGCGGAAGTGAACAAGCAACAGATTCTTGATGACCTGAACAGCTATCTCGCAACGCGTTAAGTCGACAGGCAGTTGTTGTTAAAACGCCGGTTTCATGCCGGCGTTTTTTTTGCCTGACTAGGGCTGTCGTCTAAAAAGCTCTGCCCCGCGCGCTGACCGGCCACAGGCATTCAACCCTGTCATTGCGAATGCCGACATACCAGTCGTGCAGGTTACAGGTGGGGTCGCAGTGGCCGGGCACCAGTTTCAAGCGGTCGTTCAGGCAAAGATTATTCTGCGGGTCGGCAATGACCCCGTGTTCGTCCGAGCATTCGATATACTCGAGATCGTCGCGACCGAATACCACGGGCAGTCCCGAGTCCAGGCTCATCACCTTGAGGCCGGCGTCGCAAACGGCCTTGTCGGCCCTGGTTTTGGACATGATCGAGGTCCAGATAAACAGGCTGTTTTCAAATTCCACAATCGGTCGGTCCTGTTCATCGAGCACGCGTTGGTAGTCGGCATCCATGAAAATGTAGGACCCGCACTGCATTTCATTGTAGATTCCGGAAGCTGCCTCGAAGTAGTAACTACCCGTGCCGGCGCCGGCGACGATAGCGCAGTCGAGTCCATGTTCGGACAGCAGGGATACCGTAGCGCTGGTCATGTCGGCCGCGGATTCGATCGCACTGCGCCGTTCTGTGTAACTTCGAATATGTTGGGCCGAGCCCTGGTAAGCCTGAATTCCGGCGAACTTCAAGCCTTCGCAGGAGTCGATTTTCTGTGCAATGGCAAGTGCGTCGGGACCCGGCTGCACGCCGCAACGACCGGCGCCGACGTCAATTTCGACCAGGCACTCGAGCATGCCGTGATGGCGCATGGCGGCAGTGGCAAGATCATCGACGTTGCCGTGGTCGTCGACACACACCAGTATCCGTGCTCGCCCGCTTAGCCGTGCCAGCCGATCGATCTTGTGTCGATCGACAACCTGGTTCGACAGCATCACGTCGTCGATGCCGCCGGCGACCATGACCTCGGCTTCGGCGACCTTCTGGCAGCAGATGCCGCAGGCCCCGCCGTGCTCGATCTGGTAACGCGCGATATCGACCGACTTGTGGGTTTTGCTATGCGCGCGCAGGCGCACCCCGGCATCGGCAAGCCTGTCGCGTAGTGTTGCAACATTGCGTTCGAAGGCGTCCAGCTCGATGATCAGTGACGGCGTGGCGACATCGGCGAGATCCATGCCGATTTCCGCCGGGATGTTGAAACCCGCTACAAGTCCAGTAGGGTTAGTTCCAGTTCTCATATTCTTTTACCTCCCGTTCACTTGCAGCCGGGGCAATTTTTGATATCGACGTTACCCCCGGTAATGATTACCCCGACCCGTTGCCCCCGGAACAGGTCTTTATTTTTCAAGATGATCGCCAACGGCACCGCGGACGATGGTTCGATGATAATTTTCATGCGCTGCCAGGTCAGGTACATCGCGTCGAGAATCTCATCCTCGCTGGCGAGCAATATATCGCTGACAAAGCTGGAAACGAAATGCCAGCTCAGCGGACACAGGTTGGTTTTCAGGCCATCGGCAACGGATTGCTGGGCATCCTGCCTGACGATTTCACCAGCGTGAAAGGAACGGTAGGCGTCATCGGCATTGGCCGGTTCAGCCGCGTAAACCCGGGTTTGCGGTGATAAAGTCGACATCGTCAGGCAGGTACCGGAAATCAGGCCGCCGCCGCCAACCGGGGCCACCACGGCGTCGAGATGATCGATACCCTGCTGTAGTTCGAGCGCGCAGGTGGCCTGCCCGGCGATGACGCGCGGGTCGTCGTAGGGGTGTACCGCATCGGCACCGGTTTCGCCGATCACCTGTTCCAGCATGGCCTCGCGAGCGGCCTGGGTGGGTTCGCATTCGAGAATTCTGCCGCCGTAACTCTGCACCGCGGCTTTCTTGGTGGCAGGCGCATTGTGGGGCATTACCACGGTGGCGTCGATGCCGCGCCGGCCAGCGGCGAAGCTTAGCGCGGCTGCGTGATTTCCGGACGAATGCGTGGCCACCCCGTTGACGGCATCGGCGTCGCTGAGTCCAAACACGGCATTACTCGCACCACGCGCTTTGAACGCGCCGACCTTTTGCAGGTTCTCGCATTTGAAAAAGATTTCGGCGCCGGTTAGCTGATTCAAATAGCTCGAGGTCAGTACCGGTGTGCGATGTATATAGGGCCTGATACGGGCATGCGCCTGTAGCACGTCTTCATAGGTCGGGATGTCCATGTGATTCGCTCTGTCGATTGCAACTTTAACAAGGCGCAATAATGCCATATAAACTGCAGAAGCCTGATATTTGATACTCGAATCATTTGTCGTCTGCAGATTGCGGGGCGACTCGGTGCTTCACCAGTGACTCAATGCGGTCGTGCAGGTCATTAATGGAGAAAGGATGCACCATGTAGTCGTCGGCACCCTGAATCAATGCAGTTACCCGATCATGAATTTGATCGCGTGTGGACAGGATCAGAATTTCGACCTCTCGATCCAGTTCACGAATTTCATGCAGTACCAGCAAACAGGAATCTTTTGGCAACATCAGGTCGAGGATGATGATGTCATAATCGCGGCTTGACGCGTGGCTGATCGCTGCGGCAGCGTCGTCGACGACATCAACCAAATAGCCAAATTCCTTTAATTCCGTACTCAGTGAAGTCAACAGTTTGGCGGAATCTTCAACCACTAGAACTTTCATGGTTTCCTTGTAGCGAACTAGTCTGAAGATTGGCTTAAGAAACGCCATTAAAGTGATTTTTTGTTGCAGGGCCTGGACCGGTGAAAGTTCGACAATGGCATCGATCTGTTGTCCGTCATCCCGATTTTTTCAGTATCCGCAGTTTGGAAAACAATTGCAGCATGTCGGGATTGTCGATGAACGAAATATTGTAGGGATGCTCGCATACCAGCCTGGCGTAAGCCTGGCTGGCGGGCATGGCCTCTACCAGCTTTGCAATCTTGCCCCACAACAACAACGTGATGCGCTGCGGCGAACTTTGGGCAACCAGGGTCAGCAGGCATTCGAGAAATTCTAGCCAGTAACGCGCTTCCTGCGTGGGCTTGCGTTGCGGGTGTAATACCGGTGTTGCGTTCAGCATCAAAAATCCGGCGCGCTCCAGGTTATCGAACAACCCGGCCAGGGTCTGGATCAGGCCACGCTTGTCGAGCTGCGCGATCGAATCCTGCGTGATTTTGCCATCGGCATCCCGCTGCAGAAGACCTTGTGCAAGCAGCGCGGTTTTGACCAGGTTGCGTAAGGACGTGGCGCGATTGACCGCCTTGCTGAGGCCCTGTTCGCTCCACAGGCTATCGACCGCGGCGTCGTAGAAAGCGATTCCGTTTGCCGATGCCTTGCGCGGGTAGGGTGACTCGCCGATCAGCAGGTATCTGACGCCGGCGCGATCACGCCGAAACGCTGCCAGCAAGCGATCGATACCGGGCAACCAGTCGTCGTCGCGTAGCAGCGAATCGAGATAGTCGGGGTCCAGCGTTAATAACGATTCACGGAGTATCGGCTGCCAGTCCTCATGCACTGCCGAGCGTTCGATCAGCCTGTCTATATTACTCATCGATAAGCGCGTCGATACGGATACGCGCAATCTTTTCGACCTCGCCGATGGCGGTATCGAATTCGATCTCCACGGAGTTGTTCAGGCGAGTTTCCATGGCCGCGATGATTTGAAATTTGTCGAGCCCGGTGACCGCGATGATGAACGGAAAATCGAACTTTGCGCGGTAAGCCTGGTTGAGCGATTTGATCGTCAGCAGTTCCTCGGTGGTGCACTGGTTGAGTCCGGCCCCGGCCTGTTCGCGTTTTGAATCATTGGTCAGCGTACCCGCATCGGCTTCCCTGCCGG
Source organism: uncultured Gammaproteobacteria bacterium (assembly GCA_937936805.1). Lineage (GTDB taxonomy): Bacteria > Pseudomonadota > Gammaproteobacteria. The sequence goes on along the minus strand of CALDDP010000219.1, from coordinate 13,252 downwards.
CCAGTTCCGGATGCTGGCATAGCAGCGCCATGCGCTGGACCTCGGGCGCGCGCCTGACCGCGGCAGCCATCACCTGATGCAATTGATGGCGCGAGGCAAACGGTCTTTCCGGGTAAACGAGCTCTGCAACCCATGGTGAATGTTCAAAGATAGCGCCCAACAGCTCGACGAAGCGCGTCGGGCTGCTGTGGTTGATTTCATCGATGCGGATGGCCATTCAGCGATTATGCGGTTTGCGGCGGGTGCCTGTCTATCCAGTGGCGGGCTATGTCTACGCGGCGGCAGATCCAGACTTTTTCCTGTGACTGTACGTAATCGAGGAAGCGCTGCAGGGCACGAAAGCGCCCCGGTCTGCCGACCAGTCGGCAGTGCAAACCGACTGACATCATTTTCGGGCTATGCTCGCCCTCGGCGTAGAGTACGTCGAAGCTATCACGCAGGTACTGGTAGAACTGTTCGCCGCTGTTGAAACCCTGTGCGGTGGCGAAACGCATATCGTTGGTGTCGAGGGTATAGGGTACGACCAGGTGGGGCTTGATTTCCCCGGCGCTGGTTGCGACCGCTTGCCATAGCGGCAGGTCGTCGCCGTAATAGTCTGAATCGTAAAGCAGCCCGCCCTGTTCGACGACCAGGCGACGCGTGTTGGGACTGTCGCGCCCGGTGTACCAGCCCAGTGGTCTGCTCCCGGTGAGTTCGGTGATGATAGCGATTGCCTGTTGCATGTGCTCGCGCTCGACCGCCTCATCGACCTCCTGGTAGTGAATCCAGCGCAAGCCATGACAGGCGATTTCATGTTTTAGCCTGACCAGCTCCGTGGCCAGTTCCGGGTGGCGCTGCAATGCCATCGCCACGGCAAAAATAGTTAGTGGCAAACCGCGTGTTTCGAATTCGCGTAGCAACCGCCAGACGCCCGCGCGGGAGCCGTACTCGTAGATAGATTCCATACTCATGTGTCGCGCCGGGTAGCTTTGTGCGCCGATTAACTCCGACAGGAACTGTTCGGATCCCGGGTCGCCGTGCAGAACGTTGTTTTCGCCGCCTTCTTCGTAGTTGAGTACGAACTGCAGCGCGATGCGGGCATCGCCGGGCCACCCGGCGTGTGGGGGTTGGCGGCCGTAGCCCACCAGGTCGCGCGGATAATCACTCATGCCTGCACCGCTTCAGGTTGCCGCCGCAGCAGTGTTGCCAGGTCCGCCTGCGGTTTTTCCGGCTTGTGTTGAATCTTGCTTTCGATATGCAGCAAATGCTGCTGCATCACGCGGGTCGCGGTTTTGAGGTCATGTTTTTCGAGCGCATCGATAATGGCTTCATGTTCCTGGTTGCGGCAGCGGTTTTGTTCGTCGTCTCCCAGGTGGGTAAGAATCACCAGCGGGGTGCGGCGGATAATGTCGTGCAGATATTCCTCGAGCACGCTGTTACCGGCCAACGCCGCAAGCTCACGATGGAAATCGACTGACAGTGTTAGCGCGGTTGCTGAATCTCCGCGTTGATAAGCCTTTTGCTCCCGCCGCAGCATTTTCCTGAGATGCGCGATGCCGCGGTGATCGATATGGGTTACCAGGTTCTGCAGAACAGCCGATTCGATGACCCGTCGCGTGGCGAACAGGTCCTGGCCTTCCTTGACCGACGGTCTGGCAACGGTAGCGCCACGATTGGGCATCTGGTCAACTAGCCTGGAATGGGCCAGGCGTGTGAGTACCTTGCGAATCATGCCCCGTTTTACGCCGAACAGGTCGGCCAGCTGCACTTCCTTGAGCTTGGTACCGGGCGCCAGGCGATGATCGAGTATCGCCTGTTCGATCTGGCGCAGTACTTCGTCTTCGCTGAATTTGATCTTATCGTTTTTTTCGAATTGCGCTGACATTCTGCTTCGAGTCGCTTACCGGGTTTGCGCGGGAGTGTAGCACGATAATAAAATTGTTAACAATATTTTATCAAAGTGTTGACAATTTATACGATAAATGCGAGTTTAGCGCCTCTACTGCTGAGGGGTGTAGATATGGGGAGGCTGACAACACATGTTCTGGATACGGCGCACGGCTGTCCCGCGGCCGGTGTTGAAATAGTGCTTTACCGAGTGACCCCGGATCTACAGGAGCTGGGTCGTGGCCAAACTAATGCGGACGGCCGGCTCGATAACCCAATTCTTGAAGATGACGCGTTTGCGCCGGGTGTCTATGAACTGGTTTTCCAGGCGGGGAGCTACTTTCGCGCCTTGAACCTCGACCTCCCGGAACCCCCGTTTGTTGACGAGGTGGTGTTGCGCTTCGGCATCGCCGATGCCGGCCAACACTATCACGTGCCGTTGCTGGTTTCCCCCTGGGCCTACTCGACTTACCGGGGTAGTTAGGCGATGTCGGATAGCCTGCGCTTTATGCTGGATGGTGAACTGATCGAACTCGACCGGGTCGAGCCGACGCGCACCGTTTTGCAGTTCCTGCGCGAAGACTTGCTGCGCGTGGGGAGTAAGGAAGGTTGTGCCGAAGGGGATTGTGGTGCCTGTACCGTAGTGATTGCGGAACTGGTGGGTGATGTTCTCGAATATCGCGCGGTCAATGCCTGCATCCAGTTTCTGCCGACCCTCGATGGCAAGGCACTGTTTACCGTGGAATCGCTCAAAGCAGCCGATGGCAGCCTGCACCCGGTGCAGCAGAGCATGGTCGACTACCATGGCTCCCAGTGCGGTTTTTGCACTCCCGGGTTCATCATGTCGATGTTTGCGCTGTATAAAAACAATCCGGCGCCGACGCGCGCGGAAATCGATGATGCCCTGTCCGGCAACCTGTGTCGCTGTACCGGGTACCGCCCGATTATCGAGGCCTGCATGCACATGTATGATTATCCGGCCCCGCAGGCTAGTGATGCGCAACTGCTTGAACAGCTACGCGGCCTGCAGCGGCAGCAGGGTATGTCATTGGAACTCGAGCAGGCGCGTTACTATGCCCCGTCCACCGTCGATGAACTGGCCAGCCTGTACCAGCAGAATCCGCATGCCCGGATTCTTGCCGGTGGCACCGATGTCGGCCTGTGGGTGACCAAGCAACTGCGTGAATTACCTTTGATTATTTACCTCGGCAACGTGGCGCAGCTCAAACAGATCAGTCGGCGGGACGGTGCCATCGAAATTGGCGCCGCAGTGACACTGAACGACGCCTTCGACGAGATTGCCGGACAATACCCGGAGCTTGCCGAAATGTGCCGTCGTTTCGCGTCGGTGCCGGTACGCAATGCCGGTACGCTGGTCGGCAATGTCGCCAATGGTTCACCCATCGGCGATTCGATGCCGGCGCTGATGGTGCTCGATACCCGGGTCAAACTGCGCCAGGGATCCACGGTGCGTGAAATGGCGCTGGCCGATCTGTATCTCGATTACATGAAAAATGCACTCCAGGCCGGGGAGTTTATCGAGGCGATCGAGATACCGGCACGGGAAGAGGCGATTCTGCTGCGTTGCTACAAACTCAGTAAACGCTTCGACCAGGATATCTCGGCCGTTTGCATGGCCGTTGCGATGCGCCTGGATGGTGACCGCGTGGCGGATATCCGAATCGCGCTGGGCGGCATGGCGGCTATTCCAAAGCGCGCTGCCCTCGCCGAGGCCTGCCTGCGCGGCGAGACCTGGGATGAGACCGCCGTCAGGAACGCGATGCAACAACTGGAGCAGGACTTTGCCCCGCTGAGTGACATGCGTGCGAGTGCGAGCTATCGCGGCCGCGCTGCGGGCAACCTGTTGTATCGATTTTTTCTCGAAACCCGGCCGCAACAGCCACTGGGCGCACAGGCGGTTAACGTGTTTGCGGTGACCGGCTGATGGAAGACCGCGTCAAACAACAGGCACGCGAGACTGCAGCCGGGGCCTCGGTCCCGCACGAATCGGCGGTACTGCATGTCGCCGGTGAAGCGACCTATGTCGATGACATCGCGGAACTTGCGGCTACCTGCTATATCGCGTTGGGTCTGAGCCAGCAGGCGCACGCAAACATCACAAGTATCGATCTCGATGCGGTCAAAGCTGCCCCCAGTGTGGTTACGGTTATTACTGCCGCCGATATCCCGGGCAACAATGACTGTGGCCCTATTATTGCCGACGATCCAATTCTCGCCGATGGCCTGGTGCAATATCTGGGTCAACCGATTTTTGCGGTGGTAGCAACTTCGCAGACGGCCGCGCGCAAGGCAGTCGGCCTGGCCGAAATCGAATACGAAGTACTGCCGGCAGTACTCGATGTGGCCACCGGCAAAGACCAGGAGTCCTGGGTATTGCCACCGATGTGCTTGCGCCGGGGTGATGCCGAGCAGGCGCTGCAGGCGGCGGACCATAAACTCAAGGGTCAGATTTCAGTGGGCGGGCAGGAGCAGTTTTATCTCGAAGGGCAGATATCCTACGTCGCACCGAAAGAGGATGGTTGCCTGCATCTGTGGTGTTCTACCCAGCACCCGACTGAAATGCAGCAGGTTGTCGCCCATGCGCTGGACATCGATTTCAACCAGGTCGTCGTCGAGATGCGGCGTATGGGCGGTGGTTTCGGCGGCAAGGAATCGCAGTCGGCGATTTTTGCCTGCATCGCTTCGGTCGCGGCCTATCGCCTGCAGCGTCCGGTCAAGTTACGTCTCGATCGTGACGACGATATGATGGTGACCGGAAAGCGTCATGGCTTCGAATTCGATTACGAGGTCGGCTTTGACGAGACCGGCCTGATTCAGGGTGCCAGAATCGAGATGGCCGCGCAGGCGGGTTTTTCGGCCGATCTGACCGGTCCGGTGGTCACCCGCGCGGTGTGTCATTTCGACAATGCCTACTACCTTGGCGATGTGGCGATCGACGCTTACAGCGTCAAGACCAATACCCAGTCGAACACCGCGTTTCGCGGTTTCGGTGGCCCGCAGGGAGCGCTTGCGATCGAGTACATAATCGATGATATAGCGCGCACCCTGGGCAAGGATCCGCAGCAGGTTCGTAAGCTCAATTTTTATGGTAAAGAGGATCGCAATACCACGCCCTATGGGCAAACCGTGGAAGACAATGTCATCCACGAACTGATCACGGAAATAGAGGAGAGCAGCGCTTACTGCGCGCGCCGCGAAGCCGTGGCTGCCTTCAACCGGGATAACCCGGTGCTGCGCAAGGGACTTGCGTTAACGCCGGTTAAATTTGGTATTTCCTTCAACGTCGTGCACTTCAACCAGGCGGGTGCGCTGGTGCATATCTACACCGACGGTAGCGTGCTGGTTAACCACGGTGGCACCGAAATGGGACAGGGTTTGCACACCAAGGTTTCCCAGGTGGTCGCACTGGAGCTCGGCATCGATATCGAGCAGGTGCGTGCGACGGCAAACGATACCAGCAAGGTGGCCAATACCTCGGCTACCGCGGCATCGACCGGCAGCGATCTCAACGGCAAGGCGGCGCAGGATGCCGCGCGCCAGATCAGGAATCGACTGGCCGGGTTCTTCGCCGCGCAGTTCGAAGTAGCTGTCGCCGAGGTGACTTTTGCAGATAACCTCGTCAGCTGCGGTGACAAACAGATTGGCTTCAAGGAGCTCGTGGTGCAGGCCTATGAAAACCGGGTGCAGCTCTGGTCCGACGGGTTTTACAAGACCCCTGGATTGAACTGGGATCGTGATGCGATGCAGGGCAGCCCGTTTTACTACTTCGCCTACGGCGCGGCGGTAGCGGAAGTTGTCGTCGATACGCTCACCGGTGAATTCAAATTACTGCAGGCCGATATCCTGCACGATGCCGGTAACTCGATTAATCCCGCGATCGATATCGGCCAGATCGAGGGCGCCTTTATCCAGGGCATGGGCTGGCTGACCAGCGAAGAGTTGCGCTGGAACGAGCAGGGTCGGCTGACCACGCATGCACCCTCGACTTACAAGATTCCGACCATCACCGATTGCCCGGCAAAATTCACCACCCGGCTCTATCAGAATCTCAACGTCAAGGATGCGATTCTGCGTTCCAAGGCGGTTGGCGAACCGCCCCTGCTGTTACCCTTCTCGGTATTTTTTGCCATCCGCGATGCTATAGCAAGCCTTGCCGATAACCGCATCAATCCGCCGTTACACGCTCCGGCGACGCCGGAAGCAATCCTCGATGCCATCGATGCGCTGCACGCAGAAGCGAAATGAGCGACTGGCAGGACAGGGTGGCCGAACTGCGCCGTAATCAAACCCCGGCGGTGCTGGTCAGTGTCGACTCGATCATCGGCTCGACGCCGCGCGAGCCGGGCGCAAAAATGATTGTTACCGCCACCCGGCTCTATGGAACGATTGGCGGCGGTAACCTCGAGTACCAGGCGACGCGTATTGCGCGTGACCAGCTCGAGCGCGATGCCGAAGATGGCGTGCAGCGTTTTCCGCTTGGCGCCGGGCTCGGCCAGTGCTGTGGTGGGCTGGTCAACCTGATGTTTGAAAGATTGAGTGCAGATAGCGATTGGGAAGCCCTGCTGCAGGACGAGGAGCGCATCGACCTCTACCTGTTCGGTGCAGGCCATGTCGGCCAGGCGCTGGTGCGAGCGCTGCACGATTTACCTTTCAGGATTCACTGGATCGATACGCGCGACGATATCCTTCCGCAAGACCCGCCACCCGGAGTCACCATCATCTGCACCGACACGCCCGAAGCTGAAATCGCAGCGGCCGTGGCGGACAGCTATTTCCTGGTGATGACGCATGATCACAGTCTCGATCAACGGCTCTGCGAGCAGATCCTGCTGCGTGAAGACTTCGCTTATTTCGGTTTGATCGGTTCGGTTTCGAAACGACGTAACTTTGAAACCCGGATGCGGCGCCGTGGAATCGACGCGCGAAGATTTGCCCGTATGACCTGCCCGATCGGGATCGGGGGCATAAACAGCAAGCAGCCTGCGCAAATTGCGATATCGGTTGCTGCCGAAAGCCTGCAGGTATACGATCGTGCGCAGAACGACAAGAAATACAATAACGATAAACAGGGCGATGCTGCGTTAAAGCATCAAACGGGGGGGAGAGCATGACAACCGCGGCGGATGGTGGCGATGAACTGAGGCTGGAGCTGAACGGCATTACCAAGATATATCCCTCGGTAATCGCCAACGAGGATGTCTCGCTAGCGGTAAAACGTGGCGAGATTCACGCGGTGCTCGGCGAAAACGGTGCCGGCAAGTCAACCCTGATGAAAATGATCTACGGTGTCGCCAAACCGGATGCCGGTGAAATGAAATGGGAAGGCGAAGTGGTCCATGTAGAGAACCCCGCGCATGCCCGCAGTCTCGGCATCGGCATGGTGTTTCAGCATTTTTCGCTGTTCGAAACCCTGAACGTGGTTGAAAACGTGGCTCTCGCACTACCCGGCAACCCGGACCTGAATAAACTCGCCGAACAGATTACCGAAGTTTCGAATCGCTACGGCCTGCCGGTAGATCCGCAGCGCCTGGTGCACGCGCTGTCCGTGGGCGAGCGTCAACGGGTCGAGATTATTCGTTGCCTGCTGCAAAATCCGAAACTGCTGATCATGGATGAACCCACCTCGGTGTTAACCCCGCAGGCGGTGCGCAAGCTATTCGATACGCTGCGTCAGCTTGCCGCCGAGGGCTGCAGTATTCTCTATATCAGTCACAAGCTGGACGAAATCCAGGAGCTATGCCATGTCGCCACGGTGTTGCGTGACGGCAAGGTAACCGGCGATTGCATTCCCGCCGAGGAAACCCCGAAATCGATGGCCAGCCTGATGATCGGTAAGGAGCTGCCGGTGCCGGAACACTCCGTGCCCGGCGAACTGGGCGAGGTTCGCCTGCAGTTGAACCGGTTGTCGAGGGTTTCCGATGATCCTTTCGGCACCGATTTGCAGGATATCGAGCTTGAGGTCCGCTCCGGCGAAATCCTCGGTATCGCCGGCGTGTCGGGTAATGGGCAGCAGGAACTGCTCTACGCGCTGTCCGGCGAGGAACCGCTCAACGACGCCGATGCGATAGTTATCTGTGGCAAGTCCTCGGGGCGGGATCAACCCGATCGACGTCGCAGTAACGGCATGGGTTTCGTCCCCGAGGAACGTCTCGGTCGCGGTGCGGTGCCGCGCATGTCGCTTACCGAAAACGCCTTATTGACGGCGCATCAGGCCGGAATGCTCAAACACGGTATGATTCAGTTCGACAAGATTGCCGCTTTCGCGCGCAAGTGTATCGCCGATTTTAATGTCAAGTGCGGTGGCGAAGAACACGCTGCCAACTCGCTCTCGGGTGGTAACCTGCAGAAGTTTATCATGGGTCGGGAAATCCTGCTCGCGCCCAAACTGCTGGTGGTCGCCCAGCCGACCTGGGGTGTCGATGTCGGCGCCGCCGCATTTATTCGCCAGGAATTGATCGATTTGCGTAGCGGGGGCGCCGCGATTCTGGTGATTTCGGAAGAGCTCGAGGAGTTGTTCGAAATTTCAGACCGGATTGCGGTAATCGCCGAAGGTCGCCTGTCGCCGGCGAAGCAGTTGGCCGATACCAATATCGACGAAATCGGGGTCTGGATGAGTGGCATGTGGGAGCAGCCCGCCGCCGGGGTGGCCGCCCATGATTAGACTGGAACGACGCCCTGAAGCCTCGCAGGTGATGTCTTATGCGTCACCGCTAATCGCGATCCTGTTGATGTTGATCGGTGGTCTGCTGCTGTTTGCTTTCCTGGGCAAGAATCCGCTCGAGGGCTTCAAGGTATTCTTCATCAATCCCGTCAGCGACTGGTACGGTGTATCGGAACTGTTTCTCAAGGCGACCCCGTTGATGCTGATCGCGGTCGGACTCGCGGTCGGATTTCGCGCCAACGTGTGGAACATCGGTGCCGAAGGGCAGTTAATCGTCGGTGGTATAGCAGCCAGCGCGGTGGCGCTCTACTTTCAGGAAGCGGAAGGTGCGCATGTGCTGATCCTGATGGTTATTGCCGGTGGAATCGGCGGCATGCTATGGGCGGCTATCCCGGCGTTTTTGAAAACCCGCTTCAACACCAACGAAATCCTGGTGTCATTGATGCTGGTGTATGTTGCCCAGCTGCTGGTGTCCTGGCTGGTGCATGGACCCATGATGGATCCGGATGGTTTCAATTTTCCCCAGTCCCGAATGTTTGAAGATTCGGCGTTGCTGCCCTTGTTGAGCGAGGATAGCCGGCTCAATCTGGCTTTTGTCTTTGCGCTCGGCGCTTTGCTGGCTGGATATATTTTCATGTTTCGCAGCTTTGCCGGATTCCAGATGCAGGTGGCCGGTTACGCCAGGGATGCAGCGCGCTATGCCGGGTTTTCGGCCAAACGCATGATCTGGATCGGATTATTGAGCGGGGGTGCGATGGCTGGTTTTGCCGGGATGTCCGAGGTCGCGGGACCGATGGGGCAGCTCACCGAGCACGTCTCCAGTAATTACGGTTTCGCCGCGATCATCGTTGCTTTCGTTGCGCGCCTGAATCCAGTCGGCATCTTCTTCGCCAGCCTGTTGATGGCACTGCTTTATCTTGGTGGCGAGCAGGCGCAGCAGTATATGAATCTGCCGTCGTCGATCTCCAATGTGTTTCAGGGCATGTTGCTGATGTTCCTGCTGGGCTCGGACGTATTGATAAATTATCGCGTAAGTTGGAAGGAGGCCAGGGTCTGATGGATGCCTCGATTCTAAGCTCGATATTATTCGCGACTATCGTCGCCGGTACACCACTGATTATTGTTGCTTTAGGGCAGTTGATTGCTGAAAAATCAGGCGTATTGAACCTCGGTGCCGAGGGTATGATGGCAATGGGTGCGATCGCCGGATTCGCGATAACCCTGCACACCGGCAGCCCCTGGCTGGGTGTGCTGGCCGGTATGGCGGCGGGTGCACTGATGGCATCTCTGTTTGCGATCGTGGTGCTTACGCTGATGGGAAACCAGGTAGCCTCCGGACTGGCGCTGTCGATCCTCGGTGTCGGCCTGTCCGCTTTCATCGGCAAACCTTATGAATCCGAAATTCTACCCACGGTCGGGGCGATACGAGTCCCCCTGCTGGCCGATATTCCGATCATCGGTGAGCCGCTGTTCAATCAGCAGGCGCTGGTATATTTATCCTGGGTCTTGTTTGGCACCATCGTCTGGTTCCTGTATCGCAGCCGTCCCGGCCTGGTGTTGCGCGCGGTCGGTGAATCGCCATCATCCGCGCATTCGATTGGCTATCCGGTGATCCGCATTCGCTACCTGGCGACCATATTCGGTGGCGCGATGGCCGGCGTCGGTGGTGCCTTCCTGTCGGTATTTTATACGCCGCTGTGGGTGGAAGGCATGGTCGCGGGAAGGGGCTGGATTGCAATAGCGCTGGTAGTTTTTGCGACCTGGCGGCCGTTCCGCGTGATGGTCGGCGCCTATCTCTTCGGCGGGGTCATGGTGGTGCAGTTATTTGTCCAGGGCTCGGGTCTGGGAATCAACATTCCTTCGCAGTTTCTCTCGGCATTACCTTACCTGGCGACCATAATTGTGCTGGTAATCATTTCACGCGACCAGAACACGGTGCGGCTCAACGCACCGGTGTCCCTCGGGCAACCGTATAGACCGGAGGCCTAGCTGCTTCAGCATGCGTTAATCAATGAGAGACTATAAACACGGGTTGCATAACCTGTATAAATTAACCTTTAACAAGTGACCCCGGGAGGGTTGAGAAATGGCTTTAACAAAGATAATGATAAAAAAACTGGCGCTGGTCGCACTGGTCTGCGCGATGACCGGTGCCAGTATGGCGGCTGACAATGTCGGCTTCGTCTACGTGAGTCCAATCGGCGATGCGGGCTGGACATACCAGCACGATCTGGGCCGCCTGCAGCTGGAAAAAGAAACCGGTGTTACCACCAGCTATGTGGAAAATGTAGCCGAGGGCCCTGATGCCGAGCGCGTTATCCGGGAAATGGCCAAGCGCGGTGACAAGGTGGTATTTGCTACCAGTTTCGGCTACATGAACTATACGCTCAAGGTGTCGAAGAAGTTCCGTGACACGGCATTCGTGCATGTCACCGGCTACAAGATGGGCGAGAATATGGGCCTGGTGAACGCGCGTTTTTATGAAGGACGCTACCTCACCGGCGTTATTGCCGGTGAAATGACTAAGTCGAATATTCTTGGTTACGTTGCGGCCTTCCCGATTCCCGAAGTGTTGCAGGGTATCAATGCCTTCATCAAGGGTGCTCGCAGCGTTAATCCGGAAGCCGAATTGAGGGTTATCTGGGTGAACTCCTGGTACGACCCGGGCAAGGAGCGCCAGGCCGCAATTACCCTGATATCGCAGGGTGCCGATATGATTACCCACCACACCGATTCTACCGCGGTAGTGCAGGCGGCCGAGGATGAAGGCGTGTACGCCTTCGGTTACCACTCAGACATGTCCAAATATGGTCCAAGGGCGCACCTGACAGCGACTACCCACCACTGGGGTGATTACTATGTCAAAACGATCAAGGAAGTGCAGGACGGAACCTGGGCTCCCATCAGTGTCTGGGGCGGCTATCCGCGAAAAATGATTAAGCTGGCGCCGCTGAACGATGCTATCCCGGAAGAGTTACAGAACCGGATCAGGAACATGGAAGAGCAGTTGACAGTGCGCGAGCTGCATCCGTTTGCCGGTCCGGTGATCGACCAGAGCGGGGCAACCATCGTGCCGGCCGGGAAGAATATGACCGACGAGCAACTCAACAAGATGAATTATTATCTCGAGGGCGTGGTCAGCACGATTCCAAACTAGGCATAACCGGGTAGCGCTGCCCCGGCATCGCTACCCGGCGCCACCTTCGGCTGAAATTGATTTATGGAAGCATACCTCCTTGACTGGGCTAATTTACTGCTGCGCTGGCTGCATCTGATCGCCGGTGTCGCCTGGATCGGCGCCTCGTTTTACTTCGTTATGCTCGACAGCTCGCTGACTAAGCCGGCGCGCAAACAGGACGTCGAGCGGGGTGTCAGTGGCGAGCTCTGGGCGGTACATGGTGGCGGCGTCTATCAGAGCCAGAAATTCCTGCTCGGGCCGCAAGGCGAGCCACTCGCGGAGAACCTGCACTGGTCGAAATGGGAAGCCTATACCACCTGGCTGTCCGGCATGGGCCTGCTCGCCATCGTCTACTGGTTCGGCGCAACCACTTACCTGATCGATCAGCAGGTTATGGCTTTAACCCCGGCCACGGCGATTGCCATCAGCATCGGTTTTCTTGCCGGTGGCTGGGTCGTTTACAACCTTTTGTGCAAGCTACTGCGCGGCAGGGATAACCTGCTGGCGGCGATAATATTCGTTTCCATCTGTGTTGTGACCTGGGTGCTGTTCCAGTTGTTTAGTGCGAGGGCAGCGTTCCTGCATGTTGGTGCAATGATGGGCACCATCATGGCGGCCAATGTCTTCTTCCAGATTATTCCCGGACAGAAAAAAGTGGTAGCACAGATACGTGCCGGGGATACCCCGGATGCCGAACCCGGCATCATCGGTAAACAACGCTCGGTGCATAACACCTATTTCACGCTGCCGGTGCTGTTCATCATGATCAGCAATCACTACCCGATGACTTACAGTCATGAACATGGCTGGCTGGTACTGATCTTTATTATGCTTGCCGGGGTGCTGATCCGGCAGTATTTTGTGTTGCGTCACAGTCATCGGGCGAGTCCTGCGTTGCCGGCAATTGCCGTGGCACTGTTGCTGGCGATGATCTGGTACTTAAGCCCGCAGGCTGTCGACAGTGAGGGTGCCAGCGAGGTCAGCGAAGCGCAGATTGCGGAGATTATCGAGCGCCGCTGCGTTGCCTGCCACGCCAGACAACCAACCCAGCCCGGCTTCGTGGCGCCCCCACTGGGCATCGTGCTGGAATCGCCTGCGGAAATTCAGAATCATGCCGAGCGCATTGCCGCCACGGTGCAGACCAGGTATATGCCGATTGGCAACCTGACCGGGATGACCGACCAGGAGCGGGCCAGCGTCGCCAGCTGGTTCGCGCAGCTCCGGCCGCAGTAAAGCGGGGCTGCCGTTATGACTTCAGACCTCCCGTCGCTCGACACCGACTCCTGCGATACCGCGATTCGCGCCAGTTTCCTGCACTTTATATCCGATCCGGACAAGTCCGGCGACGCTTATGAATATCTCGACGACGGGTTATTGATTCTGCGCCAGGGGCGGGTGCAGGCGCTGGTCAACGCGGTCGATGCGATTGACTATTTACCGGATGGGGCGGCGCTTTACGATTATTCCGGTCGCCTGGTGATGCCCGGATTTATCGATACCCATACCCACTATCCGCAAAGCGGAAT
>CALDDP010000218.1 GCA_937936805.1 uncultured Gammaproteobacteria bacterium | reverse complement strand
TAGGAAACGCAGGTTATCCACTGGAAAATGGCGCCATTGGCATCGATGCGCCTTACCAGGAGCACGCCGAGAAAACGCCAGGCAAAGGTTGCCGCACCGCAGCCAAGCACGATCAACCACAGGGTTTCAGTCTGCATTGTCCGAGCCGAAGAACTTACCCGCGATGAAACCGAGGCTGCCACCGATCAGCCCGGTAATCAGCAAATCAACCGATGGCAACAGGAAATTGGCGACTGGAATAGTCGCGCAGCCAAGCGCCATTGAAAATCGTTGTGCGCGACCCGGCACCGCTGACAGTACCAGCGCAAAGAATAACGGACTGACAAAAATCAGCCCGAGCACTACTGCCGCTGGTAATAAAACCGCGCCATGATAGCCAAACAGCGTCCCGATAACCGCGGCCATTATGATGCAACTCGCAAAAGTGACGTAGTAGCGATGTCGAAAGCAGGCATCGATATTGGGGAATTCGCGCAGGCACATCGCCCACGAATTGATCGACAATAGCTGGGCATCGAGACTTCTGCCCAGGAGGTTCGCTCTGCCCCGCGACATCGCCGGCACAAACGAGACCACCATCGGCAGGAAACGCGCATTGGCGAGCGAACAGGCAAACACAATCGCGACTATACCCTGGCCGGTGACGGTCAGCTCCACCATCGCCAGCTGGCCGGGCAGACCCCAGATCAACAGGGTGGCTATAGCTGCCATGTCTGCACCGAAACCGGCGCCGCGCGCCAGCGAGCCGAATCCCATCATCGTGAAAAACAGGATGAACGCCGGGAGCGATAGCGCATCCAGCATCGCTTTGCGCATTACAGCGCTGTTTCCAGTGACCATCATTTCCGGCAGGGAAGTTTACACGTGTAGATCATAGCGCGGTCCCGATCAAAGCAGAATCAACCATGTGCTTACCGTAAAACTCGCCAGAATGGTTGAAAGTAAAACCGCACTCGCCGCCGCCTCGGTACCGCGGTTATACATGCTGGCGAACAGGTAAGCGTTCAGTCCGGGCGCCACTGCCGACATCAACACTATCGATCTGGTGGTCGCCTGCGGCAACTCTAATTGCCAGCTGAGCAGCAACGTAATCGCCTGTTGGACGATTAAAGTCAGTACTACGATGAGCCCCGCCTCACCCAGGGATTTGGCGAGGGTATAGCGCGTCAATACGCCGCCAAGCGCAAACAGGGCAACCGGCAAAGCCGCCCGCGCGAGTAACTCTATGGCCGCCAGTAACGCGCCAGGCAAAGCGATTCCACTCAGGTTGACGATAAAACCGAGCCCGATACCTATCATCATGCTGTTGCGAAACATTGCCCGCAGCACGATACGCGATGTTTCCACAGCGCCGCGACCATCGGCACGCAGGTACTCCATCGCGGTTATCCCGATCAGGTAACAAATCGGCGCGTTGACCGCGACCAGGGCATAGCTCGGTGCCATGTTGTCGACACCCCAGGCGCGTTCCGAGATCGGCAGCCCGAGCATCACCAGGTTGGAAAACAGGGCGGCGAAGGCAACGCCTACCGCCTCTCCGGGGCGCCTTTTGAAAAAATACCTGACCACAAAAAAGGCAGCTGCGAAGCACGCGATCGCAGCGAGGTAGTAAGCCAGCATCATGCGCCAGCCAAAGGCGGCACCCAGATCGATAGTCGATGTCGCGCGAAACAACAGGCAGGGAATGGCAAACTGGATCGCGAACTTCATCAGCTGGTCGATGGCTTGCGTGCCGGTAATTCCGCTTCTAACCGCCAGATAACCCGCAGCGATTACGAGAAAAACCGGCGCGACGATATTGAGTATCTCTACCAGCATTCAAACCGGCCTGGAATATGTGCAATCGGCTGCCACCGCGATTGGAGCGCAATCAAACCAGGCTGCCCGTCTAACGGAACCGACAACGGCATCAACGCAGCGCGGTCGCGGTATCCACGTCCACGGATGGAAAATGATCTCTGGATCATGGGCTGCAGCTACCTGGTTGCTTGTTAAGGTGAGGTTTTACGCACTCTTTCGGTATCCAGCAATGCGCGTTTACGCGCCAATCCCCAGCGATACCCCCCGAGTCCGCCATCGCCTCGCAGGATTCGATGGCAGGGCACCAGCACTGCAATCCGGTTCGCTGCACAGGCCGATGCAACTGCCCGTGCCGCCTTCGGTTTATCGATACCCTGTGCCAGTTCGGTGTAACTGATCACATCCCCATCCTCGAGACTCAACAGAAACTCCCAGACCTTGATCTGAAAGGCAGTACCCTGCAAATCCAGCGGCAACTCGGGACGCGGCTGTTTATTCTGAATGTAGGCATCGAGCGCGTCAATCCATTGATCCAGCTGCTGTGACGATGCCGCCCGGTAAGGCTCAAGCTCGGCACGGGGAAACTCTGCCCCGAGCTGCTGCAACAGGGTTTCGCAGTCACTACCGAACTGCGCGAAACAGACTCCACGATCGGTAGCGGCCATCAGAATAGGCCCGAGGGAGGTATCTCGACAGGCCCAGCTCAGTACCTCACCGCGGCCGCCGGCACGATAGCTTTTCGGCGTCATACCGATATTGTGCATACTGTTTTCGTATACCCGGCTGCTGGAACCATAACCGGCAGTATAGATTGCCTCGGTTATATCCGTTCCGTCGCGCAGCAAGGCCTTGAATCGATCGCTACGGGCGGCTTGCTGGAATTTCTTCGGCGAGACGCCGAAGATCGATTTGAACACCCGTTGAAATCTCGATGGTGAAAGGTGCACGCGACCCGCGAGCTGCTTAAGGGTCAGAGTTTCATCCGCGTTGGCGGCAATATAGCGCGCCACTGCGATGAATTTCGGTAATACATTGCTATCTTGCTGTGCCATGGCACTGATCATACTCCGCCTGATTGAATATGATCAGCATGTTATTAAAGTAAAAGTAGTAAAACTCTCCGATTGTTGCTGTGTTGCATCCGCGCGAAGCGCGTCGGCTTCCTCTTAATCAGATGTCCCATATGCCGGCCGGTTCATCCTGCTCGAAAAATGCTTTGACCGATCCGTCTGCGTTGATCAGCATCATGATACGCAACGGAGCCCTGCCAAAAGTCACCGGTACCGTCGGAGAGAGGGTTTCTGATTTGCGGCTACCGTCGGTATGCGTCCAGCCGAGTTCCATACCTTGCTGGGGATACAGGCGTTTGCCAAAAATATCGGCGCACATCGCGTTCTTGTTAACGTCGTCGCAAGCCAGGGTCGTCCGCGAACCAACAATTACAACGCTGACATCCGTTATCGACCCTGAAGTCAAATTGACGGCCTGGACCTGGTTATAGTAGTACCTTGGGTTATATCCGGTGGCGCATGCAAGTGTCGAAACACTCAACAAAACTATGAGAAATTTTTTCATGATGATTCCTTGCTGAATTTGTCTGCTGTTGTTCAAGGGTACGTCTTATAGTCGGTAACGGATCAGTTTCATCTGTCGACCCGGATCATATCGCTATTCTATCTCCACACCCGCGGCCTCGAGCAACCGCCGCGCATGCTCGACCGGAATGCCGAAATTCGAGCCCCCGTATTCGGGGATAATCGCGGTATTGATTGCGATAGCGTGACCATTGATGTCCAGCACCGGCCCGCCACTGCCACCGTGAGTGGTATCGGCATCGTAGACGACGGTCGCCGCGGTGCGCTGGCCAACGATACCCCGACTCGCCAGCGGTCGAATATAATCCGCCTGCGCCAGGCGTTCGGCGACCGTCCAGAAATCAAGGCTTTCATCTTCTTCCATTGCGGCCAGGAAACTGTCGCCGGTTTGCGCCAGCATCGCACGCAAGCCTGTCGGATATCCCATTACAATGACTTCATCACCGGGCTCAGCCGGCCTGTCGCTAAGCTTCAGCCAGGGCAGATCATCAAGCACTTCGGTACATAACAGCAGTGCCAGGTCGGCGTCATCGCTGGCCTGCAGCAACTCAACCGGAAACGCGGTCCTGATGCCCGGCAGGTAAGCGACGAACTTGATCAGGAAGGGTTGCATGCCGGATTCGATCAAGGCTTCGACACGGGTATCATCCTCCCATGGCAGGGCCACGTGACGATTGGTCAAAAGCGCCCCGCTCTTGCTTACCACGAAAGCGGTTCCGGTGAACGGTCGCTCGGCGATCTCACCCTTGCCTTCGAGGGTCAGCAGCGGCTGGCCACGCAGCGTAAATAACGGATTACCCTCATCATCGACCTCATACCTCAACACGCGGTCGGATTCGACGTCACGAAAAGCATAGGCGCCTTGCAGGAACACCACCGAACGGGTGGCGTCGGCAATGATCCGGGTGCTGGCCGCAGAACGCTTTTCGAGCAGCTCCAGTCTTTGCGCGGCATCGCTCAATGAATGCCCGAGTTCCTGGCGCAGTTTGCTGAGGTCAGCCGGGCGCAGGGCTTCCTGGTTGGTGCGCGTCAGCGTGCGGGCAAAATCTTCCAGTCGATCCGCGCTGCTCTCCGCCTGGCGCTGCAACTGAATATCGGAGCGGTACTGCTGGTAGGTAATGATGCCCAGTACGACGAGCGCAACGATCACCGAGACGCGGAACAACATTGTCGTTTGCAGCACGAAGTCGTAGCTTAAATCGCGTACCGCGTTTTGCAGACGCGCAAAACGGGGCTTGCGGCTGACCCGGGTATAGTCGATACAATCATCGAGCATGTCTCCGAGCGACCGCCTGATCCGGTCACCCTGGCGGTGGACGCGGTAGCGGGTTAATGGCCCCTGATCACCAAATTCGATCAAATCGCGCTGTTCGAGTTGTTTCGAATCGATCCGGGTGCCGTTAATCCACAGCGCGTTATCATCGAGTGCCTCGATTTCATAGCTGTCACCGGAGCGATGCAAACGTGCTACCACACCATTTTCCAGCGGTTCGCTGCCTGCCTCGGCGACGCGAATCATGTCCTCGGGATTTATCGATACATCGAGCGTGGCGCCACTCAACCAGGACGCGGTACCGCGTGCCGGCCCGGTGAGAATTTCCAGTGAGACCGTAGCGGTCGTCGTGTCAGCGCCTGATTTGCTCTCTGCCATGGTGACTAACCCTGGTCGGCCCGGAAAATCAAACGCGCAGCCTGCTGACAACACAGGTTGTCGCTTTGCGTTGGCGAGGGCCCAATCAAAACCTGAACCTTAAAGAGCCTGTTTGGGCGCGCCACCATTGCTCACCGGCCATACCGCGTCGGTCATCCACATTCCTTCGAATTGACCATCGAGTTGTTTACTCAGGCGAAAGGCAAAAACCACCTCTCGACCGTCCATTGCTGTCATTTTGACCAGTTGATAGGCGGTGCTCCCGGCCTCGACGACCTCGCTGAAATCACGCGCAACGTGATTCACCATGACGCCATATGGCGGGCTTTTGACCATGCGCGTAAAGCGTTCCAGTGGACCGGTATTTGTCTTGTTGCCCGGAGAGGCAAAAGCAAAGGTAGTGGCAATCCCGGCATCGGGGAAAGGCTGGTCGTTGTTAGCCAATGCCGTGACAACGATAGCGACAACGTCTTGCGGTGCCAGGTCGACCCGGGGTTGCTCTATGACGGTATTATCGGGTTTGCCCGACAGCGCTGCCTGCAGGGGCGCCGCCAGCGACCAGCTGATGGCAACAGCGACCAGAACGGGGGACTTGATTTTGAGCATCTTACTTACCTCCGCTGCCTAGCATACGCTTTCTCGCTTGCTTTGCCACCAGGCGCTATACTGCGCCGATGAGATTTTTTCTCACCACCATCTTGCTGCTACCGTCGATAGTGCCAGCAGCCGACATGAACTTGCAAAGCTCGATTTCCTGCATTAGTGACCAGTCCAGCCTGCAGGGGCGTCACCAGAAACTTTTAACAGGTCACAGCTCCGACAAAGCCAAATCCAGATTCTCCGAGTGGATGATGGCGGAAAATTTCGCTGACGGAAAGTCGAAGCTCAGGTTTACCTGGAAGCCCACCGGCAGCAACGGGCCGTCGATCAAAATCGAAACCACCGACAAGGCGCATAACCTGATAAGGATACGCTCGCACACGAAGAGCAGTCTGATCGTGGTTTCATCGGCTTCGAACCCGTTTTCCACCGAAAGCTGGACTTTCGTCTTCAATTTCAGGGTCGAAACAATGATCGCAACGCGGGTACAAAGCAATATCGGCGGGGTAAAGGGTGAGGTAATCACTTACAACTGTCAGTACGAGAGCCTGGACCCGGCGATGGGCGATGCCGACAAAACTCTCGGCTGAACGCGGGTATACCGATCGATTCGGATTTGATTCGGCTAAATGGTAATAAGCTATTGTCTAACAGCTCTCACACTACTTATAAAACGGTTGATTTTGCCGGGTAAGACCGCTAAGGTTGTTGGCTACCAAAGGTACCGGGCATCTAGAATAAGAGTAAAAACCCGGCCGATAATTAAAAATTTAGAGTCACGAAAACAGCCGAGAATTACCTACCATGTCCAGTGAAGACCACCTTGTTCGTTTTGTCGATATTCAAAAAAGCTATGATGGCGAATCGTTAGTCGTAAAGAGCCTGAACCTGGACGTCGCCAAGGGCGAATTCCTGACCATGCTGGGGCCTTCCGGATCCGGTAAAACAACCTGCCTGATGATGCTTGCCGGATTCGAACCGGCAACCCATGGCGAGATCTACCTCAACGAACACCCGATTAACAAGGTGCCGCCGCACAAACGCGGTATCGGTATGGTGTTCCAGAATTACGCATTGTTCCCACATATGACCGTCGCCGAGAATCTCGCCTTTCCGCTGGAAGTGCGTCATATGGACAAGAGCGAGCGTGAACAACGCGTCAACCGTGCGCTCGACATGGTGCAGCTGGGTGCATTTGGTGACCGGCGCCCGGCACAACTATCAGGTGGGCAGGCGCAGCGCGTGGCGGTAGCCCGTTCGCTGGTGTTCGATCCCGACCTGGTGCTGATGGATGAACCGCTGGGTGCGCTGGACAAGAATCTGCGCGAACAGATGCAGTACGAAATCAAGCATATTCATGAAAACCTCGGCCTTACCGTGGTTTACGTTACTCACGACCAGAGTGAAGCCCTGACCATGTCTAACCGCATCGCGGTGTTCGACGACGGCATCATTCAGCAATGCGCACCGCCGGAAGTACTCTACGAAGAGCCGGAAAACGCTTTCGTGGCCAACTTCATCGGTGAAAACAATCGCTTTGTCGGTAAGGTCATCGAAGATAACAGCGACACGGTCAGAGTCGAGATCGACAACGACGCCGGGACCGTCGTTGCCAAGAAAGTCAACGTTGGTGGTGTCGGTGATAGAAGCACCTTATCACTGCGTCCTGAACGAGTTACCGTTAATCCGGAACCGGGATCGGTGCCGAATATTTTTTCCGGACTCGCAGAAGAACTGATTTACCTGGGCGATCACATCCGTACCCGCTTTACGGTTCTCGGACACGACGATTTTATTGTAAAGATTCCAAATTCAGCCGCCCATGCGCACCTCAAAGAAGGTGACACGGTTAATATCGGCTGGAATGCGGAAGACTGCCGGGCCCTCGATCCGTCGGATTAGGCCGCAGTTTTTTTTGTACTAACTATTAGACGAAGTAAACCGAAGAGGAAAATATAGTAATGAATTCTAAATTTAAACAAACCCTGCTGGCTTCCGTGGTAGCTGCAGCTTCAGTCGGTGCAGCACAGGCCGAAGTGAACCTGACTTCATGGGGTGGTGCTTACACCGCATCCCAGCAGAAAGCCTATGCCGACACCTGGAAGGAAGGAACCGTCAATTTTATCAACTATAACGGTGGTCTGGGCGAGGTCAAAACCCAGGTGGAATCAGGTTCAGTTACCTGGGACATCGTTGACGTTCTGCCACACGAAGCCCGTGTCGGTTGTGACGAAGGCCTGTTCGAAGAACTGGATCGCAGCATGTTCGAACCGGCAGCCGATGGCACGCCGATGGACGAAGACATGATG
>CALDDP010000217.1 GCA_937936805.1 uncultured Gammaproteobacteria bacterium | reverse complement strand
AATACAATGTCGTGACCCGCAGCATTCGGCAACCTGCGGGCATCCGTAATGCAGGCTTATCGCCCCGTTGTCATACCGCGCGTCAAGATTTTTAGTGACAGCAGATATGCCGGCAAATACTATTGCCAGGTAAATAATGCTGAATATGAAATGATTGTTCCCGAAACAATGCGAGCCGTTGTGCTTACCGGACACGGTGGACTGGACAAGCTCGAATTCCACCATGACTGGCCGACACCCGAGCCAAGGGACGGCGAGGTACTGGTCAAGGTCGCCGCCTGCGGCCTTAACAATACCGATATCAATACGCGGACCGCATGGTATTCGAAATCAGTAACCGAGGGCATAACCGATCTCGGTGGCAAGGATGGATTTGATACCGCCGACGCCGAATCGGGCAGCTGGGGCAGTTCCACGATTACCTTCCCACGCATCCAGGGCGCCGACGTTGCGGGTTATATAGCCGCGGTTGGCAACGGTGTTCCGGCCTGCAGAATCGGCGAACGCGTGATTCTCGATCCGTGGCTGCTGGCGACGGGCGACTGGCTCGATACCTCGCGATCACGGTATTTCGGTTCGGAGTGCGACGGTGGGTATGCCGAATTCACTACCATCCGCAGCGAAAACGCGATTTCAATCGACAGCACGCAATCCGATGCCGAGCTGGCAACCTACCCCTGTGCCTACACCACGGCGGAAAATCTGACGGCACGAACGGGATTGCGACCCGGCGAGGTCGTGGCTATCGCCGGCGCCTCCGGCGGGGTCGGTTCCGCGGCAATTCAGTTATGTCGCCTGCGCGGTGCATGCGTGATCGCCATTGCCGCAGAAGCGAAAACGGATTTCCTGCTCGAACTTGGCGCCAACTTCGTCATTGATCGCAATAGCGAAGATATCGAAGCAGAGATTCGTGAGGCCGCAAGGGGCGCTATCGACGTTGCCCTCGATGTCGTCGGTGGGCCGACCTTCATGCCACTGATAAATGCGTTACGCCAGGGAGGGCGCTATTCGAGCTCGGGATCGATCGCCGGTCCGCTGGTCGAATTCGATCTGCGTCAGCTGGTATACAAGGATTTACAGCTCACCGGGGCAACCATAGTCCCACCCGGCACGATGCAACGCCTGGTCAGATTGATCGAACAGAACCAGTTGCGCCCACTGCTGGCGAAGACTTTTCCGCTGCAGGATCTTGCCGGGGCGCAGCAGACCTTCCTGGCAAAGAAGCATGTCGGCAATATCGTCGTCAAAACATGAAAATCTCCACGACAGGCGCATGCCGTAAACAAGCCGGGCAGACCTGTGGCAACCTCGCCAGACCTGCTCATGGAGCCTGATAAGATGGAACAGTTTGCCGCTATTGACCTCGGTTCGAACAGTTTTCACCTGGTTGTAGCGCGTGCGGAAGAACACGCCCTGACCGTGATCGACCGTGAACGCGAGATGGTCCGGCTCGCGGCCGGCCTGGATGAGAAAAATGAAATCATTGCCGCGGCCAGCGAACGTGCGCTGGATTGCCTGGCCAGGTTTGGCGAACGCCTGCGCGGTCTGGATGCTGACAATGTCCGGGTCGTCGGCACTAACGCGCTGCGCAAGGCAACAAACTCGAGGCAGTTTATCGCCAAAGCCGAAAAGGCGCTCGGGTTTTCGATCGAAATTGTTTCGGGTGTCGAGGAAGCACGCCTGGTTTATCTAGGGGCGGCACAAACCCTGCAGGGCGACCGGGGTCGGCGGCTGGTCGTGGATATCGGTGGCGGCAGTACCGAAATCATCGTCGGTGACAAAAGCGAACCGCTATTCCTTGATAGTCTCTACATGGGCTGTGTTAGTACCAGCGAAAGATTCTTCCCTGACGGTGAATACAACGAGCAGCGCATGCGGCACGCGATTTTCCGCGCCCAGCTGGAACTGGAGCCGAATATTGCCGCGTTGCGCTCACTGTCGGCGGCTGATTTCATCGGCACCTCGGGTACTGCGCGCGCGATCGACAATGTTCTGCGTGAAAACGGCTGGAGTGAAACCGGGATCACCCTCGCAGGACTGGACAAGCTGGTGAAGAAAATCATCAAGGCCGGTAGCGTGGATAAACTCAAGATCAGTGGGCTAAGTGAACAGCGCCGGCCCGTGTTCGCCGGCGGCGTCGCGGTAATGACGGCGATTTTCAGGGCATTGGCCCTTGATTTCATGCGCGTCTCCGAAGGTTCACTGCGCGAAGGCGTGCTGCACGATCTGATCGGTCGCGTGCTTTACGACGATCGTCGAGCGATCACGGTGCTGGAGCTGATGAAAAGGCATCATATCGACCTCGACCAGGGTAAACGAGTGCGTCATACCGCGCTGATGTTGTTCGACCAGGTCAGACGGCAGGGCTTGCTCAAGCGCGAGCGCCGCCTCATGGGCTGGGCCGCCCAGCTGCACGAGATCGGGCTGATGATCGCGCACAACCAGTATCATCAGCATGGTGGTTACCTGTTGCAAAACATGGACTTGCCGGGATTCTCGCGTCAGGAACAGGGGGCGCTATCGGTTATGGTGCGGCTGCATCGGCGCAAGTTTCTTCCCGAACTGATTGCAGACAACATTTATGTGCGTTCTGACGCGCTCGCATTGATGACGCGACTACTGCGCCTCGCAGTGCTGCTCAATCGCGGCCGTATGCCGATGGGCTTGCCACCGCTACTATTGCAATTGAGCGAAACCCTGGATATGAATCTCGAGATCTCGCAGTCCTGGTTGGCCAGCCATCCCCTCACCGAAGCCGACCTGGAACAGGAAGTCGAAATGCAGGCTGCGGTCGGTCACAAACTGCTTATCGTCAAGACTTGATTCGCCAGGCCACCATCAGCCCCCTGCTGCAGGCAGTAGCAATCATGAGTGCCGGCAAGTTCCTGTTTGCAATCCAGGACGTCATCATAAAAGAAATGAGCGCCGGCTACCCGGTGCACCAGATCATGACAATCAGGGGGCTGGTCGCGGTCCCCCTGTTACTTGTGCTGATCCATTTTACCAGTGGACTCAAGGTATTGAGGCACCATCACCCGCTGTTGCACCTGGTTCGTGGCGCAATGATGCTGGTCGCGTTCATGCTGTTTTATGTCGCCCTGGCCGGTACCTCGCTGACCACGGCGACCGCACTGTTTTTTACCGCGCCGTTTTTTATCACGCTGCTGTCGATACCGCTGCTCGGCGAACGTGTCGGCATCAGAAGATTCGCCAGCATTACGACAGGTTTCATCGGCGTACTGATTGTACTGAGACCCGACGCCGACTCGTTCAACCTGTTTGAATTGTTACCGATTGTCTCGGCGTTTTTCTACGCCTGCTGTCAATTGATGGTTCGCGTTGCCAAAATGACCGATCCCCCCGCGGTGATGTCTTTATATGCAAGCGTGGCTTTCGTAGCGCTGGGCAGTCTCACCGGCTTACTGTTATCGGGAATCGAACCGCTGCAGGAGGCGGACGTCAGTACCCGCTTCCTGCTGCGTTCGTGGACGCTACCCGGGGCATATGATCTGCTGTTACTGATGTTGACCGGGCTCACCAGCGCTCTCGGTTTCATGTTTTCAAGCAACGCCTACCAGCGGGAACAGGCTTCGCGTATCGCGGCATTCGAATATGTCATGATCGTCTGGGTGACGCTGCTGAGCTACCTGATCTGGTCGGAGATCCCCGACACCCTGACCATGCTGGGGGTGGGGCTTATCATCGGTTCGGGGATCTATGTACTGAGGAGAGAAGCAATAGTCGAAACCAGGCCTGTCGCCTACGCGGGCCTGACCCGGCGCTGACCCGCGCTGAATGTACACCGGTAACGCTAATTACGGCGTCAATCGCAGTCGCTGCTGGAAGTATCGCCGCGCCGGAACCGAACTTGCGGTCATTACCTACGATTTCAACAACGGTACAACAACGATGGTAAAGAACTTTTGATTCCCTGATTTCGGCCTTACCGCGGTGCCGTAAACCCCGTTTTCGACTTGATATTTATCCCTGCCTGGCGCCGTTTAAATCGGGCACACCAGGTCGCCGAGCTTTTCGGTGAGCTTCATATTTTCCGAGTAGTCTACCGGACAATCGATTAATACCACCGTATCGTCCGCAATAGCCTGCCTAAGCGTCGGCAGCAACTCATCGGAAGAGGCAACGCGATAACCTTTGGCGCCGAAACTTTCCGCGTACCTGACCAGGTCCGGGTTGTTAAATTCGATCTGCGTATCTCGACCGAAGCGTCGATCCTGGTGCCACTTGATCAATCCATACTTACTGTCATTCCACACCAGGATAACGATCGCCACACCGATGCGTAACGCGGTTTCGATTTCCTGCGAATTCATCAGAAATCCGGCATCACCGGTCACGGTCAGGGCGGTGCGGTCGGGATAGGCGAGCTTGGCCGCGATAGCCCCCGGCAGCCCGATTCCCATTGCAGCAAAACCATTCGAAATGATGCAGGTATTGGGGCGTTCGGCCTGGTACATGCGCGCCACCCACATCTTGTGCGCGCCGACGTCCGAGACCACTATATCGTCAGACTGCAGTGCTTTACGTAAATCGAGAATTACTCTTTGCGGGACCATGGGAAAAGCAGCGTTGCTTTCGTGCGCCGTCAATTCAGCAACGATAGTTTCGCGCAAGGCTTGCGCCTTTGACCCGGATTGAGTCCTTGCCCCGGCGGCAATTGCATCCAGTGCCGCAGCGATATCGCCGACGACACCACATTCGAGAATATAGTGCTCGTCCACCTCGGCCGGGCTCATATCGATATGTACGATCTGGCTGGCTTTCTCCGTGTTCCACAGATGCGGATGATACTCGATCATGTCATAACCGATACAGATCACGACGTCGGCACGATCAAAACCGCAAGCGATATAATCATGCGCCTGCAGGCCGACCGTACCGAGGGATAAGTCGTGCGAGAACGGGATGCTGCCCTTGGCCATAAAAGTGGTCGCGACGGGAATATTGAGCTTTTCAGCAAAGCGGACCAGCGCCTCACTGGCACCCGCCCGCACCACGCCGTTGCCGGCCATAATCAACGGCTAACTCGCGTTAGAAATCAGCTCGGCCGCCTGGGTGATCTTATCTGCCGGTGGCACCGGCGGCCTGGCACTCTGCGCCTTGAGCGGCGTTTTGCCCTCGACCTGCATCGCGGCAACGTTTTCAGGGAAGTCGATAAAACTTCCGCCCGGTTTTTCAGCCTCAGCTGCCTTGAATGCCTTGCGCACAATTTCAGCAACAATTTCGGGTTCACGGATTTGCACGCTGTACTTTGAAATTGGCGCAAACAGGTTTACCAGATCGAGCACCTGGTGGCTTTCCTTGTGCATACGGGTAGTCGCGCCCTGCCCGGCGATCCCGATAATCGGCGCCCGATCCATGTTGGCGTCAGCAAACCCGGTAATCAGATTGGTCGCACCCGGACCCAGGGTCGCCAGGCACACCCCGGCTCTGCCGGTGAGGCGTCCATAAACATCGGCCATGAAAGCCGCGCCCTGTTCATGACGGGTGGTTATAAACCTGATATCGCTGTCGATCAGCGAATCCATGACATCGAGGTTTTCCTCTCCGGGAATGCCAAAGATGTACTCAACGCCCTCGTTTTCCAGGCAACGCACAAAAAGTTCGCTTGCTTTCATAAAATCTCTCGACTGGTTTAGTCACAACGATCGCCAGCCACCCGGAAACGAGCGAACTGATCACGTTCCTGACGAATGATAACTCCATGACGACTCTTGTCGATCATTGTCAGGAATTCGAGCCCAATGTATAGCAAATGTATCCCCCGCTTGATAACGTTTTTATTGGTTTAAAAAATTAGCTCCCAAAATTTGCCCATAAATGGCAAAATACCGCCGCATTAAATCAACACAATAAGAAGTCAATCTTAGGAGAGAACATGGAAAACATGACTAACTGGATATCGGAAAACGGTGTCGACTGGGCCATCCAGATCGGGATCGCGATCGCGATCTTTATCGTCGGTAAAATTATCGCGCGCATGCTCGCCAACCTGGTCAAAAAGGCAATGACACGCGCCGGAACCGACAACATCCTGGTCGGCTTTATCGGCAACATTACCTACGCGGTGCTGCTCGTCGCCGTGGTGCTGGCCGCGGTCGACTCGCTCGGCGTCAACGTCACTTCACTGATGGCCATACTCGGTGCGGCCGGACTGGCAGTCGGTCTGGCATTGAAAGACTCGCTCGGTAATTTTGCGGCCGGCGTGATGATCATTATCTTCCGCCCCTTCAAAATCGGCGACTTTATCACCGCTGGTGGCGTCTCCGGCGTTGTCGATGAGATCGGTCTGTTCGCGACGCTGATGCATACCGGCGACAACCAGCGCATGATCGTTCCCAATTCGGGCATCATCGGTGGCACTATCACCAACACCAGCGCCATGGAAACGCGTCGTGTCGACCTCGTTTTCGGCATCGGTTACAACGACAACATCGGCCAGGCACGAGATATCATGATGGCGATTATCGAAGCCGATGAGCGTATCCTGAAGGACCCGGCTCCAGCGATCGCAGTCGGTGAACTGGCTGACAGCAGCGTCAATCTGAACGTGCGTCCCTGGGTAAACTCCGGAGACTACTGGCCGGTACGCGCGGACTTGCTGGAAAACATCAAGGTGAAGTTTGACGAAGCAGGCATCAGCATCCCGTTCCCGCAACAGGATGTTCATATGCACGAGGTCAAGGCAGCCAGTTAAATCGCCTGGTCCGCGACGGTCGTCAGGCCGTCGCGGGCCCCAGTGCGACACCTTCGAGCGTGATGCGGTGCATCACGCGGCGCTCGCCGTGATAATCGTTTAAAGCCAGGTGCTGGGTCGCCCGGTTGTCCCACATGGCCATGGATCCTTGCTGCCACCTGAAGCGACAGGTAAATTCATGCTGGCTTGCATGCGCATAAAGAAAATCAAGCAGAGGCTGCGATTCCGCCTTGCTCCAGCCTTCGAACCTGACCGTGAAGTCACCGTTGACGTAGAGGGCGGGCTTACCCGAGAGAGGATGCCGGATCACCACCGGGTGGACTGAATCCTGCGTTGCCGAGGCGGTGTTGCCAAGCCTGCCGCCGAGATCCTCGAGGTCAGTCTCCACGTAGGCTACTTCGCCAAACGCATGGCGGCTCGAATGCTCGGCATTCATCGAGCCTAACATCTGCTTCATGCCATCGGACAGGGCTGCATAAGCGGCATACATACTCGCAAACAAGGTGTCTCCGCCCACGCTGGGAACCTCACGCGCATAAAGTATCGACCCCATCGCGGGTACCTGGTCGTACGAATGATCAGTGTGCCAGCTGGAACCGATATTCGCCTTCTGCTTCGGTTCCTTGCGCACCTCGGCGATCAGCGGATGCGCATCGACGGGGTGAAAAAATCGATTCACGTTTATCTCGCCCCAGCGGCGTGCGAACTCGACGTGTTGATCCGGCGTAATATCCTGATCGCGCAGGAAGATAACGCCATAGTCGATGAATGCCCGGCGCATCTCGGCAAACTGCTCGTCGCTGATCCCGGCGGCGATATCGACGCCTGAAATCTCACCACCGAGCGCAGGACTCAACGGTGTGACGGTGATGGTTCTATACTTTGAACTCATTCTAAAACTCCTCTCAGGCTTGTCGCGGTTTGACTTCAGCACCGGCCGCTTCGGCTTCTTTATCGGTCAGACAGGCGGGAAAGCCGGGCGCGCGCAGATCCTCGCCACAGGCGTCTTCCAGACGTTTGACCACCATCGATGACCATGCTCTCGGCCCGTACCTGGCCAGGCCATCTCGCATGATCTGCACCGCCAGCGGCGACATTTCCAGCGGCACATCGAACTTCCTGCCAAGATCGTCGAAAAGGGTCAGGTCCTTGACCTCGTGATCCATGGTGAAATTGATATTGTAACTGCCATTCAAGATCAGTTGTCCCTCGGTTTCATGGACAAAAGAATTACCCGAAGAGATTCTGATCGCCTCGTAAGCAACGCCTAAATCGATACCCGCTTTCCTGGCTACCATGAAAGCCTCTCCGGTAGAAATCAGTTGCACTCCGGCGAGGTAATTGGTCGCGACCTTCATGATCGACGCACTGCCAAGCTCCCCGGTATGCAGGATATTACGCCCAACGGTTGTCAATAACGGTAACACCTTTTCGAATGCTGCCCGCTTGCCACCGGCAAAAATTGCGATGTTACCCGTCGACGCGCGATGGCAACCCCCGGATACCGGGCAATCGAGCGGTATCGCTCCCCTGGTTTCGACCAGTGCACCCAGCCGACGGATCTCGTCAGCGTCGGTCGAACTCATTTCGAGCCATATCTTGCCCGGCCCCAGTCCTGCCAGCACGCCCCGCTCTTCTTCCATGACCTCGGCAGATACCGCCGGTGACGGCAGGCAGGTGATAATGACATCGCAATCCTGCGCCATTTCCTGTCCCGAATCTCCCCACCCGGCGCCCTGATCGAGCAACGCCTGCGCCGCGTCGAATTCCACGTCACGCACCACGAGCTCGAACCCGTTGCGCAATAAACTGCCGGCGAGTTTTGCGCCGACGTTACCCAGACCGATAAAACCTGTTTTCATTACATCTGCCTCATAAGTAATCCAGTTCAAAGGGATATTCAGACAACACCATTGGGCCATCTGCAGCAAGCCAGAC
This sequence comes from uncultured Gammaproteobacteria bacterium, assembly GCA_937936805.1. Lineage (GTDB taxonomy): Bacteria > Pseudomonadota > Gammaproteobacteria. The sequence goes on along the minus strand of CALDDP010000217.1, from coordinate 9,141 downwards.
CGGTTGCTCCAGCTTCACTCCTTCATGACCGCCATGCTCACCGACATAGCATTCGATACAGACCACCATATTTTCTTCGAACACCCCGTCATAAGCACCCCATTCCTCGTCTTCCCGGTACCAGATAAACGGATACTCGACGCCAAGACCACAACCGTGGGCGACATCGGCGTAGCGGTTGGGGATACATTCCGGCGGTAACTGGTAGGCCTTGTCCGAGTATTCGAGGAAACTGGCGCCCGCTTTGAGCAACTCCGTGTTGTGCTGCATCTGCTGGTAGGCCAGTTCGTAAAGCCGCCGCTGAGCGCTGGTGGGAGGTTTATCTCCCACCACCCAACTGCGCGAAATATCGTTGTAATAACCCCCGGGCCCGATTAAATCGGTGTCCAACGCGAGCAGGTCGCCATCTTCAATAATCCGATCCGAAGTTTCCTGGAACCACGGGTTGGTTCTCGGCCCCGTGGTTAGCAACCTGGTCTCGGGATACTCACCACCACGCTGGATGCTGCCGTCGATCAACATCGCCAGCGCGTCGGCTTCACGCATGCCGGGCTCTAACTGCTTGCGCATGGCCGCGACACTTTGCTCGCAGGTTTGCAGCGAGCGCCGCAGGCAATCGATTTCATCGAGCGACTTGATCGCACGCGCGCGCTCCATAATCGACTGACCTTCGATCAACTGCAGCGCCAGTCGCTGACTTTCCAGCACCAGGGTCAGATCGGCACGATCGATAGCCAGCTTCTGCTCGGTGATGCCCTTTTCGCGTAACAATGAAATCATTGACTCGACCCAGCGACGTCCCATTTCGCCGGCACGATTGCCAACCGCCATGAAATCGGTCGTCAGCGAGGGGCGGATGTCTTCGACGTAACCCTGCGCGAGGTGAGCCGAGCTATTCAGTTCGAACAGCACCGATTCAGCGTTAGCAAAAATTACCGCGTAACGGCAGATATTGTGCATGGTCCAGACCTGCATATTGCGCGTACCGGTGGCATAGCGGATATTCACCGGATCGAAGAGCACTATTGCGGCGCAATCGGCCTCGCTCAGTCTTCGCCTGATCTGATCGACGCGATAGGCCTGGATTCTGCTTTGGGTATCCTGATCGACAATTGCCGCGAAATCGTCACCCATAATCAAAATAAAATCCGCAATTCGAGAGAAAAAGAATAATAACGCTCGCGAGAAATAAATCGAGATCTTTAGTAGCCGGGTGACGAATCTATTTCATCGGCGTATTCTAGGCGTATTCAGAACATAAAAACGAGGTCTGCAATGAACCTGGAACGAGTAATTTTTGGGTTTGTCACCATTCTGGCGCTATCGTTCACCTTCGCCTTTGTAATGGGGAGTATCGACAATGCAAGTCACCACAATGTCTGGTTACTGACGATAGCAATCCTGATTAACCTGATCGCCACCGGGCTGAAACTGGGAGACCGCTCGCAGGTCGGTGCGCTGTTGCTGGCGAGCAGCCTGGCAGTAGATGTCCTGTTGATAGCCGCGCGCGTGGTCTGGATCATCGATGCCGACCAGACGGCGCTCGGGCCGAGCCCGGAATCGATGTCTAACATCGTTTCCCTGGCCGGGGGCGCTTTGGTGGCCAGTATCGTCAGCGTGGTAATACTGGTTGGCGATACCCTGATATCCCGCAGATAACAGACCCGTAATGGCAACTACCTCAGAACTTGACCGGGTTTCGATGGTGGTGCTGCGCTATATGCGCGGGCCGGTTTTTGTGCTCATTGCGGTTTACGCCATCGGTATTACCGGCATGGCCCTGATTCCCGGCAAGGACGCCGACGGCAACGTCGAGTACATGAACCTGTTTCATGCGTTTTACTTTTTCACCTATACCGCGACCACCACCGGGTTTGGCGAAATACCGCATGAATTTACGGATCAACAGCGTTTATGGGCGATTCTTTGTGTCTATATGGGGGTAGTTGCCTGGTTATACGCGATCGGATCAATCTTTCGACTGGTACAAAATCCGCATTTCCTGCTCGCGCTGAATGAACATCGCTTCGCCAGGCAGGTGCGACGTATCGGCCACCCGTTTTTTATAATCTGTGGTTTCGGCGATACCGGCAGCCTGCTCGCGCGTGGACTGAATGACCACTGGTTACGTGGCGTCATCATCGATATCGACCCCGAACGCATCAAGGCGCTCAGGCTGCGTGATTATCGCGTCACCATGCCCGGACTCTGCGCCGATCCGACGAATCCCAGGCACCTGGACGATGCCGGCGTACGTATGCCCAATTGCAAAGGCGTGGTCATCCTCACGGTAAACGAAGAGATTAATGCACGCATCGCGGTGATGACGCGATTGCTGAATCCTGATATTCATATTCTGTGCCGCTCCAGCTCGAAAAGCCACATCGAACATCTACAGTCGCTGGGTAATGTCACCATCATCAATCCATTTGAAATTTTCGCTCAATTGCTGAGCATGGCGATCACCGCCCCGCGCCTGCACAACCTGAACTCCTGCCTGGTGCGTAATCCCCGTGCCCGGCTCGGACAGCCGATCGAGGTACCCACTGGTGACTGGATAATCTGTGGCTACGGTCGCATGGGCAAATGGCTTTACAGGCAATTTGTTCTAAACGGTATAAAGCCCGTCATCATCGATCCGAAAATAGAGAAAATCGAGGGCGCCGCCAGGATAATCAACAGCAACGCCAATCTTGACACACTGAAGAAAGCGGGACTGGAGCATGCGGCTGGGGTCGTGGCTGGAACCGATAGCGATCACGACAATCTCAGCATCCTGATGTCTGTGCAGGCATTGAAACCTGATGCCTTCACCATCGTCAGGCAAAACTCTCACGAAAACCAGATCGCGTTTGACGCAATAAATGCACACCTGGTGTTGCAGTCCAGCCTGACCACGGCAAGGCGGGTGCTCAAGCACCTGATCTCACCGCAGGTGCAGATTTTTATCGATTACCTGCGCGAACAGGGCGAGGACATCTGTGCGCATACGGTAAAAAATCTGCAGGAGTTGATCGCTGACGAGCCGCCTCACCTGTGGCAGGTAAAAATCTGCCCGCAGGAAGCCAGCGCGGTGATGGAGTACCTGCAGGACGGCAATTCCCTGTCGCTGCGCGAATTGATTCGCGATCCACACAACCTGGAAGCTTCGTTGCCCTGTATGCCCTTCTCCATCGCACGCGGTGAAAATCGCATCATGCTGCCGGATGAAAACGAATTACTGGCAGCGGAGGACGAAATCCTGTTTTGCGGCACCGAGATGGGTGAGCGCATGCTATCGGCCAGCATGAACAATGCCTATACCCTGGATTACCTGATTAGTGGTCAGGACAAACCGCGAGGCTACCTGTTCCGCTGGCTCGACAATAGATTCAAGCAAGCCGGTATGCAGCCGTAAGCAGCAGAGTAGCTGCCGGGGTAAACAAAGAATATTGACGAAACCCACCCCTGCGATTCAGGCACAACATTCAAACGGTGGCGGTGCGGCGAGACAATAGCTATAGCGGTTTGTAGGCGACGCACTCGATTTCAACCAGGATATCGATCAGGAACTCGCTGACCAGCGCGGACCGGGTGGGCGGCTCGGAAGGAAAATACTCCGAGTAAACCGCGTTAAAACCGCCGAAGTCCGCCCGGTTTTTCAACCAGACCATGGATTTGACGACATCGGCGAGATCGCAGCCGGCTTCGCCGAGGATCTGCCGCAGGCTGTCGAGACAGGCGCGAGTCTGGTCTTCGATGCTACCCCCGGTCATCGGTTTACCGTCGCGCATCGGCACCTGTCCGGTGACAAAAACGAAGTCCCCGGCACGAATCGCTTGCGAAAGCGACAGCACGCGCCCATCGATTACCAACGGTTCCCCAATAACCTCTTTTCGAGACATGCTGTACTCCTGCTTGATTTTTAGGTTAAATCTTCACCGAACTGATCGCTAACTGTGATGCCTATTCTGGAACTTCAATGAGCCTGACACAAGAATTAATCGAGTTGATCCGCAACAAGCCGGTATCAGACCGGGACCTGCGACACGCCGCATTGTTTACCCTCGATGCAATCGCCTGTGCCTACGCCGGTAGCAGGACCGGGGTTGGCGGGGTACTGCGCAGCTGGGCCTCGAGCAGTGACATGGATAGCAAGCGCAAAGCGTTGTTGATGGGCGCACTTACCCACATTACCGAAACCGACGACCTGCACCGTGCTTCGGTCACGCATCCCGGTTGCGTTGTGGTACCGGCAGTGCTGGCCCTTGGTGCAAAACTCGGTGCCGACGCGCCACGCATGCTGCATGCCATCCTGCACGGCTTCGAAGCCATGTGCCGTGTTGGAGCCGCGGTTGGCCCGGCGCATTACCGCGTGTGGCATAACACCGCGACCTGTGGCCCGTTTGGTTCTGCAATGGCCGCCGCATCCTTGCTCGAACTGTCTGCAGATCAAGCAGTAAATGCGCTGGGCAATGCCGGCACCCAGTCCAGCGGCTTCTGGCAGTTCATGGAAACAGGCGCAATGAGTAAACACCTGCATGCCGGGCGCGCCTGCGAGTCGGGAATGCTCGCCGCGGAACTCGCGGCGCATGGTTTTAGCGGTTCACCGGAAATTCTCGAGGGCAGGAAGGGATTTTTCACAGCGATGTGTAATGACCCTGAGCCAGTTTGCATTCTCGAGGAACCGGACGCGGCCTGGCAACTTTGCCTGACCTCGATCAAACCCTGGCCTTCCTGCCGACATACCCATCCGATAATCGACTGCGCGCTTGAAATTCATCAGATGCTGGATGGGGACCGGGTAAAGGAGATTGAGATCAGAACTTACCAGGCGGCACTCGACGTATGTGATTACCCGATGCCGGAAACCGAGTACCAGGCTAAATTTTCGCTCTACCATACGGCCGCGATCGCAGTACTCGATGGTGAGGTCGGCCTCAACTCCTTCGACGATGCGGCAAGACAGCGCAGTGAACAACTACGCAGGCAAACAAGCGTGACCATCGCCGACCCATACGCCTCAAATTACCCGGCATCCTGGGGCGCAGAGGTAACCGCGCGAACCGAATCCGGCGCCAGCCTCAGGATATCGCGCAAGGATTGTAAGGGCGACCCCGAACTGGCCCTGGATAACGACGAAATGCGCATCAAGGCGATGGGCCTGCTGCAGTATGGGGGTCTCGATGAGTCGCAGGCGCGCCAGCTCTGCAAGCAGGTTCTGGCCATGCCTGAAACTGCAGGTGGCTCAAGTCTGTTCAGTGATTTTATCGATCATCTCGATATCGGCTGACCATTGACTGTAATCATCATTACACGACCTTACTCCCCAATCACTTCGTCCCGCAGCCGCGCAATAGCCGGGCCCGCCTCACTGGCATCTCGCCACGGTAAAATCTATCTGAGCGAGGTTAACCTGGCCACAATCGATAATATTATTTCGATAATTCTAGTAATATAGTTGACAAACTCAAACTAGAACACTAGAATCATGCGCATGAAACTCGACGATGCCGCCAATATTCTCGCCAAGATCGGCAACCCGACACGACTCGAGATTGTTCGCCTGCTGGTACGCGCCGGCGACGAAGGCCTGGCGGTAGGCACGATTCAAAAGAAATTAAACATCCCCGGCTCCACGCTGACACATCACATATCGCATTTGAAGTCTGCCGGTGTTATTCGCCAGGAACGCCAGCAGGCCACCCTGATCTGTAAAATGGAGTTCGAGCTTTTACGCAGACTGGTCGATTACCTGACAGAAGAATGCTGCGCGGATGTCAGCTGATTTTTTAATCCTATTATTTCGAAATTACTAGAAATATGAATACATGTACCGAAACCGGAAAGCGCAACAGCCAGCTAATACCGGCCCTCGCTTCGATTGCAAGGGATAAGGTTTTCAAGGCAATGGTACTGATAACCCTGCTGATCGCTGTCCTCGATCCGCCACAGCTTTCGGTCAGTATTATCTCAACCCTCGAATCGCTCTGGGAAATGCTGCCATTCTTTGCGCTGGCAATAGCTATCGCCGCATATGCGAAGGCCACCAGCGCCGATGCGTTAATTGCAAAAGCATTCAGCGGTAACCCGGTACGAGCGACCATACTCGCCGCGCTGGTAGGCGCCGTTTCACCGTTTTGCTCCTGCGGCGTTATTCCATTAATCGCAGCGATGCTGGGGGCCGGCATACCGCTGGCGCCGGTGATGGCTTTCTGGATTGCGTCACCGATCATGGATCCGGAAATGTTCGTTCTCACCGCTGCCGGTATAGGCTTCAATTTTGCCGTCGCCAAGACGCTCGCGGCGATGACGATGGGTTTGCTGGCGGGTTTTGCGGTCCTCGTCATCAAGCGTTACGGCGGCCTCGACGACCCGTTACGCGCCGAGGTCATCGGTTGTTGCGGCAGCAGTTGCGCGAGCGACAAGCCAGGCAGCGTGCTATGGAAATTCTGGCGTGAACCCGCCCGCATCCAGGCCTTCAACCAGGAATCACTGTCGATAGGCGTATTTCTAGGCAAATGGCTAAGCCTGGCATTTCTCCTCGAAAGCCTGATGGTCGCTTATGTTTCATCCGCCTGGATAGCGGCTTATGTCGGCCCTGACAACTGGTTCGCCATTCCACTTTCCGCGATTGTCGGCGCCCCGTCTTATCTGAATGGATATGCCGCTATCCCGTTGATCTCGGGGCTGCTCGAGATAGGCATGACGCCCGGGGCGGCGATGGCTTTCATCACCGCGGGCGCGGTATCGTCGATTCCGGCGGCAATTGCGGTCTGGGCACTGGTCAGGAAACCGGTTTTCGCACTCTACCTGGCGCTTGGCCTGACTGGTTCGATGCTAACCGCGTGGGTGTATCAGTTAACTGGTGGCGCGATTTAATCCTGCCGGCGCTCCTTTACCCGCTGCCCCCCTTTCTCCTGCAGCCATCCCCGAGCTACTACCCTGCCATCCCCGCGGCACTACCCTGTCATTCCCGTACTACTACTCTGTCATTCCCGCGTAAGCGGGAATCTCGCAACAGTTTAATGCTAATCATTGCCAGGCAGCGTTTGCTGCTTACTTCGAGGGGGACAGAGCAGATTTTCCTTGCTGGTGGAGCGAAGAGGAAAGCGTGTTAGAAAACCTGGTCTTTCCCCGAGGGTTTGGCCCGTAAGACTCAGGGTACAAACTCCCTGATAGTGGGGGCAAGGTCGGGGGAACAAACAAATAGCTAGAAACGCATTACCACTTTGCAGGCTTCTCCGGCATTCAGGCGCTTGAATCCGGTTTCGAAATCTTCGAAATCGATATGGTCGGTAATCACCGCACTGACATCGAGACCGCTACCCAGCATCGCCACCATCTTGTGCCAGGTCTCGAACATTTCACGCCCGTAAATTCCTTTCAGGCTGAGCCCCTTGAAGATCGCTTCGTTGAGATTCACCTGTGGGATGTTCGGATAGATACCTAACAGCGCAATCTTGCCACCGTGATTGATGATATCGATCAAATCGTGCAACGCGTTCTCATTGCCCGACATCTCGAGACCGACATCGAAACCCTCGAGCATACCGAGCTCATCCATGACGTCGTGCAGGTCCTCCTGCCCGGCCCTGACCGTGCGCGTCGCGCCGAACTGGTCCGCCATGCCCAGACGCTTTTCGTTGACGTCGGTAATCACCACGTGTCGCGCGCCGACATGGCGCGCCACCGCAGTTGCCATCAGGCCGATGGGGCCGGCACCGGTAATCAATACGTCTTCACCCACCAGGTCGAACGACAGGGCCGTATGCACCGCGTTACCCAGCGGGTCGAGGATCGAGGCGATATCGTCGCTGATCTGCTCTGGAATCTTGTACGCATTTTGCGCCGGGATACACACGTACTCGGCAAAAGCACCGGGTCGATTGACCCCGACTCCGCGGGTATCCCGACACAGGTGCCCGCGACCGGCACGACAGTTACGACATTCTCCGCACATGATATGCCCTTCGCCGGAAACGCGATCACCGACTTCGACCGAGTGCACCAGGTCACCGATCTCGTCGATTACGCCAATATACTCATGTCCGACAGTCATCGGCACCGGCACATGCTCCTGCGCCCACTGGTCCCAGTTGTAGATGTGCAGGTCGGTGCCGCAGATCGCGACCTCGTTGACCCTGATCAACACATCTTCGGGTCCCGGTTCGGGCTTTGCCACGTCCTGCAGCCAGAGACCGGGTTTTTCGTGAGCTTTTACCAGTGCTTTCATCTCTGACTCCCGGGAATTAAGGCAATCTGTTGACCCACGGCGATAAATGCGTCGATCGCCTTATCAAGCTGCACGCGACTATGCGCGGCGCTCATCTGGGTACGCACTCTTGCCAGGCCCCTCGGTACTACCGGGAAAGAAAACGCCGTGACATAAACGCCGTGTTCCATCAGTTTGCTGGCGAGTTGTTGCGCGACCGGGGCTTCGCCGGTCATAACCGGTATGATTGGATGTTCACCGCTAATGATGTCAAATCCGGCTTCAGTCATGCGGCGACGGAAATAGGCTGTATTTTCAGCCAGTTGCAGTCGTAATGAAGCACCCTGCTCGAGCAATTCGAGCGCCTTCAAGGTGGCCGTAACAATCCCGGGCGCGAGACTATTGGAAAACAAATAGGGACGTGCCCGCTGCCGCAGCAAGTCGATCACCGCTTGCGGCGCTGTAATATAGCCGCCACTGGCACCACCCAGCGCTTTGCCGAAGGTGCCGCTGGTAATATGCACCCTGCCCTCGACGCCAAGTAGCTCGGGCGTACCGGCGCCGCGCTCGCCGATGAAGCCGATAGCATGGCTGTCATCGACCATTACCAGCGCATCGTAGCGTTCGGCAAGGTCACAGATTACGGATAAATTGGCGTAAGTGCCGTCCATCGAAAAAACCCCGTCGGTAACCACCAGGCGAAAACGAGCACTTTGGGCCTCGATCAATTTCGCTTCCAGATCAGCCATATCGTTGTTGGCATAGCGCAGGCGTTGCGCCTTGCACAGACGAATGCCGTCGATCAGTGAAGCGTGATTGAGGCTATCGGAGATCACCGCATCATTTGCATCGAGCAATACTTCAAATATGCCGCCGTTAGCATCGAAACACGAGGAAAACAGAATGGCATCGTCCATCTTCAGGAAGGCTGCCAGTTTTTGTTCCAG
>CALDDP010000216.1 GCA_937936805.1 uncultured Gammaproteobacteria bacterium | reverse complement strand
GCTGGCGGCGGGTAACTCGGTGGTGTTAAAACCGGCCGAACAAACCAGCCTCAGCGCACTGCGTATTGCCGAGCTCGCGCTCGAGGCGGGATTGCCGCGGGGCGTGCTAAACGTCGTCCCCGGCATGGGTCCCGACGTCGGTGAACCGATGGGTCGGCACCCTGACATCGATATGCTGTCGTTCACCGGCTCGACTGAAACCGGGCGCCGCTTTCTGCAGTACTCGGCTGCGTCTAATCTGAAGAAAATTGTGCTCGAGTGCGGTGGTAAAAATCCGGCGATCGTGCTCGAGGATGCCGAGGACCTGGACCTGGTCGCCGAAAATGTGGTCAATGGCGCCTTCTGGAACATGGGTGAAAACTGTTCGGCAAGTTCGCGCCTGATCGTACACGAGGCGGTCAAGGACAAGCTGATGAAACGGATTATCGCGCGCACACGCAACTGGAAAACCGGTGACCCGCTCGATCCACGTCATCATCTCGGTGCGCTGGTCGATAAAGAGCACTTCAGGAAAGTTTCTGCCTATCTGAAAAAGGGCAAGATCGTGATCGGTGGCAAGACCCAACAGGGGCGCTACGTGTTGCCCACCATTATCGACCAAGTCAAAGCCACCGATAAGCTCGCCAGGGAAGAAGTATTCGGCCCCGTGCTGGCAGTAATCACGGTGCGTTCAACCGATGAGGCAATCGCAGTTGCCAACGATACTGAGTACGGGCTGGCCGCCAGCGTGTTCAGCGCCAATGGCAAGCAGGCTTTGCGCGCCGCGCGCGAAATCAGGGCCGGCACGGTCACGGTTAACTGTTACGGCGAAGGCGATATCACCACCCCGTTCGGCGGCTACAAACAATCGGGTTTCGGCGGGCGTGACAATTCTCTGCACGCGCATGATCAGTACACCGAGCTAAAAACCATCTGGATCGATCTGAGTGATCGTAACGACGGCGAAGCGGTTGATTAGGTAGCCCGATGATCCATGTTGAGCGCAAACCGGCCGATCTCGGCGAGAGTGGCTGGAGCGCCATCCTTCAGCCGCGCGCGGTGGGAGCTGCGCTGGCGCAGGATATCGAGTGCGATTATCTAGTGGTCGGCGCCGGTTTTGCCGGCTTGTCCGCGGCGCGACGCCTGCACCAGCTCGAGCCACAGGCGAGCGTGGTCATAATCGAAGCCGAGCAGGTTGCCAGCGGTCCCGCCGGGCGTAATTCCGGGTTCATGATCGATCTACCGCACGCGCTTGCAAGCGGTAGCTACGCCGGCGAGGACTCGCAGGATTTGCGCAATATCAGAATGAATCGCGCGGCCATCGCGTTTGCGGCCCGGGCTGCGCAGGACTTCGGTTTCCCCGGGGAAGCATTCGATCCCTGTGGGAAAATAAACGCCGCCGCCTGTCGCATCGGCAGCGAGCACAATACCAACTATGCGCGCCATCTCGATACGCTGGGAGAACCCTTCGAGTTGCTCGATGCCCGGGCGATGCGTGCAATCTGCGGCAGCGATTATTATAGCGGGGGACTGCACACGCCGGGGACCGCGGTCCTGCAACCCGCGTTATACATACGCAGCCTGGCGGATGCGCTGGTCGAACAGTCGGGTTGCCGGTTGTATGAAAACTCTGCCTTGAAGCAGCTATCCCGCAAAGGCGAACGCTGGCTGGCAAATACCGCAACCGGGTCGGTGACCGCCAACCGGGTAATTCTAGCGGTTAACGGGTTGATCGAAAGCTTTGGCTTTTATCGGCAGCGGTTGATGCATATAAACCTCTACGCCTCGATGACACGCGAACTCAGCGGCGCCGAAGTCGATGCGCTCGGTGGTGTCGAGCGCTGGGGTTTTACGCCGTCCGATCCAATCGGCTCGACAGTACGCCGAATCGACGGTAGCGGCGGGCCGCGACTGGTGATTCGCAACCGTTGTACCTACGAAGCTTCGCTGCGCCTGCCGCCTGATCGCCTGCAGCGTATCGCCAGCGATCACCAACGAACCTTCTACGCGCGATTCCCGATGTTGAAACAGGTCGAAATGGAGTATTGCTGGTCTGGCCGGCTATGCCTCAGCCGGAATGACGTCTGGGCTCTGGCCGAGCTCGAAGCGGGATTGTTCAGTGCCTGTTGTCAAAACGGGCTGGGCACGACGCGCGGCACGATCGCGGGCATCGTGGCCGCGGAGATGGCCAGTGAAAGCAGCGCCACCAGCCTGGTGCCTGATTATCGCCCGCAACCACGGCCGCAACGATTGTATCGGGAACCATTCATGAGCCTTGGCGCGCGCTGCGTAATCCGCTTCAAGGAATGGCGGGCCGGCAAGGAGCTCTAGCTCTCCCGTCAGTATCATCCCAGGGCCTGACCCAACTGGACTGTTCGGCGGGATCAAGAGACCCGCGCAGGAACTGGATACCGTGGTCAAGCCGCGGTATGACAGTGCGGTATGACAGTTAAAGAGTAAGTTTCATGGCGAAGCCGCGGAATGACAGTAAGAAGGGGTTTCATTGTGAAGCCGGGGTATGACTGTGAGAGGAGGATTTGAGGTGAAGCCGTGGTTATGACGGCAGGTACTGCTGCTGCGTAGTTGCCGCATTCTTCTGATATTGTCATCCCGCGGCTCGACCCGATGCGTCGGACCGGCGGGATCCAGCAGTCACTGCATACCGCCAGTCCCGCGCAAGCTGGAATCTTGAATACATGGGAATCTTGCAGGCGGCCGTAAAGACGGCAGGGTTATCAGTCTCTTTTCCCTATAGTGAACTTGGTGCCGGGCGGTCTGTTCGCGGTAATTTTCTGCCCGCGCAGGTTCAGGATGCGATGCTGATCCAGCAGCAGCTGGTAGAGGAACATCAATTCATCCTGGGCATCGACCGGAAATCCGGCGCGGCGTTTACCTCCTTCAACCAGGATTAATTCTTCGAGGTATTTCTTACCTTCCGAGTAACGCCACAAACCGGTAATCGTCTTCACCACCCGCGGAAAGGATTCGATTGCCGCGGGCTCGCCGGCGCGCTTGCGCTTGAGCATTTCACTCTTGCGGAACAATTGTTGCGCAAGGGCAGGGTTGATGACTCGATTATCTACTGCCATTACTATAGATACGTAGCTGATTTCCTGTTTGTTTGAGCCGCTATGATTTGAAAAGCCTTAAAATCAAACCACTTTGCCCATATTTTCGACCAAAAAAGTATATCCTGCTTGATATTTTATTCAACCGATTGGGTCGCGCTTTACTTTATAGTAGCAAAGAACATTAAAAATACACGTTAAGATGTTGAAAAACAGATATATTTATTTGCACTATGTGATGCAATCCAGCCCTTTTGCCAGTTTGCACAACAACTGTATCGGTAACCCGGTGAAGCCATGATACCGTCACGAAATTACCAGTTATTGATGGAGCAACCCGGATTTGTTGTCGATGCCGCGCAACAAAACCTGGTTGCCTTACTCGATGACCTGTTCGAGCGTGTTGTCGATGCACGGCCTGAACGCTGGTGGCAGGGCCTGTTTTCGCAACGGAGTAAATGGCCAGCAGTAAACGGGCTGTATTTCTGGGGCGGTGTCGGTCGCGGCAAAACGATGCTGATGGATTTGTTTTACCAGTCGCTACCCGCTCACATCGAGCGTGAGCGTACGCACTTCCATAGTTTCATGAATGGCGTGCATCTGTCGTTGCAGCGACAGGGCAATATTGAAAATCCATTGCAACAGGTGGCGCGGGATATTGCCTCCCGGGTCCAGGTGTTATGCCTCGACGAATTTGTGATTGTTGATATTGGCGATGCGATGATTATCGCTGGTTTGCTGGAAGCATTGTTTGCCGAAGGCGTAGTACTGGTGACGACCTCGAACGTGGCGCCGGACAGGCTCTACCATGACGGTCTGCAGCGAGCCCGTTTTGTGCCGGCTATCGAGCTGCTTGGCCGCCATTGCAGGGTCGTCAACCTCGATGGGCAGCTGGATTATCGCCTGCGCTTCCTGCAGCAGACCGACCTTTACTCGGTTCCGCACGATAGTGAAGCCGAAGCCACGATCCGTGATTACCTGTCGCAGCACGTTACACCGGTGCAGGCCGAGCAGGCGGAATTGAGTATCAATGGACGCAGCCTCGCGCATCAATACTGTGCCGAGGATACGGTCTGGTTCAGCTTTGCCGAGCTTTGTGAAACCACCCGCAGTCAAAACGATTACCTCGAGCTGGCGCGCTTTTTCAATACCCTGATCCTGACCGATATCCGTCAGATGGACGGTATGGACGACGATGTTGCGCGACGCTTCGTGCTGCTCATCGATGTGTTGTACGACCACCATGTCAAATTAATCTGCAGTGCCGCGGTCAGTCCCGAGCAGCTTTATCTTGGCAAGCGGCTCAGCTTCGAGTTCGAGCGGACCGCGAGCCGCTTGATCGAGATGCAGTCACAGGAATATCTCGCACAGGCGCATAGTCAGCAGTAACCGCGCCTACCACTCCAGCCATGCCAGCAGACCCGCGTGATCAGAGAAGCGGTAGTCGATGCGACTGAAGTTTATGGCTTTTATCTCGGCGTCGAATGAGCGGTTGACAAACATGTAGTCGAGTTGCTGCCGGTTGCCGCGGAAGATAAACGAATAGCGCTTCGGCGGCGTTACCAGTGCGCTTATATCGACCAGGTCGGGATCTACCAGGTCGCGTCCGGGCAGGCTTGCCGTCGTGTTGTCCGGATTGCCGCGGATGATACCGATGACATCGACATGTTTGTCGGTCGGGGTGAGCGCATTGAAATCCCCGAGTAGCAGTAACGAAGCCCCGGTCCGCGAGCGCTGGAAGTCGTTACTCCAGGCGGCAATGGTTTCAGCCTGGCGCAGGCGTTTGCCGGTCACGCGTTGGCCTTTGCGGTCGCTATCGATACCGCGCATGGAACGCAGGTGCACGTTGAGCAGCGAAATGCATTTTTCGAGGATGCAGGCTTCAAGGTACAGAGGCGGGCGTGAAAACAGTGGATTGCCGGTCTGCTTGAGTCTGGTATTGCGAAACAGTTGCTCGACCTTTTTGATTTCGACATCCTGTCGCACCAGGAAGGCGAGGTTGATGCCGGATACATCATGCCCTCGTATCAGCACCGGGCGATAGAGTTCACCGTAACGCTTTCTGATTTCTGCCGCGATCTGACGCAATACGTTGCTGTTCTCGACTTCCTGCAGTGCGATGATATGCGGCAGCTCGAATTCGTCACCGAATTTTCCAGCCGCGTTTTTAACGCGCTGTCGAAAACGACCCCGGGATAGAATCTGTTCATTGTTACCGTCGTCGATATTGTCGAACAGACGATTCATGTTCTGGCTGAGTATGCGGAGTGATTCGGCATTTACCGCTGGCGCTGCCAGCACCGTCAGCAGGACCAGGGTGCGACTCGACAGCGTGCTTAGCTTACGGTGCGAATACGGGTAGCCCATAGTTCGAAGAGCTCATCCGTGCTCGCTGCGATTACCGAGCGCGGTACCAGGGTCTGCTTGAAGACCGGCTCGGCGTCAAAAGTTTCGCATCGACCGCCGGCTTCCTGGACCAATAGTACACCGGCAGAATAATCCCAGATGCGCTCGCGACCGTGCAGCAGCAAGTTGACGCGACCGGCGGCAAGCCAGGCCCACTCCAGTGCACAGGTACCGATATTACGCTGCGATTTGTACGGGGTATCGAGCACCAGGCTGGTGCTGATCGCATCTGTGAGGCGTTTAAAATCGATGAACGCTATACAGTTACCCAGCTCGTGGGGCTGATCCGGTGCTGCCACCCGCGCGCCGTTAATCCAGAGGCCCTGGCCTTTGATGGCGCTAAAAAACTCGTCACGATTCGGATCATAAACGATGCCGAGCTTGACTTCGCCGGCGCTGATCAGGCCCAACGATATTGAGAACAATGGTACGGTCGCATGAAAATTGGTGGTACCGTCAACTGGATCCAGGCACCAGTAATCGTCACTGCTGTTGATAACTTCGAGCTGCGTCGCTTCGCTTATTTCTTCGCCCAGCATAGCCACCCCGGGGTAACGTTCGGCGAGCGCTGTTGTCAGCGCCTGTTGCATTGCCAGATCGGCCTCGGTGACGATTGATCCATCCGATTTGTAATCAGCGGTGGATCGCTGGTAGTAGATTGCGAGGCTGCTCGCCGATGCGCTGCGGATTATCTCCTG
>CALDDP010000215.1 GCA_937936805.1 uncultured Gammaproteobacteria bacterium | reverse complement strand
AATCCGCGTTCGTGTGAATCGAAGTGACAGTTTACCTGTTTTTGAAACAAGTAAACCGTCACTCTAATCGCCAGGCCAGGTTAGAAAGACGCGAATACCTCACCCATGTGGGGGTGTATCGAGTCACCATCGATCAGGCCGGCTTCAACCATGTCAGCAAAGACTTTGCGAGCGGTCTCCGTAGCCGCGTCCATGCTGGCCTGGTCCGCGTACTTCGCAAGGACGACACCTTTACCATTGCCATACGAGACCAGGTCGA
Source organism: uncultured Gammaproteobacteria bacterium (assembly GCA_937936805.1). Lineage (GTDB taxonomy): Bacteria > Pseudomonadota > Gammaproteobacteria. The sequence continues at coordinate 3,986 of CALDDP010000215.1, read as the reverse complement.
TAAATTCGGCACCGGTGCTTTCCACTGTCGCGCGCATGGTTTCCACCTTCTCGCCAACCTTATCCATATCTGAAGCTGCAAAACGAGTAATTCTGTAAACGGCCATGTAATTCTCCAGGTTTGAGTTTGTGATGCCTGCGGGTGATTCCGCAGCCACGACAGGGTATAGGAAGTATCGGTGCGCGTCAGTAGCGAAGCCAGGTTTATAGCGACCGGTCGCGCCAGGCATTGCCAAATCAGGTGACAGTTGACTTATTTTAGAGATAAGTAAACTGTCACCATGTCTTTTTGGGGAATTCATTATTCATTTACCCCGGTGCAACAAATTGGGGATTGTTACCGGTGAAACTACTGATGCGTAACCACCTGGTGATGTTTCGGATGTACTGGCTATTACCCACGATAGCCATTTTTTCATCTTCTATTGCTTTCAGCATTGCCAGCTCGCCATACCAGATTTTAGTCATGTCCTTTAGCGTGGTGGTGATATAGACATCTACTTCAAAACCCAGATTCTGACTGCATACCTCAACCTGGCCGCTATGAATGTTGATAAATTGCTTAGTACTTTCCGGGTTGTCCGTGAAGTTAAACTGCACCGTAATATCACAATCCGGAAGTTCTCCTGTATCCAGCGCCCCGGAGAGGTCGCGCATCAGGCCATAAACGGTATTTTCTTTTTCCGTCATGCCGCTATTTGCAAAGCGCATGCCCCATTTCCCGAATTCGGTCAGTAATGGCCCCAGGGCCTTACCGGATGGCGTCAGGTAATAGTCGTAGCGCCCCTGGGTCGCCGTTTTCTTGCGCATGATAACGCCGTGGTCTTCCAGCGAGCGAAGCCGATTTTTTAACAGGGTGGGGGAAATATTCGGCATGTATTTTTGAAACTGGGAGTACTTCGTGGAGCCGAGGAACATTTCCCGAATGATCTGAAGCGTCCAGCGTTCGGCGAGAACCGAGGCGGCCATCGACACGGGGCAGGCTTCACCATAGTCATAATCGTCTGACATCGCTAATCCCTCTCACTACATTTTTAATAGTCAATTACAACATTTTCTGGACTTAATCCGAATGTTGCGCATCTCTACCATGGCTCCTACTTCAACTATCGCAGCAATATCGCTGCCAGGAGCTTAGAAATGATATACGACAACATTACTAAAACTATCGGCAATACACCAATCGTGAAACTCAACCGGCTGGCACCGCAGGGCGTCAATATTTACGTCAAGCTGGAGAGCTTCAATCCGGCCGGGTCGGTGAAGGACCGGATGGCAAGGGCCATCATCGAAGACGCAGAACGAAGCGGTGCACTGAAACCAGGCCAAACGATTATCGAGGCCACGTCCGGCAACACGGGCATTGCCCTGGCGATGGTCTGCGCCGCCATGGGCTACCCGTTTGTCGCAACCATGGCGGAATCCTTCTCCATCGAGCGGCGCAAAATCATGCGCGCTTACGGGGCCCGCGTAATCCTGACTCCCGCCGCAGAAAAAGCCACTGGCATGGTCCGGCGTGCTGCCGAGCTGGCCGAGCAAAACGGGTGGTTCCAGACACGTCAGTTTGAAAATCTGGCCAATCCGGAAATTCATCGACTCACCACCGCCCAGGAGATATTGCAGGATTTCGAGGGTAAGCCACTCGACTTCGTTGTCTGCGGCTGGGGCACCGGCGGGACGATCACAGGCGTTGGCGAAACGGTGAAAAATGAGCGGGCAGATACGCACATCGTTGCTTTCGAACCCGAAGCATCACAAATGCTGCGCGGCAAGGAGTGGCAGCCGCACAAGATTCAGGGAATAGGACCCAACTTCATGCCAGACGTGTTAAACCCGGATGTGGTCGATGTGATCGAGCCCGTCGGTGACGAAGAGGCCCGCGCGATCGCGTTGCGGCTGGCGGCCGAGGAAGGCATATTTGTGGGCTTGTCTGCCGGAGGGGCTGTCGCGGCGGCTTTGAAAACGGCCGAAAAAGCGGACGGGGAGGTGAGCATCCTGGCGCTGTTACCCGACACCGGCGAGCGCTATCTTTCCACCTACCTGTTTGAAGATATCCATGAAGGATCGGATGAAGTTATTCTCGCAGAAGCGGTTTGAGAGGGGCGCCATGAAAACCATGACTCCACATCACGGCGTAACCGAAAAAGTATGCTCGCTGCCCGGGGCAGGTAGAGCTTTACTCGAGAAGTTGCCCGGGAAAAAGACTTTCAATGTGACCGCCATTCGAACCAGGGCCGGCATTGTCAACGCCTTGCTGGGTGTCGCGCTGGCCTTCCATCTCGTTCAGCCGGAATCTTCGGCGGTGTTGTACCTGTCGGTTTTTCTGCTGATTGACATGCTGGTGGCGGCCAGTTCCGGCCTCCGGCCTTTATCGCCGACCGGAATCATCGCATCACTGTTGTCTTCGAGGATGAAGTTCGTGCCAACGCCTCATCTGCCAAAGCGATTCGCCTGGTCGATGGGAGCGTCGCTGGCGCTGATCCTGGTCACGCTGAGTCTAACGGGATCTGCCGATACCTGGGTTTCACTGGTCCTGGTCATTTTTTTCACTTTAGCCTGGTTAGACGCGGTTATGGGTTTCTGCATGGGATGCTGGATCTATTCCAGGCTCTTCGATTGCCAGAGTTGCCGTTTAGATTAGTCTTCGATCACAGGGCCGGGTCTTTGATATTGCAGTCCAGATTAAAAATCAAAGACCTGACCCTGTAACTCAGCGACTAAATAAATCTGTCCCGGTTTCGAAATTGCGTAACATGGCATTGCGCACCTGCCAGGCCTGGGTGTCGGTATCGGCGACAATGTCTTTCTGCGTAACCACCTGGCCCTGCTTGATCGGCGCGGTTAGTTTGACGTCGCTGGCGAGGCCTATCGGTAATGCCTGCGCAGCGATACTGGCCTGCGCCGGCATGATCTTGCCCCAGACGGTATAGCCGCCTTCGCCATCGAGGGTTTCGCCGACTGCGAGGTCGCGCTTGGCCACCGCAGCCACGTCGGCGTTGAAGCCCACCGGCGCCCCGGTGGGCTGGCCGCGTAACGCGGCGCTCAATATCGAGATGTTGAGTTCGAGGCCAATCAAATGAAAGGGTTTGAACATGGCCGAGTAGCGCCCGCTGTCGTCGGTGTTCATGCCGTATTGCCGGAAACAGGCCGCGCTGTAGTCGTTGGGCGCTTCGAACACGCAGTACACCCCCCAGCGCAGGTCACGGTCTACGGGATTGCCATTACGCTCGAGGCTCGATACCACCTCCACCTGGCCGGAAAACTCGAGCTGTCCGCCCACGTTTTGCGGACGCAGCACCTGGGCGAGGTCATCCGCGCTGCAGGGCGGGAAGGCGAGGCCATTTGCGGGCGCCTGTAACCCCGCCGCGTTGGCGATCGCGGCCATCTCGATGCCGGACTTGGTGCCGTCGAGGAAGGAATTGAACATCTGGCTGCGCATACCGGCGGCCGCGGCCTCCTCCGCGCTCAGACCGTAATACGACCAGACCGTGTCCGGGGTCGATGCGTGATAGCTCGGCAAATACTTGGTGCCTTTGCCGGCGGCGACCACCTCGAAGCCACAGCTGCGCGCCCAGTCGATCATTTCCATGGTCAACGCCGGCTGATCGCCATAGGCCATCGAGTACACCACGCCGGCCTGTCGTGCCTGCTGCGCGAGGTAAGGGCCCGCCAGCACATCGGCCTCGACATTGACCATAACGACGTGCTTGCCATGGGCGGCGCACAGCAGCGCGTGTTTGATGCCGGCGGCCGGATGGCCGGTGGCTTCGACCACCACATCGACCTTGTCCCCGCGAATCATGATCTCGGCATCATCGACAAACCCGGTGCTGGCCACGCGGGCATCGTCCCAGCCGACCTCGCGGCAGCGCAGCATGGCCTGGGCGGGATCGAGATCGGCGATGGTGGTGACCACCAGCCCCGGCGTGGTCGGCACCTGGGCGAGGAACATCGAGCCGAATTTGCCGGCGCCGATCAGGCCGACCC
>CALDDP010000214.1 GCA_937936805.1 uncultured Gammaproteobacteria bacterium | reverse complement strand
ATCGGATGAATCTGCTACTATTGCGCGATTGAATCAGGCCGGCATTGCCTGTATAAAGGCGAGCTTTCGCGAAACCAGGAATATCCAACGATACCCAGATGACAGCGCTAACATTCAATTCCTGGTCGCAATACTATAGTCTGACCAAGCCAAAAGTAGTCTACTTGATCGTGTTTACCGCGATGGTGGGAATGCTACTGGCGGCCGAAGGTGCTCCTCCCCTCGATGTCTTCGTCTTCGGCCTGCTTGGCATCGGGCTCGCCGCGGCTTCCGGTGCCGCGATCAATCACGTGGTCGACGAGCATATTGACCGTGTCATGGAGCGCACTCGTAATCGGCCCCTGGTCAGTGGCTCGCTTGACCAGAAATCCGCGCTGATTTTTGCGCTTTCGCTTGGTGCCCTCGGCATCGCCATGCTGGTTATTTTCGTCAACCTGCTGACCGCGGTGCTGACTTTTTTCTCGCTGGTCGGTTACGCGCTGATCTACACCATGTACCTGAAGCGGGCGACACCGCAGAATATCGTGCTCGGCGGCGCCGCCGGCGCGGCACCGCCCTTGCTCGGCTGGACCGCGGTCACCGGAACCGTCGATACCGAAGCCCTGCTGCTGTTCCTGATCATTTTTGTCTGGACCCCGCCGCATTTCTGGGCGCTGGCGATACGCCGTCGCGAAGAATATGCAAAGGCCGACATTCCGATGTTGCCGGTAACTCACGGTGTTGATTTCACCAAGATCCAGATCCTGCTCTATACCATCCTGCTGTTCGTGGTGACGATGATGCCTTTTATCGTGCAGATGAGTGGTTTGATATACCTGGCCGGGGCGGTCGCGCTGGGGGTGGGTTTCCTGTATTACGCGATCAGGCTGTATCGTGACGAACAGCCCAATGCCATTGCGATGAAAACCTTTGGCTACTCGATCTTTTACCTCAGCCTGTTGTTTGCATTTTTACTGGTCGATCATTATGCGCGGGTTTTTATCCGCGGCTGGTTCCTCTAGGTTCCGCTGAAGTGCAGTACCAGTTGCACCACTCCTATAATCGTCAACACGAATACCAGGCCGAACAGTAACCCCATCCAGATAAAATGAGACATCTTCCCCTGGGTGAAGTCCCGTTCCCGGTTGGCATTGCTCTGCACGCCGAGAAAGGCGGAAAAAGTACTTTTGAGGAGTTGCCCGAAGCTTAGCTGGGCTTGCTCTTCAGGGCGGTTTTGTTCGGTGTCGTTCAAGATCAGAATCCTGCATTGCTGTAAATCGGGTATTGTCGCAGCTCAGCTTAAGTGATGAAATACCTGTTCGCGTATAGATTGCAATATCGAAATGGTTAGCATCACTAAGGTTGATTCCGGTCCGGGCTATCGTATCGTGCTGTCGCCCAACTGCTCGATCAGCTGGAGAGAACTGGTACTTTTCTATCTTGCCACCTGTCTGATCGCGCTCGCGGTCGGCCTGTTTTTTACCCTGCAGGGTTTGTGGCTGGTACTGCCTTTTTCGGGGCTTGAAATGCTTGCTCTCGGCGCTGGATTGTATTTGACCTCGCGCAAGGTGTATCGCAAGGAGGTTATTACCCTCGATGCGGAGTATACCCGGATCGAAAAAGGCGTGCAGCGGGTCGACCAGAGCTGGGAGTTCAAAACGCCATGGGTACGCGTTATCGATGAACTTCCTGATGACCGCAGGCCGAGGCGCAGGCTCGCTATCAGCATGTATGGAGAATCGGTCGAAGTAGGTAGTTTTCTTGCGAATTCGGAAAAGGAGGCGCTAGCCTTTCAATTGAAAGGCTGTATAATTCGCGTTTGATTTTAGCGCCGTCTGGATTCCCGATTCAGGTGGCATTTTTGTGTTTACATGCCGGCGTACGCACCGTATCGCGCAGAATAAAACTACGGGCGTGTGTTCCAGGGAGTTGAGAATGATATTTAGCAAGTTGTCCAGACGTTTCTCAGTCGTCGCCACGGGCCTGGTTTCGATGTTGTCGATGTCTGTCGCCCGGGCCGAATACGCTTTGAACATGACCCAGGGTGTAACCCCGATCAGCCAGGAACTCTACAGCCTGCACATGCTGGTTTTCTGGATCTGTGTCGGAATCGGCGTCGTTGTGTTCAGCGCGATGGCATATTCGATTTTCCATCACCGCAAATCCAGGGGTGCACAGGCCGCCAATTTTCATGAAAGCACCACTGTCGAAATCGTCTGGACGGTCGTGCCGCTGCTGATCCTGATCGGGATCGCGATCCCGGCCACCGGTACGCTGCTCGACCTCGAAGATGCCAAGACCGACGCTGATATTACAGTGCAGGTCACCGGCATTCAGTGGAAATGGAAGTATACTTTTGTCGACGAAGACGTCAGCTTTATCAGCAGCCTGGCGCAAAGCAGTCGCGACGTGGTCAAGGATCCTACCGGCAATGAAAACTACCTTCTCGAAGTCGACAAGCCGCTGGTATTACCGGTCGGCAAGAAGGTCCGCTTCCTGTTCCATTCCGACGATGTAATTCATGCCTGGTGGGTGCCTGAACTTGCGGTCAAGCAGGATTCCATCCCTGGGTTTATCAATGATTCGTGGGCGACCATAGAGAAACCCGGCGTTTACCGGGGCCAGTGTGCCGAGTTGTGTGGCAAGGATCATGGTTTCATGCCAATCGTCGTCAATGCCGTTAGCGAAGCCGAGTACGAGCAATGGCTGGTCGGGATGAAGGCTGAGGCCGCTGCTGCAGCCTCGGCAGCCGACCAGGAATGGTCGATGCAGGATCTGCTGGCGAAAGGTGAAACCGTATACCAGGCTAACTGTGCAGCCTGTCATGGGCCGACCGGCGCCGGTATCCCGGGTGCGTTCCCGGCGATGACCGGTAGCCCGATCGTGATCGACCCGGATCAGGCCGCGCACATCGATATCGTCGTCAATGGCAAGGCCGGCACCGCGATGTCGGCGTTCAAGGGGCAACTTAATGACGTTGATATTGCCGCTGTTATTACCTATGAGCGCAACAGTTTGGGCAACAGTGTGGGTGATACAGTTCAGCCATCCGCCATCAAGAATGCAAGATAAGGGGAATTACTAGATGTCTACTGAAATTACACACGGCGGTCATGATGCGCACGCAGATCACGACCATCACGGTCCTGCCAAGGGCCTGATGCGTTGGGTCACCACGACCAACCATAAGGATATCGGCACGCTCTACCTGTGGCTTTCATTCATCATGCTGCTGTACGGTGGCTCGATGGCCATGGTTATCCGCCTTGAATTATTCCAGCCCGGACTGCAATGGGTCGAGCCGCATTTCTTCAACCAGATGACCACCATGCACGGCCTGGTGATGGTCTTTGGCGCGATCATGCCGGCCTTCGTCGGCCTCGCCAACTGGCTGATACCGATCATGATCGGTGCACCGGACATGGCGCTGCCGCGGATGAATAACTGGAGTTTCTGGATTCTGCCTTTCGCCTTCACGATGCTGGCTTCGACCACCTTCATGGAAGGCGGTGCCCCGGCATTTGGCTGGACCTTCTATGCGCCGCTGTCGACCACTTTTGCACCGGATACGACAGATTTCTTTATCTTCGCGGTTCACCTTATGGGTATTTCGTCGGTCATGGGTGCGATCAATGTAATTGCCACTATTTTGAACATGCGCGCACCCGGCATGACGCTGATGAAAATGCCGCTGTTCGTATGGACCTGGTTGATTACGGCTTACCTGCTGATCGCGGTTATGCCGGTGCTGGCCGGTGCGGTAACGATGATGCTGACCGATCGCCATTTCGGCACTTCGTTCTTCGATGCCGCCGGTGGTGGCGACCCGGTTATGTTCCAGCATATATTCTGGTTCTTCGGTCATCCCGAGGTTTACATCATGATCCTGCCGGCATTCGGCGTAATCTCGGCCATCGTCCCGACCTTTGCGCGCAAGCCACTGTTTGGCTATAGCTCGATGGTATACGCCAGCGCATCGATCGCAATCCTGTCCTTCATGGTATGGGCGCATCACATGTTCACCACCGGGATGCCGGTCGCGGGCGAACTCTACTTTATGTACGCCACGATCCTGATCTCGGTGCCGACCGGGGTTAAAGTCTTTAACTGGGTAACCACCATGTGGAAAGGCTCGATGACTTTCGAAACGCCGATGTTATGGGCGCTGGGTTTCATCGTCATGTTTACTATCGGCGGTTTCTCGGGGCTGATGCTCGGTGTCGCACCGGTTGATACTCAATACCACGATACTTATTTCGTAGTCGCGCATTTCCATTATGTGCTGGTCACCGGCGCGCTGTATTCGATCATCGCCGCGTTCTACTACTGGGTACCCAAGTGGACCGGGCATATGTACGACGAGAGACTGGGCAAGATCCACTTCTGGTGGTCGACGATTGCGGTCAACGTGTTGTTCTTCCCGCAGCATTTTGTCGGCCTTGCCGGTATGCCGCGACGGATTCCGGATTACTCGCTGCAGTTTGCCGAATTCAACATGATTTCAAGTATCGGTGGATTTGCTTTTGGACTGGCGCAGGTATTCTTCCTGTACATCGTTATCAAGACGATCAAGGGTGGTGAGAAAGCAACTGACCAGGTATGGGAAGGTGCGACAGGTCTCGAGTTCGAGCATCTGCCTTCGCCGCCGCCGTACCACAGTTTTACCGAAGCGCCTCCGGTTAAGTAAGCGGATAGCGACAAGAGTTGATGCAACAGGATCAGCACCAGGATTTCACCTCCGCGGAGCGGCGTAAACGTACCCTGTGGATCGTGGCTGCCCATGTGCTGATCGGCGTGACTTTTTTTATCGCGACCTTTTTCTGGGGGAATTTCGAGTGAGGGTCAGCGCGCTTAAACTGGCCATGATCCCGGTGCTGATGTTCGGCTTCGGCTTCGCACTGGTGCCCCTGTACGACGTGTTTTGCGATATTACCGGCCTGAACGGCAAGACCGGACGTATCGAAGCATCTGACATCGATGCCACCCAGGTGGATACCTCGAGGACTATAGAAGTACGTTTCCTGGCAAACACCAATACGGGGTTGCCATGGAGCTTCGAGCCGCTGGTGAAGAAGATGTCGATTCATCCCGGCGAGGTTTACGAAGCCGTGTTCCGGGTGCGCAGTACCAGTGATAAAGCAACTCTGGGCCAGGCTGTGCCAAGTGTTTCGCCAGGACTGGCAGCGCAGCACTTCAATAAGACGGAGTGTTTTTGTTTCACCCAGCAGGAGCTTGCTGGATTTGAAAGTCGCGATATGCCGCTGCGATTTGTCGTCGGCAGGGATATATCGGACAAGATAGAACAGATAACACTGTCCTATACGTTTTTTAGTCTGGACCAGGGTTAACGGGTTCATAACATATTCAGGATATAGAGAGAGATAATCCATGAGTGGCACTAGCAACGCAGATTATTATGTACCGCATGGCACCCACTGGCCGATCATAGGTTCTATTGGCTTGAGCCTTACCGTTATCGGCATTGCCAATTTCCTGCACGGTACCTGGAGCATGACGCCTATGTTCGTAGGTCTCGCGATTATTATTTTCATGATGTATGGCTGGTTCGGTACGGTCATCGATGAATCGATAAGAGGCCTCTATAACAAACAGGTCGACATGTCGTTCCGTTGGGGCATGAGCTGGTTTATTTTCTCGGAAGTCATGTTCTTCGCCGCTTTTTTCGGTGCACTGTTTTATGCGCGCATGTACTCCGTTCCATGGCTTGACGGTGGATCAAACAACGATGCCACTGCTCAGTACCTGTGGCCCGATTTCGAGGCCGCCTGGCCCCTGTTGACCCTGCCGCTGGGTGATAAGTTTGCGCAGGCAAAAGAGGTTATAGGGCCCTGGGGCCTGCCTGCAATAAACACTGCAATCCTGCTGGCATCGGGCTGGACGGTGACACTGGCGCACTGGGCGTTGAAGCGCAAGGACCGTGACTGGCTGGTTTACTGGCTGTTTGCTACTGTCGCGTTGGGATTCGGCTTCGTGTTCCTGCAGGGGGTCGAGTATGTACATGCCTATCAGGACCTCAATCTGCGTCTTGATTCTGGCATCTACGGTAGCACCTTTTTCATGCTGACCGGGTTCCATGGTTTCCACGTGACCATGGGTGCGACGATGCTTCTAATTATTATGATTCGTTGCGCCAAGGGGCATTTCAGTCCGGAAAATCATTTTGCATTCGAGGCGGTGGCCTGGTACTGGCACTTCGTCGATGTAGTGTGGTTAGGCCTGTTTATATTCGTCTACTGGCTGTAAATTGTCTTTTTTCACGATTGCTGCGTTAGATCCGTGCTGGTGCGCCAGCCCGGTCAAACCATCACGTATTTTTTATACGCTCAGGTTTTGCGCGCGGATCTGCCTTGCACTCGCAAAAAAATCCTAATTTATTGATTAAGACCTGGTTCGGTTCTTAAAAACACGGCCTAGGCCATGTTTTTTTTTGCCGCGGAAATGCGCTTTACGGGCATGTCAGCCAGCAGGAGTTCGAAATTCCTCACCGGCACGGGCCTCGAGTAAAAGTATCCCTGGGCAAAGTCGCAGGCAAAATCTTTGAGTATCTGGTCTTGAGTGTCGGTTTCTACGCCTTCCGCAACTACCTTGATTCCGAGCTTATGTGCCATCACGATAATCGCTTCGCATAACGCCAGGTCGTTTTGATCGTGGTCCAGGTTGCGCACGAAGGACTGGTCTATTTTCAGGTAATCGATATCGTATTGTTTCAAGTAAGATAGCGATGAATAGCCGGTACCGAAATCGTCGATCGCAATTTCTATCCCGGCATCGTGGAAGTCGAGTAACCGGTTGGTAATCTGGTCGCTGGCATCCATCAACAGGCTCTCGGTGATTTCGACGGCAATTGACTGGCCGCTGATGCCGGACTGCTGTAAGTGGGAAAACCACTCGGACATGGCTACAGCACCGTCGATCCATTGCAGTGATGATGTGTTGATGCTGACCTGGAAGTCAATTTCAAACTGTTCGCGCCAGGTGCTCACCTGTTCGGTGGCGGTGTAGAAAACCCAGCTCCCAATTTCCGAAATCAGGCCGCTTTCCTCGGCAATGGGAATGAAAACGGATGGGCTGACCAGGCCTGACTCGGGGTGGTGCCAGCGCAGCAGCGCTTCGGCTTTAGTGAGCATGCCGCTTTGCAAATCAATAATCGGTTGATAGTAAATCTCGAACTGCTGCTGTTGCATCGCTGCGCGCAAATCCTTGATCATTTTGCGTCTTCTTAATGCGCGTTGCTGCAACTCGGGGGTGAAGAAATGGTATCGATTACGCCCTTCGCTCTTGGCGACATACATCGCCTGATCGCCGTTGCGTTGCAGGACTTCGATTTTTTTACCGTCCCCCGGATAAAAGGTAACGCCGATGCTGGCGGTGAGAAATACTTTTTCGTTTTCGAGCTGGTAGGGTTCGGCGAGGGCATCGAGTATCTGTTGGCATATGGGCTGTACTGACAACTGATCATTGATCTGCCCGAGAATTATCGTGAACTCGTCACCACTAAGGCGAGAAACAGTGTCAATTTCTCGTATCGTTTGTTTGAGGCGACTGGAAATTTCAAGCAGCAACAAATCACCCATGCCGCTGCTGAGGGAATCGTTAACATCCTTGAAGCGGTCCAGGTCTATGTACAGTAGTGCCAGCGACAGGTTGCTACGATCGCAGGAACGCATCTCGTGTTCAAGCTTCTGTAAGAACAGGTTACGATTGGGCAGGCTGGTCAGGGGATCGAAATTAGTCTGATTCCAGATAACAGTTTCGGCGTGTTTGCGTTCGGAAATATCACGAATGTAAGCATTGAACTCCTGCAGGTCTGCCGAATAGATAACGGATACCGATAACTCGATAGGAAATTCATGCCCGTCGCGATGCAGCGCATGGATTTCGATAAGGCTGTTTATGACGGTGGTTTTGCCGGATTCGAGAAATCTTTTCATTCCCTTCTCATGGGCATCGCGATAGCGCTCGGGGATGATGGTCTGTGTGATTGTCTGTTCGAGAATTTCCTCGGCACGCCAGCCGAAGATCTTCTCGGCCTGATGGTTCCAGCCGGTGATATAACCATCAAAGTCCATTTGCACTACGGCATCGATCGATGTATCGAAAAACGCTTCGAGCTTGTTGTGCTGCGCCAGAATAATCTCTCGCTTCTGGCGCAGGTCTACCTCAAGCGCCTTGACTCTTTCTTCAAGCAGGCCCTTTTCGTCACTCTCATCGTCGGCGGAATCGATTTCCGTCATATATCAATACGTTAGCTGAACAGTGAATCAAGTATAGTGTTTTTTGTGAAATCAACAGGCACAAAAAAAGCCCGGCGTGCCGGGCTTTAAATTGCATGTCTTATCTGTCTCAGGCTACGAACGAAGTCTTGATCGATTTGAACGCATTGCTTTCAATTTGACGGATTCGTTCTGCGGAGACGCCGTACTCGGCGGCGAGCTCATGCAGGGTCGCTTTGGGCTCATTCAACCAGCGACGTGTCACGATCTCCTTGCTGCGGTCATCCAGTTTCTGCAATGCCTCGCTGAGCAGATGCGTATTATTCTGTTCGGTGTCCTGCGCTTCGAGTAGCAATTCGGGTGAGGGTGTATTCGATGCTAACGAATTAGCGGGTGCGAGATAGGCAGAGTCATCGTCTTCATCGCTGCTGGGGTCGAAGCCAACATCATAATTGTTGAGACGATTCTCCATCTCGATGACGTTGGCGCGGGTAACCCCCAGCGTCTCGGCGACATGATCGATTTCTTCCGACTTGAACCAGCCAAGCCGGGTTTTCTGGCTGCGCAACTTGAAGAACAGTTTGCGTTGTTCCTTGGTAGTGGCGACCTTGACGATGCGCCAGTTTTTCAAAATGTATTCGTGAATCTCGGCCTTGATCCAGTGCACTGCGAAGGAGACCAGTCGGACTCCGACTTCTGGACGGAAACGCTTCACCGCTTTCATCAGACCAATGCTACCTTCCTGGATCAGATCGGCAATCGAAAGACCGTAGCCGGCATAGTTATTGGCGATTTTGATAACAAAGCGCAGATGTGGCAGTACCAGTTTCTGGGCCGACGCTATATTGCCGGTTGCCTGCAGGTCCTCCGCCAGCGAGTACTCTTCTTCCGGCGTCAGGATAGGTACTGACCTGGCAGCCTGGATGTAGGCGTCCAGATTGGAGCTGCCGACTAATACGGGCATCGCGTTACTTGTATTGACCAGTTCTGTGCTCATAAATGACCTCGATTTTGTAGTTATCTAGCACTCAGGCTAGTCGAGTGCTAGCTATTAGAGCATAAATATCCCAAACAGTTCAAGTTTATTAGCAAATATTAATATAGCTGCTAAGTATATGGTTACATTAGAAAAATCAAGGGTGTATACGTTGAAAGCCGGCTACTGGATCAGTGGCTGAGCAAGATTGTTGATTATTCTCAGGTATTCAGCGCTTCGCTTTGACGTTTGATATTGACCAGGGTCTGTAATCTCGACAGCAAATCATCCTCATCGACCGGTTTGGTTATAAAATCATTCGTTCCAGCGCCGAAAATTGCGGTGAAATCAGTACGTTCGTCTTCGCCGGGTTCGATCGTCATTAATAGTATCGGCAAGGTCAGATAGTCGAGTTGCAGGTCGTTGCGGACGGCCTGGATTAATTCAAAGCCATTCATACTGCTGTCCAGCGTCAGGTCGGTAATCATCAGGTCGAAACTGCTACCGGGGTTCTCCTCCAGGTCCTGTTTCAAAAACTCGATGGTTGCGACGGCGTCTCTGAAATGCGTGTATCTGATGTCGTTCCTGTCCAGTATCCCGGTAGTGATTGCAGTAGAGGTGGCACTTTTGTCAACATACAAAACGTTGACCGGTAGCTCGTTATAGGTGCCAAGGAAGTTGAGGATAAAGTTAACCAGTGATTTATGGCCCTCGGCCTTGTCGAAATAGGCGGTTACCGCGTCGGTGTCGTCCATTCCGGCGCCCGTGACCCGGGTATCGGTATCGCCGGAAACGACGAAAATGGCGGTATCCTTGTTCTTTGGCGTTTGCCGAATAAGTTCGATTAACTGGTAGCCGTCAGTATCCGGTAGCGAGATTCCGGTGGTGATGATCTCGAACTCAAACCTTTTCACTGCCGTCATGGCTTCCTTGCCGGTGCCGCAGGCAATTATGTCGAGTTCTGGTGCCCGGTTCGAGATTTCCTTGAACAAAATAGTGCGAGCGGAATCCGAAGAATCAATCAGCAGTAGGCGACGTTTACCGGGCATTTGTTATCGGGTCAGGTTGGTTCTATTTGATTCAGGTGCCGCGCAACTGCGATCCAGGAGCCGGCCAGTCCAAGTAGAGTACTCGATGTTATCAGAATGATAAAGTCGTGAAACGAAAAAGTAATCAGGTTCATATCAGACTGATACAGCAGGTTTAGACGATCCAGTGGGCCCGCAATCGCAAGGTATCCTATCTCGACAATCAACCACGAGATGATACCACCCAGTAAGCCGTACCAGATGCCGCCATAGAGAAATGGCCGCCGGATAAATGCGTCGGTAGCGCCGATTAATTTGGTGACGATTATTTCCTGGTAACGATTCTGGATATCGAGTCTTATCGTGTTACCGATGATTAGCAAGACGGCAAAGGCGAAAAGGATAGTTACGATGATTACCGAGCGTTTGGCGATCTCAATGATGGTGTAAAGTCGCTCCAGCCACTCGGTATCCAGCTTGGCGATGTCAACCTCCGGCATGGCTTCCAGGGTATTGAGCAGGTTGCGCACCATGAAAGTATCGCCTTCGACTGGTTCGACGATAATCGTATGGGGTAGCGGATTACTGCTAAGCGTATCAATGCTTTTGCCAAACCCCGAGTTTTGACGAAATTCTTCGAGCGATGATTCGCGCGAAATAAATCGGGTGGAGGTAACATCAGCCATTTCTGTGATTTGCTTTTCGAGTGCTCGCGCCTTTTTGTCACTGACGTCCAGGCCAAGATAGAGGCTGATCTGGGAGCTGGAGCGGAAATCTCCCGATATGGCATCGATATTCTTCAGAAACAGATAAAACCCACCGGGCAATGACAAGGTGATGCCGATGACGGCCACCGTCATAATCGTGGTCGTTGGAGCCTGGTAGATCTTGTCCAGGCTGAACAGCAGCGATTTCAGGTGATGCAGCAGATATGCCGAGATACGATTCGAGGTCGCAGGTCGATCGCGGCGGACGTTACTTCCAGCCACTGTAGGCCTCCTGTTCGGTGTCCGCGAGATCATTCAAAATTAGCTGGCCGTTGTTCAGGGTGATGCGGGGTTTGTCCAGTTCCTCGATCAGGCCGAGATCGTGACTTGCCACCAGTACGGTAACCCCGACCTGGTTGAAATCAACGAATATTTCCATGATTTCACGCGACAGCACGGGATCAAGATTGCCGGTGGGCTCATCGGCGAGTAGCAGCATCGGTTTGTGCACTACCGCGCGCGCAATCCCGACGCGTTGCTGTTCGCCACCGGAGAGGGTGATGGGTAGTGATTTCTCCTTATTTAGTAATCCCACCTTGTCGAGTGCCGCGCGGGTGCGCTTGGCTATCTCCTGCGGCCGATAACCCTGGATCTGAAGTGGCAGGGCTACGTTGTCGAACACCGGTCGATCGAACAGGAGTTGATGATCCTGAAAGATAATGCCGATGTTGCGGCGGATATAGGGTACCCGGTGACGTGCCAGGTTATTGAGGTTTATCCGGTTTAATAATGCCTGGCCACGAGTCGGTTTCTCTATCAATGCGATAATTTTCAGTAATGTGCTCTTGCCCGCGCCGGAATGACCGGTCAGAAAGGCCATATCGCCATCATCAAGCTTCAGCGAGACGTTGCTTAAGGCTTCAAAGCCGCCTTCATAGCGTTTGGTTACATTGTGAAATTCGATCATGCTAAGGTTTCGGCGTCATACATCAGCCAGCAAGGCATCGACAAATTCCTCATTGTCAAAGGGTCGCAAATCGTCAACCGATTCTCCGACGCCAATATAGCGGATTGGCGTTTGTAGCTGTTCGGCGACGCTGAAAATCATTCCTCCCTTCGCGGTGCCATCAAGCTTGGTCAGTATTATTCCGGAAATTCCTACCGTATCGCGAAACTTACTGGCCTGCGCCAAAGCATTCTGGCCGGTACCCGAATCCAGTACCAACAGGGTTTCCTGTGGGGCATCGAGATCGAGTTTCGCCATCACTCGTTTAATTTTTTCCAGCTCATCCATCAGACTCATCTGGGTATGCAAGCGGCCGGCAGTATCGGCTATCAACACATCGATATCGCGCGCCTGGGCGGATTGCAGGGCATCATAAATTACCGATGCCGAATCGGCTCCCTGGCCTTGTTTGATGACCGGTATATCAAGTCGGTCGCCCCAGCTTTGCAGTTGCTCCACCGCGGCCGCACGAAAGGTATCGCCGGCGGCCAGCATAACCTTGAGCCCCTGGCTTTTATACTGTTGGGCGAGCTTGCCGACTGTAGTGGTCTTACCGGCACCGTTGACGCCCACCATCAGTATCACGAAAGGCTTTTTAGTCGAGCTGACGTTTAACGGGACAGCGCAGGGTGCGAGAATCTCCGACATGATGCCCTTGAGCGCGTCGATCAGGCGTTCACTGTCTTTCAATTGCTTACGATGCAGCGACTCGGTTAGCTGCGAGGTAATCTTTTGTGTCGCCTGCATGCCGACGTCTGCCATCAGTAACTGATCCTCGAGCTGCTCCAGCAATTCATCGTCAATCTGCTTTTTGCCGAGCAGTAAGTCGGCCAGCCCGCTCGATAGAGTTTGCCTGGTTTTCGACAGGCGTTGGCGCAGCGATGCGAACAGGCCAGCAGGCTTCTCCGCTTCATTCTTGCTGGCAGATTTAAATCCAAACATCGTTTTTCCGGGAATCAGAATTCAGGCACAATATGCTAACAGAAAGCGATTCCGTCTGTGCACTTCTAAGCAGCATAAAGTCTCGAGTAAAGCAGCTCATTATGAAACCTCAAGTCAGAATCATTGGTGGCAAATGGCGTGGCCGTAAACTGTCGGTCGTTGATGCCGTGGGTTTACGCCCGACCCCGGACCGCGTCCGCGAAACCCTGTTCAACTGGCTGGCGCGGGATTGCCAGCAGGCCTCGGTGCTCGATTGTTTCGCCGG
>CALDDP010000213.1 GCA_937936805.1 uncultured Gammaproteobacteria bacterium | reverse complement strand
CCCGCTTGCGCGGCGGTCCGACGTATCGGTATGACCAGCTTAACTTAAGGAGTCATTACTATGTACCCGGTGGTTTTTTGCCGTAATTCATGGCATCCAGTTGCGACTCTCAATCAATTGTGCAGATACGGGTAGCGGATGCTTGTCCTGGCGGCTTATCAATTCGGTGTCGTTGTTAAACGTTACCTAGTAATATCTGCCTGTGCGGCAAGGCCGAATTACTTCTGAACTGCGGATCAGATCATTGTTTGAATCTACAAAAAAATCCAGGCCTAAAGGCTCCCGCTTACTCCGGGCGCTGTTCATGGTGTTCGCCTCTGGTTTAAACCTGGTGCTGCTGACTGTCATCGGGTTATACCTTTTGAACGATGATGATTACCGTGAGATTTTGATCTGGTCGGCCGATTATTTTCTGGATGGCCGGCTCGATATCGACGGCGCGTTTTCGGTCAGGATCGGTCACGAAGTCGAGCTCACGGCCGAGGGGGTTCGCCTGAAAGCCTATGACGGCAGTTATGACCTGTCAGTAGCCAGGTTGAATGTGGAGCAACGATTCGGTTCTTACCTGACTAGCGGCACGCTGTGGATCAATCATCTGAACATGGAGGATCTGCAAGGCGATATCAGGGATACCGGGGGCGAGGAGGAATTTGACTGGCAGGCTTTCTCCCTGCCGTTTGTGGTGATAGAAGAAATACAGTTAAACAAACTATCTCTGGCCTATACGGAATTTGATCAGCAGCGGCATACCATCGAGTTGAGTTATATTTCGCTCGACGATACTGATAACAAGGGCCCCGTAATAGTCAGCATTGCCGGCGAGATAAACGAACGACCTCTGCGACTCGAAGGTACGCTGGGTTCGTTGAAACAACTGCGCAGCGGTAACCAGACTTATCCGGTCGATCTTATCCTCAGTAATGATAACGGATCGAACAGGCAGGTCATCGAACTCGACGGTACTGTCGGCCACACACCGTCGGGCAGTAGCCAGGTGGACGCCATTTTTGATGTGAACATCCCTGAACTGGTGCCGATTTTCGACAAGGAGATCGTCGCGGATAAACTGGGACATTTACAGGGTAGCTTCATTGTTGTTGAAGAGGGTGGCCGCTGGCGTATCAGGAAAACCCAGTTCACCGCAACCGGTACCGATGCGTATCAACTGCGTGTCGGCGGTACCGTCGAGAATTCAGGTCAATTTGAACTGCACAGTGAATTCGGGGTGCCCGACCCGGCAGGTTTCGGTGCCCGTTTTGGCATCGATCTCAGCAGGTATGCAGCGTTTAAAGGTAAGGGTTTAATCTCGGGCAACAAAAACAAGCTCCATTACCAGGGTAAAATGAGCGTCGGCCGGATAGAGAGCGACACGGCTTTGACCGCTACGCTGGGCGGGCGTAAACCGCAGGTAAAAGGTGAGCTGAAGATTGCCGAGTTGTATCTGGCGGATATCGGTATAGATCAGCGTTTAAGCCTGCCCGTTCGCGCCTCGCTAAAAACCGGTCTCGCAACCGGCGAGCAGTCAGATTCTGAAACCTCAAAATCGGAGATAGATACATCGGTAACCGCTAAGCCCGATGTCAACGCAAACGCCAAATCCGAAACATCGGCACCCGCATCTGACGACGGTCAACCCCTGCTTGACAGGGAGCCGCTGGATCTTTCCGCGCTGCAGCGGGTCAACCTGGATTTGCAGGTTTCAATCGATCAGCTTACCGGTGCGGATTTCTCGATCGACAAAGTGGTGAGTTCGATCAACTTAAATGATAGCGTGCTGAAAATCTCCCCGCTGTGGGTAACCCTTGAAGGCGGGAAGGCGGATATTAACTTTGCCGTGGACGCACGCAACACGCCTTCGGTTAGTCTCAAGGTGAAAGGTGATGACCTGCGGCTTGGCGAAGTGGTGCCTCATACAAGCCCGGAATTTCAGTTGGGGGGCAATGCCGGTTTGCATATCGATATCAAAAGTAAAGGGAAATCGTTACACGACCTGGTATCCGCACTGTCAGGCGATATCAAGCTGGACCTGGACGACGTCCGTTTACCGAGACAATACCTGGAGGATATATCGGCCGATGATCTGGAGCTCGCTGCTGCCAGTGATGCTTATACCCTGCTCGAAATGGATGCTGCAGTCTCACTCAAATTTGGTAAGGAAGTCGCGCTTACCGCCGAATCGGTTCGCGTGAGTACCGATGACGGCAGTTACGACATCAAGCTTGGCAAGCTGGATATGCGGCCTGATCTCGCTTCATATCTCGAAAAGGGTTCATTGTGGTTTCATAAAGTGAATATCGCAGATCTGCATGCCGAAATAACGGATATCGAAACCGGAGAAGAGCCTGATCCGACGGAGTATGACTGGCATGAGTTTGACTGGCGCGTAACGCACTGGCCTTTTATTCTCATAGAAGAAATGCAGTTCAGTAATCTTTCCCTGATCTACACCCAAGATGATGAGCAGGATACCTATAAACTGGATAGCCTCGTGCTCGATAACGACAACAGCGAGGAACCGATGCTGTTCAGCGCTGTCGGGGCCGTGAACGCGGAAACCCTGAAACTTGAAGGTACGGTGGGTACCCCGGAACAACCGCGCGGTAGAAATCAGGCTTACCCATTTGATGCTGCCCTCAGCCATGGCAATGCCGATGCCGCGCCAGATGCACCGGTCATCAAGCTCGTTGGCAAGGTTGACAGGACGCGGCCCGACACCAGTCTTATGCAGGCCTCGATCGATGTGGCGGTCGACGAGCTGGTAGCGACAGTTATCGGTGAGAGAACGGCAGATCGGATGGGTCATCTGCGAGGCAATGTTACCGTCGCCGATTCCGATGGCCGCTGGGGTATCAGGAAGCTCAATCTCAATTCAACCGATACCGATCTGTATAAATTGCAACTGGAGAGTGTAGTCGATGATTCCGACACGCTTGACGTGCGCAGCGTCAGCGAAGTGCCGGATCCGGCGGCGTTCGGTGCCCAGTTAGGTATCGATTTAACCGGCGTAGCCCGTTACACGGGCAAAGGTTCGATCACCGGTACCAGGACCAGTCTCACATATCAAACCCATGAAACCATTGGCAGGATTCAGAGCGAAACAACATTGTCTGTTACGCTGGTCGATGGCAAGCCATTGTTTAAGGGGAAATTCGTAATTCCAAACCTGTATCTAACGGATATTGGCTTGTCTGGTTACCTGGGTGTGGATCCCAGCGCCCCGGAAACAGCAGCCAATCCTCATGCCGATGAACAGGCAAAACCCGAGGAGCCCTCCACGGCCGTTGCAGACAGACAGGTAATTTTTAGTCGCGAACCACTGGATTTTTCAGCATTGCAACACTTAAACCTGGATGTGGAATTCTTGATCGAAGACATTACCGGTGTCGATTTCTCGGTTGAGAAACTTGATGGCAGGATCAGGCTGACCGATGGTGTGTTGCGTCTATCCCCCTTGCGTATGACCTTTGAGAGCGGGTCGACGAATCTCGAGTTTGAACTGGATACTCGTAATACTCCCTCCATCATTCTCAAGGTGACAGCTGACGACCTGCTGCTCGCAGACTTGATGGCCAGGTTACAGGAGGAGGTGCCGGTGAAGGGTAAAGCTCATTTGAAGGTGGACCTTACCAGCAGTGGGCACTCCCCACATGAACTGGCATCCGATTTGTCGGGAAAGATGAGTTTCAGCCTGGAAAATGCCCGTGTGCCGAAGAAATACGTCGAATTTCTGACGGCTGATCTGTTCGGTTTCCTATTCAGATCGGTCACTTTCGAGGATAGCTATGCCACGCTGCACTGCGTCTTGACCGGACTTGAGGTTGACCAGGGTGTCGCTACAACCGTACTTTTATTTGGCGAAGGTAACCGCCTTGCCGTCGATGGTAACGCGACCGTGGACCTGGGGCAGGAAACCATCGACCTGGTATTGTTGCCGAAGGCAAAGAAACGTATTGGCCTGGATTATTCTTCGATTACGGTGAAGGGTCCGCTGCTGGATCCGGACGTGGAGACTACGGGTACCGGGGCTCATACCGCGGCAGCTGTCGGCGGTGTGTTGCTAATTCCCAAAATCATCATTCCGGTCTTTCTGGTTGAGCAGGTGTGGAGATTTTTCAGTAGCGACAAAGATACCGGCTGCAGTGATTATATCGAGGATCATCAAGTTGAAATCGAGGAGTTCAAGGCTAGATAGACGTGTTACTACCTGCCTGGATAAACGGCACTTACTTCACAAAATTTAAGTCATTCCGATACGTCAACCCAGCGTGCGCTGGGGGGCCGCTCAAGCGTACTACAGTCCGGAATATTTTATATTTTTCAATCTGATCTCTTTGCTAGAGATGTCAAGCCGCTGCATGACAGAAGTTAGATAGGCTGGTTAACTAATTATTAAGTGACATTTAGAGTTGTGAGGACAAAGACCATTCCTCATCGGTTACAGGGCAGGTGGCGTGACGATTATATTTCCAAATACCGGGTCGAGAGCGAGAGGAGAGCCTGAACAAGGGTGATTGAAGCGTTTTGAGTCAGATCAAGGCTTGCATCACTGGCGGGCAGGTTGCTTGATAAAGCCCGTTTTATTTGCGAGCATGGATGATCTTAGTTATAAGCGGTAGTCAGGGCGAAGGTTAATGTGAGCGGTGCAAACGCGATAGATCAGTCAGGTATTCTGTTTGTGTGTCATGATTGTGATGCACTGCAACGGGTGCCTGCCGTTGAGCCAGGTTGTGATGCCGAATGCATCCGTTGCGGTGTGCGCCTTTTCAGAAACCCCAGAGGCGGTATAGATAAACCATTGGCGCTGATAATTGCGTCGATGATTTTATTTGTGATCGCAAATGTATATCCGATAATGACTCTCACTATTACGGGGGTAAAGCTGACCGGCACAATAACCGATACGGCCTGGGTCTTTGTTCAGCAGGGCAGCCCGGAAATCGCCGCGATTGTCTGGCTGCCCAGCGTGTTGTTTCCCGGTTTGACTATCGCAGGACTGTTCTACGTTTTATTTTCCATTCGTTTCCAGATGAACTGGCCTCACGCGAGAACCATACTGGCATGGATAAGCCATTTGCTGCCCTGGGGGATGATGGATGTATTTCTGCTCGGTATACTGGTGGCGCTGGTCAAGCTGGTCGCGTTGGCGGAGGTATTGCTGGGCACCGGGTTTTACGCATTTCTTATTTTGATATTCTTGTATGCCGCAACCATTGCGTCACTGGATACGCACACGCTGTGGGAATCATTGAAGGATCAATCGGATAACCGGAACGAGTTTGCAAATGCCTAGCGCTATTGTCAGTGCCAGGGAGCTCGGCATGGCAGGCTGTCATACCTGTGGCAAGGCGGTGCACGTGGGTAAACATGCTCATGTCGAGTGTCCCCGCTGTGGCTCCGAAGTGCATTTCCGCAAGCCCAACAGCGTCAGTCGCGCATGGGCCTTTTTGATTGCCGCTTTTATTATGTACATCCCGGCCAATACCGAGCCGATGATGCGCACTACCTCGCTGGGCAATGAAAGCGCAGACACGATCATGAGTGGCGTTATTTATTTCCTGTCCCACGGGGACTGGCATCTGGCGCTGGTAATTTTTGCCGCCAGCGTGATGCTGCCGTTGTTAAAAATAATCGCTATTGGTTATATTCTGATCAGCATTCAGCGTGGCTCAACGCGACGGAAACTGGAAAAGACCAGTTTGTACCGGATCGCCGAGATTCTGGGCAAATGGTCGATGCTCGATATTTTTGTCGTCGGTTTGATGGTAATGCTGGTGCAGCTGGGTAATTTAACCACGATCGACCCGGGTCCGGCATGCATCGCTTTTGCCCTGGTAGTTATTTTAACGATGTTTGCCGAAGAAGCCCTCGATCCAAAATTGATCTGGGATCAGCAGGAATAAAATATGACCGACGAAGCCACACGATCAACAGCCGAAATCGCTACGGCCAACGTGAAGCATAAAAGCAGGGGCATCTCCGTGGTCTGGGTGATTCCTGTCATCGCCGCGTTAATCGGTGGCTGGATGGTGTTTCAAAATCTGCTGGATGAAAAACTCAATGTAACTGTGAAATTTAAGGATGCAGCAGGCATAGAGGCAGGTAAAACCCTCGTCAAGTTTCGCGATGTAGTTGTTGGTAAAGTAATCTCTGTCGAGATCACAGGTGGCGCTGGGGATATTGAAGTCCAGCTGCAGTTCGACGATGTGGAGCCAGAGAAAATTACCGAAACAACGCGTTTCTGGGTGGTGAAACCCCGTGTAGGCCTGGAGGGAGTGACCGGCCTGGATACCTTGTTAAGTGGCGCCTATATCGAAGTTGATCCCTCCCTGCAGGGGCAACCTGCTACAGAGTTTATCGGTCTGGAAGAACCCGGGATTCATCAGCTGGGTAATCCTGGAACCAAGTACAAGTTGAAGACCTACAAGTTGGGTTCTGTGGGCAGGGGCGCACCGGTTAAATATCGTGATGTCAACGTGGGCAAGGTTTCGCGATACCGATTGGCCGAGGATAGTTCGAGCGTAGAGATCGAAGTATTCATCCGGGCCCCCTATGACAAGCTGGTTAATAAAGATACGCGTTTCTGGAATATTTCCGGTCTTGAAGTTGTTGCAGGTGCCTCGGGCCTAGAGCTGAGAATGGCGTCGGTCGCAACGCTGATAGGGGGTGGTATCGCTTTTGACAATAATGCCGAGTCGACCGCTGCGCCTGCGCCGGCTAACAGCGTATTTAGCTTGTACGAGTCTGAAACTGCTGAAAAAATTGCGGTGGAAGTGGCTTTCCACGTGCCGATGAAACTTTATTTCGACAATGTTCAGGGCCTCGAGGAAGGCGCACCGGCGACATACAAGGGGCTGCGTATCGGCACGGTCGATAAAGTATCCATCGAAGCAAACGAGGATGAAACCGAGCTAGTAACGTTCGCCATGCTCCGCATCGAGCCGGACCGTTTGCCGGGTAATTTTGCTAGCACTACTTATAGCGACGAAAGGCGTACGCAGGGCGTTCACCGGTTTTTCGAAACGCTGGCTGCAAAGGGTGTGCGCGCACAATTGAAAACCGGTAATTTGCTGACCGGCAAGGCACTGGTTTTGTTTGATGATTCCAGAATAGCTGAGCCGGCGTCTATCGAGTATGTAGACGGGATACCGGTATTTCCAACTATTCCGCAGGAGTCGTTTGAGGCCATTATCGCCAAGGTCGACTCGATCCTGGCGAAGATAGACGCAATGCCGATCGAAAAGATCGGTGGTGACCTGGCGGTGATGAGCGGTAACCTGGCAGATACCTCGGCAAAGATAGATGCATTACCGATCGACGAGATCGGCCGTGACCTGGCAGGTACGGCAGAGAAGCTAGACGCGATACCAGTGGGACAAATTAGCAGTGATTTGAAAGAATTGCTGGAGAATCTCAATGGCCTGGTCGAATCCCTGAATGCTGCGCAGGGTGGCGTTTTGGGTGTGCAGACGCGCGATGCAATTGCGGAGATAGGCAGGGCGGCGCGTGCGCTACGCGGCATGGCCGAGTACCTGGAAAGGCACCCGGAAGC
>CALDDP010000212.1 GCA_937936805.1 uncultured Gammaproteobacteria bacterium | reverse complement strand
ACCCGCTGCTGGCGCGTAACATCGGCAGCAACCGGTTCATTCAAATGCACACCCAGCTGATCGGGCTGATAGGTACCCATGACAAAATTCGGGAACAGGGTCAGGTAATGCGAAGTTACCCCGAGCGTGCCTGCTTTAGCATTCGCAACCTGCTCTTCGCTCAGCTCTACCGCACTGCCGAGGCAGTGCTCGTCAACCACTGTATAGTGATCTTCCAGCGGTTGCTCGGTGGTCTTCCTGTGCACGAACTGCACATGATAAGGCTCGATGAAATTCTCCATCAACAGTTTCCAGTTGCAGGGCACTTCTCCGAGATCAAGCGTTGCGCGAGGCACATAGTCGCTGACATCGTTCGCCCCCAACTGTCTTTTGATCGGCGCCAGAAAATCCTCAAAAGAGGTCGGTTGTGTCGATAGATTAACGAACACCCAGTCATGCCAGACCTCGCAGTTAACCGGCAACAGGCCATTGTCTTCTAACTTGAAATCTTCGGGCAGAGCCTGTCCCGAGCCGCCGAAGAACGGCGCATTTTTGAGCGCACCGCAAAGATCGTAACTCCAGCTGTGGTAAGGGCAGCGAATCAGCTTGCCGCAATTGCTCGCCTCATCGATCAGTTTCAGGTTTCGATGCCGGCACACATTATGGAAGGCGACAATTTCATTTTGCTGATCACGTAACAGGAACAGCGGCTGCCCCGCGACCTGAATCGGCCTGGCATCACCGCTGCCTGCAAGCTGGTGCGCATAGCCAACAAACACCCAGTTTTTGTTGAACAGGTACTGTTGTTCAAGCTGCATAAATGCGGCGCTGACATAGGCCTCCCCGGGCAAACCATGCGTTGTCAGACCGCCGGCATCGAATTCGCCTAGTAATGATCGACTGGACATATCTCAAACTCCTGCCAGAGCAGGCAAATTACCATAGATTTACCCGGCGGCGAAGTTTAATTTGTACCATGATTACGTTTTCATCATTTATTTTTGCTTTTTATCGCTTTATCCGCAATAATTCGGCGCAATAATTTACGTTTTCTATAATATGCCAGCCGAATCCGCCGTTTCTCTGCAACCATCAAAAACGCGAGGTATCGCCTCTACCGAGGACGATCTCAATCGCGGCATCATAAAAATGCTGCAGCAGGACGGACGCCTGCCCTACAAGGACATTGCGCGAGCGCTCGAGGTCTCGGAAGGCACAATCCGCAACCGTGTGCAGTCGATGAAAAAAAGCGGCGCACTAAAAATTGTCGCCCTCGCCGATCCGATGGCGATTCGCTACAAGGCCGACGCGATGATCGGCATCAAGGTTGCACACCCCTCGACACCACGCGCAGTCGCCCACCGCCTTAGCGAACGCGGCGAAGTGGTTTACGTACTCTGGGTTTCGGGACGCTACGACCTGCTCATAGAAGTGGTCTGTGAAACCCGCAGTGCATTCCAGACTTTTCTGGAACAACATTGTTTCGGCCACAACGACATCGACCAGATCGAAGTCATGAGCGGCATCGAGATGTTCAAGAATCAATTTCTGTTGAAAAGACAGACGCAATAAAACCATAAAGGAATCTGAATAATGAGCAGCACTTACCACGAACACTTTAATGACGCGTTACCGGACCCCGCACGACTCGAAGAAGAGCAGAAAAAACTCAAAGACGCCGGCGTAAAATATATCCTGTCCTGCTGGATCGATATGTTCGGTCAACCCAAAACCAAGCCGGTGCCGATCAGCGACTTCGTGCCGCTATGCATGGGCAAGGGCCCGCAATTCGCGGTGCATTCGATTTCATTCGTACCAGAGCTCGGCCCGGCGGATTCTGACCAGGTACCGTTGCCCGATATCGATACCATCCAGATCTGCCCCTGGGATGCGACCATCGCCTGGGTATTCTCCGACCTGTGGTGGGAAGACAAGCCTTACAACCTGTGCCCGCGCCAGGCATTGAAGCGCGTGATGCACGAAGCTGCCGAACAGGGATACATGATGATGGCCGGTATCGAGCCCGAATTCATTGCCATGCAGTGGGATGACAAGGGTCATCCGGTCAAGGCATTCGACGATGACCCGATGCCCGGAGAAGGTATCCGTCCGCGCCGCCAGGCCTTCGGTTACGACGTTGAATACTCGCTCGATTCGATGGGTTTCCTCGGTGAAATGATCGACATCCTCGAAGATCTCGGCTGGAACCTGCACGACGTAGTCGCCGAGGGCGCCTACTCGCAGTTCGAACTCGATTTTCACTACACCAATGTCCTGGAGATGGCTGATCGCCTCGTCTTCCTGCGTATCCTGCTCAAGGAAATTGCCAAGAAGCACGGCATGTTTATCACCTTCATGCCGAAGCCGACCACCGGCGACTGGCGTTCGGGCGCGCATATGAACGTATCGATGCAGAAAACCGATAACCCGGGTGTGAACATTTACGACGGTGGCGACGGTAACTGGAGCGCGCAGGTCAAACATGCGCTCGGCGGCATTTTGAAGCATGGCGCCGCAATCACCGCGGTCGCCTGCAGCACGGTCAATTCCTATAACGGCCTGGTACCCAAGGTGGGCGGCTTCGAAGGTGGCACCTACACCTGGGCGCCGACGCACATGGCTTATGGTTCCAACAACCGTTCCGCCATGCTGCGCCTGCCGCAGAGTCGATTTGCGATTGAGAATCGTGCCGCCGATATGTGCATGAACCCCTATATCTCGCTCGGTATGATGCTGGCGGCGCAGGTCGAAGGCCTGGTGAATGAGCTCGACCCGGGTCCGTCGCTGGACGAAGATCTGTACGTAATGGACGATGCCGAAAAGGCGAAACGCAAGCTGACACCGCTGCCGCGCAACCTGATGGAGGCGACCGAGCACCTCGGCAAAAGTGAACTCGCCAGGAGCGTCATGGGTGAAACGATGGTGCGCTCCTTTCTCGCCTACAAGATTGACGAATGGGAACGTTACCACCAGGAAACCACCGACTGGGAAGTAAGGGAATACCTGCGTCTTTACTAGTTCATGAGCACAGACTATTCAGTATTTGAGCTCGGGGACTTCGAGCTGCAATCGGGGCTCGTTCTAGCTGATGCGAAGCTCGCCTACAAGACCTGTGGCGAGCTAAACGCGGGCCGTGACAATGTTGTGTTGCTGCCGACTTTTTATACCGGCAGCCATATGCGTAACGAGGGGTTTTTCGGCCCTGGCCGGGCCATCGACCCGGCACGTCATTTTGTGGTCTCGGTTAACCTGTTCGGCAACGGCATATCGTCGTCACCGAGCA
>CALDDP010000211.1 GCA_937936805.1 uncultured Gammaproteobacteria bacterium | reverse complement strand
TTGTCATTTACAGATATAGAAGCGGGTGCCAGCAATGACTCAGCGGCCGGCCGAAGATCAGAAAAAACTGGTCCTTGTGCTATAGTTTCAGGTACATCACAGGGTAGGTCTAAGAATGATTAAACGCCGGATTTTGCTGTTCCCAGTATTTCTGTGCCTGAGTTGCACTGCGTTCGCACAGGTTTATAAATCTACCGATGAAGAAGGCAACGTAACTTTCAGCGACTCGCCGACGGAAGACAGCAAGGCGGTCCAGGTAGAAGAAACCAATGTGGCCGACCCGGTCGAGGTACCGGTGAATACATCACCCGCCCCGGCACCAGAACCTAAGGTTATAAAGACCGAAAGGGCGCCCGAGGCTCCCGTCGCAAGAGAATACGATGATGACGGTGGATACTACGGCAACCGCCGGGTGATTCGCCGCCACCACCGGCGCATGGGACATAACCGCAAATAAAAGCCGTTAGCTATTTGCCCGCAAGCTTGAATCCTTCCCGGATTATTAGTCAGTCCCGCCGGCCCGGGAGTTCATAACGCCGCACCTTCGCTGCTGTCGTGAGACGATCGCCAGCGCAGCGGGCTTGAACGGGTAACGACCAATTGAATGATTCCTTCTCTACCCGTTTTTTCGATCATGTTGTCCAGGCAGGGCATCAGCCGTGCCATCATCAACTTCATTCGTGTGCTCGACGCGAGTTAAATCCACGGCTATCATGCGGAACTGGGAATCAAGCCAACCACGATGCCCAAACCGGGGACCGCGGCGAAAAAGCGGTAAGCGGTCTGTACCGGCGCTCAGTTGACGCATAGTGCCGGTGTCGTTCGAGAAATCGGGGGCCATGCCCGCGACGGTGGACATAGTAATCTTATAGCCGATGTATGATCCAGATATAAGTATTGCGCTGAATGTCAGTCGCGCGCGACTGACCGTCATCGGTTTTATGCTGACCATCGATATATTCGCCCTGGGTATATTTCTCAGCAGCAGAGAAGACCTGGTTTCGCTAAAAATAATTTCCGATTTGAGCGTTTTTTATGCGCTCGTCGCGAGTCTATGCGTCGGCACGGTAGCGGCACTGCTGATGCTGGTATCCGAACGCTTCGATCCGCAGGGCAACAGCGACGTCGGCATCTTCGGCATCGCGGAAATGACGATGTTTGTCGCAATCGTGCAAACCATCAGCGGCATAGCCAAGGGCTTTATCGCTATTTTTCAGCACAATCTCGGTGAGCCTGCTTTTTCGACTCTCGGCATACCAGGCACTGGCGAACTGATCGCGGCGAGTGAATCGTTCCAGGGAATGGTTTTCTGGTTTATCTCGCTATGCTGGATATTTATCGTCTACATAGCACCCTTCTGGTCCGTGTCGCGCATGCCGTGCAAACCCTTACGCAAGGTTTTTTTCGCTGTTTATTACCTGGCGCTGACCGCCGTGGCATTTATGCTCTCCGCTTACGCGATGGATATTGAAATGCTGGCTCGGGGTGAATCAACAGGCGTTGGCAGGTTATTCCTGATGAATTTCTGGTCACCCGGGTTATGGAGCCATCCCCTAGCGCCGATGTGATGTACTCCATGAAGACGGTTTTGTGACCAGCATCGCCATCACGGGTCGGGACATCGGTTTCTGTAAAGGTCAATGTAGGAACGACCGGGCATTTCACCCGGATTTCAGGCGCAGACTTGCTCGGAATCTAATCCGGCCAGGCAGTTTATTGTTTCCCCGCTGTGTCACCCGCAACAACACACTCGCCGACGATCAAACAGTCAACTGCGTAAGCCGGTAACGAGTAAACAGCTGTAGCGCCCCGAAATTCCTGTTCTGGCAGACGGGATTAGTTGCGCGGGTAAATCAGCTTGCGTTCTGCCACGTCAGGTGGGGCAACCAGGCGTCGGCGATCATTCTGCCATTGCAGTAAATAGTTACGTTTACCCACTTGCCGACCTGTTTTGTCGACCTTGTAAGTTCCAAATAATGAATGGAACTCCAGCTTGCCCAGCTGTTCACGGACAGCATCCTTGTCGGTGCTTTCCGCCAGTCGCACCGCCGCTTCTAATACCTGGCCTGCGCTGTAACCGATGACAGCATGAACCCCGGGGTTGTAACCGTACTTCAGGCGATAGCGATAGGCAAAATCCTGAGAGCCGGGCTTTTTCACGCTGCGTAGCCATTGCACCACACCGACGATGCCCTCGGCAGCAGGGCCAAATTCATCACCGAATTCCCGTAAAGCCGGCCCGACTGTCAAGGCGACCATATCTTTTCTGCCCTTGTGGCCAATTTCCCTTAAAGCCTTGCTGATGGCAAGAGAATCATGCAGGTAAGTCGCACCCAGTAAAACGTCGCCTTTACTTTTAGTGAGCTTCTTCGCCAGTGCGCTAAAGTCTGTCTGGTCAAGTCGATAAACTTCATCCATTAGCAGCGTCAAACCACGACGGGCAAGTTCCTCGCGCACACCTATGGCGACTTCTATCGAAAATGCTCCGTCAGAAGAGATCAGGTCAAATGTTTTGGCGCCGTTCTGCTGCGCTGCGTCAATGGCAAGAGTCATATAGTTGGCGGCAGGAACATCGGTGCCGAAGATATTCTTATAACCGCGTTGCCAGATCTTCTCGGCCGAGGCCGCTGACGCCACCATCGGAAAGTTATGCTGCTCGGCAATGCTGCTCGCCTCTAGTGTAATATCGGATGAATAGGGTCCTATCAGCAGATCTACCTTGTCTTTCTCGATTAACTGGCGGTAGAGCATGGCACTGCGTGAGGCCTCGGAATAGTCGTCGTAGTACACCAGCTCCACGTCCTTGCCCAGCAAGGAACCGCGGGCGTTGATATCATGCACCCACATCTGTATGCCGCGCAGTTGTTCCTCACCAAAATCCTTGAATTTGCCGGTCAGGGGCTGAGTGGTGCCCACGCGAATGGTGTCCGCCGCATGGCCAACGCCACCGAGCAACGGCACAAAAAGGAGCCAGATAGTAAACGCGTATATTGTCTGTTTCATGGTTTCGTCTTCCCCGGTTTACTTGGCTACGTCTAACTCGCGCTTGGTCGTCCACAGCCAGCGCACGGTTTCATACTCAAAGGCTGAGCCGGTTTCATAATAGCGGAATTTCACCCTGGATCGCGTCGAAACAGCATCGACCAGCGAAGCGATCGTGGCGCCATCTTCACCAAATATCTCCTCCTTGAGATAGCTGTTCACCAACGTATCCGGTATCAGGCCGATACCATCGCGAAGGCTCGACGGACCTACAACAGGCACCATCAGGAAGGGGCCAGGGCCCACACCATATCGGCCTAGCGTCTGACCAAAATCCTCTTCCGGTCTGTTGATACCAAACATCGTGGCCACGTCGATCAGGCCGAGCAGGCCTACCGTGCTGTTGACCGCCACGCGTCCCAGCGACTGTGCCGACTTCTTTGGTGAAAGCTGCAGAACCGAATTTAGAAAGGTGTTCACATCCCTCAGGTTATCGAAGAAATTACTCACACCCTCCTCGGCGATGTCCGGGGTGACATTTTGATAACCGCGGGTAGCGGGGAGGAAAATATACCTGTCAAAGTGGTAATTGAAGTTGTAAATACGGCGGTTCATGCCTTGCCAGGGATCGTAGACATCGGATGCGGCTCGGGTTTCGGCATCCTCGGAAAGGATACGTTCGGCGGTGAAAACGGGTTCCGAGTAGCCCTCCGCTTCCAGCGTCGGGCCGGTGCTGCAGGCCGCCATTGAAAATACGCTAATCAACAGGGCGCCACGCAAGAAATTTATTATCATCAGGCTATCCTCAACGCGTGAACGTGTCGATCATGTGGGCCACGTTATCGCGGTAACTCATATTGCCGCAGTGCCCCCCGTAAGGGTAGATTTTCGCCCTGTCGCCGAACACTTCACGAAAGAAGTCGATCTCCCCTGGTTCGAGGATGACGTCATTTTCGTTGTGCATCACTGTTATTTTGGGCGTGCTGAGCAGGTAGTCCTGAATATGAGTCAGGCTCTCGGAGCGCACGAAATCATCCCGATTTCCCGCGTTTTCAGTATCGCGGTAAAAAGGATAGAAATACTCATGGTAGTAATCGGTAAAACCCAGCCGTGAAACAACCAGGTTAAAGTGCTGCAAATCGGTGTGGCGGGTCAGTCTCATCTCTTTGGGCTTAACATACCCATAGTTTGTCATTACATCTGAGGCAAACACCATCGAGGCGGAAGAAAGTCTGAAGGCGACGCCAATCAGTGCAGCCAGCTCCTCATTTTGCAGGTCCATAGCCCGATAGGCGTCATACAGGAAGTTGTCACCGACATCGCCGCTGGAGCGCTTGTACACTTCGCCAAAACCGCGCATCAGATCCTCGAAGAACAAGTTGAAGTTGTCTACACCACCCGGAATATTTTCTGCCATCCGGTCCAGCAGGGAAATACTGTTGTACAAGGATACTGGCGGGTTAATCAGCAGCACGCGGTCGAAATTGAAGGACCTACGCTGTTCATCCAGTTTGGCCACGTAAGCCGAGTTAAAACCGCCCAGGCTGTAGCCGGTCAGGTTGAAGCCTGTAATCTCGATATCATCTTTTTCCAGCAGGAGCGTATGGATTTTTTCCATCGCCCGGTAAAGATCTTCGGCATCGTGTTCGGCATGACCCGGCACGCCGGTGCGGGATGCGGAAATCACGAAATTGGTAAAAGTAGGAGAGGAGAGAGACACGACATGAAAGCCGGCCTGGTAAAAAGCCCGCGCCATCTGATAGTTGGTGCCACCATTGTGGGAGGACCCGGTACCTGCAATGAGGAAGATTAACGGTGCCGCCTTTCTCTGCAACGCCACGGAGTAGAGCAGTTCGCTATCGTAGAAGAAAGCGTCCGGTATTTCCCGGTCAGGGAAAATGGAGACGCGTCGGGTTTTGAACGGGATCTTTTTCGGCAGATCGGCAAAATACTCGCTTGGCGTTCCGACGACAGTGGCGACGTACTTGTCTTTAATCGGATAGCCGTATTCTTCGGTCGCCCCCCAGCTCGAGGTGGCGAGGAGCAGACCCAGCCCGACGACACAACTGCGCAGTAAAGAATGCTTCAACATGCTTTTTCTCCTTTGAACCAGCTGCATTCTAAACAGTACACATATAAATGAGAAGGCCTTTTACCTGCGCTTCGTCAAGTTTGTACTGATATCATAGCCCCACCGGAGGTACTTCGGCAGTGATACCGATTTGCGCCAGGTTAGATCGAATAAGGCGCTAACTGTAGCCACCTGCAGCTTACCTGTGCATCGTTGATACAGCCCGGCACAGGTCCTGGATGTTAGTTCCTTGTTTTAAAAGCGATGCTTTCGAAGACTCGCCTGGCTTTACCGGTAAATTCGGGGTCTCTGTTACCCGGCTGATAGCGATGCGAATAATTAAGCACAACGGCCCTGTCTCTCTCGGTTGGGTGGACACAGACCAGCGTTTGCGTTTCCCTGGTCAGGGTCCCTTTTCCCCCTGATTCCAAAAGTAAAGCCTGCTTGTCGGCAATGATCTGTCGCGATACGACACACATGGCAAGACTGTTAAAACTGACCGGTATCGTTTCGTTTCTTTCGAACGAGACGATCTCGTGTTCAATCATCGTATATCGGTCAGGATCCTCGGGGTCATGTTCCATAAATTTCCTGGTGGTATCGACCAGTTCCCGATTCGAATTAATTAGTGGAAACTTGTAGCGAGTGCTACTCACGGTGTTTAGCTCGTCAGGGCCAGGCCCTTTTTCCAGCATCAACATATCCTGGCCTTCCCGAGGCTCGCGCATTTCCCACCCGTCGGTGCCGGGCGGGACGAAGGAATAGTCCTGTGCAAAAAATCTGAAACGTCTAAATTCGATATCGTCAGGATCGCAGGTTCCCGCTGCCAGGCCATCCTGTTTCAGCAGCAAATACTTGCCAATCATGTTGCCTTCGGCGGGTCGGTCCTGGTGGATGAGGTACCAGTCGACTACATCGGATGTGTTTATCGAAATGTTATCCCCGGGAGCATAAAGCTTTCCGTTGATAGAATGCATTCTGCTTATGCGACCGTGAATCAGATTGCCATCAACAGTCCATACAGTTACCTGGCTGGTAATTTTTACATCGTCGAAAACAATTGCTTTAAGCACCGCTCCATCAGGCAGGCCGCTTTCATAACGAGTCAATACTTCAGGGAAAGTATCTCTGGCGAAGTCGATGCACGGTTTCATCGAAGCCACCAGATGCGACTGTTCTGCATTCGACGTTATACCGTAGCCCCTGCTCGGGAAGTCCCATGGACTGGGCGTATCACCCGGGATCGACGCACAGGACAGCATAAGGCAGCAGGCGCTTACTACGATGAATTGATTGATTAGTTTAATTTCGAGTTCCCTGGCCACAACAATTCGCATTTCAACATTCTCTGCAATCCTTCGCAACGCCGGGGCGTGCGGCCTGGTAAGAGCAGCATAATAACCCGCACAAAAGGTGCCCGAAGTAAAGAAATTACTTGATTTGTATCAATAGCACCACGCCTGTAAGTCGGCTAATATGCGCAGGTTCGCTCACGCACAAACAAATTTGGAGAACACACAGAGATGGCAACCAGGAAAGCGGTAAGTAAAAAGGCGGTCAGGAAGGTAAGCGCTAAATCGAAAGTCGACACCAGTCTGCAATACCTGCTGTTTAACGCCAGTGACCGGCGCTCCGATCACTGGAACGAACTCAATTTGATTGGCGGAAAGCTCAATTCTGCGAGCGTATCGAAGCAGGCGGCGGGCGAACTGCATGCCAAAGCCGATGCTTTGCTGGCCCAGATGGCCGTGCTCGAGGGTTACTGGGCATTTCCGGGTAAGGCACTTTTTGGCGCAGCGGTAAATGCCTTGCAGGACGCGGACTACGGTTACTTCCAGCATGTGGTTGCACGCATCAGTAATGCGTTGAAAAGCGAGTCTTATCGACGCAGCTCCGAAGCCTGGGATCTGAACTCAGACGCCGAGGACGATACCCTCGCGATCCCGGACTACAACAATCAGCGCGACGGCCATCGCCCTTATTTCGAAGTACTGGCGGTTATCGCCGATAGAAGCGAGGAACACCTGGAGCGGGTTCGCCAGGAAATTCATTCGTTGCGCCGGCCGGAAGATCCGTTCCAGTACGAATTTGTTTTTGTATCCAATTTCGAGGACGCAATGATCGCGACCATCGTCAACTTCAACATTCAGGCGGTGGTTATCTATGACGGATTTCCTTTTGCTTCGAATCTCGAATTTCCCGAACTGGACGAGTTTCTGCGTCGCCACGTGCCGGTTGCCGATAGCATGTTAAATGAAGACTATGCCACCGAACTGGCGCATCGAATTTACAAGGTCAGGCCCGAACTGGACGCCTACCTGATGACCGACCGCAGTGTCGAAGAACTGGCGGGCAAGGACCCTGCGCCGAATGTGCGTCGCGTATTCTATGGTGTCGAAGAAATGATGGAGCTGCACCTGAGTTTCCTGGCGGGTGTCGGCGAACGTTATGACGCGCCATTCTTCGAAAACCTGAAAGATTACGCCCGTCGCCCGGTCGGTACCTGGCATGCCCTGCCGGTCGCGCGCGGCAAGTCGATTTACAAATCACACTGGATCCAGGACATGGGCCAGTTTTATGGCGCCAACCTGTTTCTCGCCGAATCCTCCGCCACCAGTGGCGGTCTCGATAGTCTGCTCGAGCCCACCGGTAACATTAAACTGGCGCATGAGAAGGCGGCGCGCTGTTTTGGCGCGGATCACACTTATTTCGTCACCAACGGTACCTCGACCGCCAACAAGATCGTGGTGCAGGGCGTCTGCAAGCCGGGTGATATCGTGCTGATCGACCGTAACTGCCACAAGTCTCACCACTACGGCCTGGTGCTTTCGGGTGCGCAACCGCTCTACATGGATGCGTTTCCGCTGGTGCCCTATTCGATGTACGGTGCGGTGCCGCTGGAATCAATCAAGCAGACGCTGTTGCAGCTCAAAGCCGAGGGCAAACTGGCTAAAGTCCGTATGTTGCTGATGACCAACGTGACCTTCGACGGTCATTTATACAATGTCAAGCGGGTCATGGAAGAGTGCCTTGCAATCAAGCCGGACCTGATCTTCCTGTGGGATGAGGCCTGGTTCGGGTTCGCGTACTTTAATCCCCTGTACCGGACCCGCACCGGCATGGCGTCGGCGCGAGCGCTAGAGAAGAAATACAAAAGCGCCGATTACGCGAAAAGTTACGCGGCCTATAGCGAGCGGATGTCGACACTCGATCCCGACGATGAAGCGACCTGGCTTGACAATGACCTGCTGCCGGACCCGACCCAGGTGCGTATCCGTGTGTATTCCACCCAGTCGACCCACAAGACACTGACGTCCATGCGCCAGGGTTCCATGATTCATGTATACGACCAGGACTTCCGTCATCGCTCCAAGGCCGCCTTCGACGAGGCCTATATGACGCACACTTCAACTTCGCCCAACTACCAGATATTGTCCTCGCTGGATGCGGGACGAAGGCAGGTTGAACTGGAAGGGTATGAACTGGTGCACAAGCAAATCGCAGCTGCCATGACCCTGCGCGAGCAGATCTATTTCAACCCGCAACTTGCAAAATATTTTCGCATACTGGTGATCAAGGACATCGTGCCTTCTGCGTATCGGGTGTCGGGTCTGGATAACTACTACGACTCAGAGCAGGGTTGGAGTAAAATGGAGGAAGCCTGGCGACAGGACGAATTTGTGCTTGATCTTACCCGGGTGACCTTACACGTTGGCCGCACAGGCGTCGACGGCGATACCTTCAAGAACGAATACCTGATGAACAAATACGGTATTCAGATCAACAAAACCTCTCGCAATACCGTGCTGTTCATGACGCACATAGGCACCAACCGCAGTTCCATCACCTTTCTACTGGAAGTATTGGAAAAAATAGCCGCCAAAATTGACCAGAAAATCGAAGACTTCAGTACGCCCGAGCGACTGCTGTTTGAACAACGCGTCAGGGAGCTGACCGAGGAGCAGCCTCCGCTACCGGATTTCAGCGCCTTTCACCGGGATTACCGACGCGCTGATAGCCCGCTGACATCCGATGGGGATATCAGAACCGCCTATTTTCGCGGGTTCAAGGAGGAACTTTGCGAATACATTCGGTTTGACAATGGCGATGTGATTCGAACGATAGAGGGCGGGCGCGAACTGGTGTCAGCCGGGTTCGTGACACCTTATCCGCCAGGATTTCCGGTGTTGGTACCCGGACAGGTCGTTAGCAGAGAGATTATTGAATTTCTCAATGCCCTGGATGTAAAAGAAATTCACGGCTATCGCCCAGAGCTGGGCCTGCGTGTCTTCGCCGCATGATAGAAAAGCCCAGGGCGCTGGATGTACTGGTCAATAACGCCGGTTCTGCCCGGCTCAATAACCCCGAGTAAATCACCGAAGGGGACTACGGGGCTCAAATGGCGGCACTGTTTACCGGCCCGGTTTTTCTGGTAAAACACTTTGCCCCATTACTGCGCGCCAGCGACTGCGGCGCGCCGAAAATTCATGCCTCCAGCTTGTGGTGATAGGC
>CALDDP010000210.1 GCA_937936805.1 uncultured Gammaproteobacteria bacterium | reverse complement strand
ACCTTTTGCTTCTTGCCGGCGATCTCCATCTCGGCCTCCATGCCACCTTCCGGCGGATTCAGCTCACCATCGTAATCCGGCGGCAGGATGACATATTTACCGCCTTTGCCTTTATCCGGACCCGGGATGCCCATATCGGTGATGAAGCGAAAGAAGGCATCGTTGACCGTACCCGGGCCGGTCTTCGGCGGAATCTCAATGACAGTGGCCCCGTCCCGCTTCAGATCCAACATCACCGAGGCATAAACGGTGTCCGTGTTGCCGGTGAGGAACAATGGATCTGAGTCCATCAACTTGTCGAAGATGACGCATTGGTTGGATTTGGTTGCCCCGACTTCCGCCATGCCGAGTCGAATTCCCTCGATGGATGTTGCCGGGATGAAGTTCAGGAAGACCTCGACACCACGCATGAAGTCCAGATTGTCATAGGCTTTCTGCACGGTTGCCGCATCTGGCATGCCGTCGAAAAAATTCATCGTCCCAATCCGGGTATCGACCGTGTCCGGCGTCATAATTACTTCCGGTATCTTGTTGTTGAAACCGGGTGTGTTTTGCGCGAGAGCTGCGCTGCTAACACCCAGTAACAGGATACTCGACACAGACAATTTAGATATTCTTGAAGAAATTTCCATCCTTTTATAACGCTCCTCTCTAATTAGTTTTAATAAAATCGGTTTCAGTTTTCTGATAGCGTGTTCTTGTTGATCTCCCCGTCCTTCATGATCACGGTCTGCATTCCAGAAACTTATCCAGGATCTGTCGCCGGCGGCGTGTACCACCGCTCCTTCGGGACGACCTTTGGTTCGGCCGGGTCGCCCTTGTACGCCGGCGACATGATCTGCACGCCATTTTCATTGAAGACATCCTGGATGTTGCGCCGCATTTCGGTGTACAGCGTATTCATCTGCGAGGCATCGCCACAGTAGGCATTGAGTTCGTAGTCCACCGCGTAGTCCCCCAACGATTGGTGTCGTATGAACGGCCTGGGTTCCTTGAGAAAGCCCTCGGTGTGTTCGGCGGCCAGCAACAACATTGCCTCCACTTGCCGCCACGGCACGTCATAACCAATCCCGACCGTGGTATGCAGGATCAGACCCAGGTCACGGGCCATGGTGCTGTAGTTGGTCACTTCGCCATTGAGGATGGTCGAATTCGGGATCACGACCTCTTCATTTTTCGGTGTCCTTAAATGGGTGACCAATACGC
Organism: uncultured Gammaproteobacteria bacterium; assembly: GCA_937936805.1. Classification (GTDB taxonomy): domain Bacteria; phylum Pseudomonadota; class Gammaproteobacteria. Next base: position 2,232 of record CALDDP010000210.1, on the reverse strand, counting down.
GCATTTCCTTGACATCTCCCACGGTGTCACCAATCTTTACCCGGTCACCAATTCTGAAGGCGCGCCGGTAGGTCATGGTGTAGCCGGCGATCACGTTGGAGATCACGGAGGTGGAACCGAGAGAAAACAGGATCCCCAACATAACCGAGATCCCCTTGAAGGCTGCAGAATCGGATCCTGGAATAAATGGATACGCGATCACCAGCGCGAAGATGATGATCCCGATCCGTACTAGTCGATAGGTTGGCCACGCCCAATCGGCCTCGAAACCCTTGATTTGCAGACGCTTGTTATCGATCGCGGTAAACACGCCGCGGGCCAGCTTCAACCCGTAACGCGTGATTAAAAACACCACCACCAGGAACACCAGGTCTGGGATGAAGTTGACCACGGCATCAACCATGCCGCCGAGGGGGGCCGCGACGAATGCAAACATTGTGTGAGCGGCGTAGCGCGTCTGCGGAAACAAACTCAGCGCGAAATTCGCGAAACCGTAAATCAGAAATAAAACGGCCAGTGCCCGCAACAGCCGCAGTGCACCGTGCAGGAGGCCCAGGAGTTGCTCTCCCCGGAAGATGCGTTTCGATTGCGTTTCAAGTTTCTGCGTATGGCGCTTGACGCGACGTTCCAGGAATCCGCCCAGGCGGCGAAAGCCCCAGAACACGCCATACAAGAGTACGATCAGCGCTACCGTGCTTCCGGCCGCATACATTGCGTTTTTTGCTAATACGGCTGGCTTGCGGTCATGACGGTAGTCATTGATGGACTCGGCAATGCTATTTTGCAAGGTATCGGCAAGCACTGTCCGGAGGACTCCTTCGAACTCGGCATCCGCTTCCAGTATCCGAAAGATGGCCTTGCCGCTCTCGCCCGGAAAGATCTGATGATAGGCGCCTGCATCTTCGATCCGGAGTGTCCTGGCATCGAACGTAGGGTCTTGTGCCAGCGCCTGGATGCGCCTGGCAATCTCACGTGCCCGGCGCTTGGCCGGGTAAGCCGACACCCCAACTACGTAAAACCGCACCCTGCCGTTAACCACTACCGGGGCCGTATCCACTATGCCGAATGAGCCGGCGTCCTTGATTTCGGTCTGGGGATCTGAGTAAACGACCGGTGACAGCATCAAGGTGATAACGAACAAAAGGAGCGATCCGAGCCTGCGTGCAACTGGGTCGGCTAGCCTGGGAGAATCGTTGTTACGTCCGCTGTAACCGTTTGTGGTTTTGTGTGTCATGGTTGTCTCCTCCCCTTGAGTCATGTCCGGACTAGATTCGAGGACTCGTTCCCGAGCCACTCGCTGCCATAAAGCGTGGAAATCCAGATTCGGACCAATGCCTCGCGGACCTGCTCCGGCTTGCTTCTCGGGCGTCGCCCAAAGGCTTCGATGAGCGTGTAGGCATCCATAAGGTTGAGCGCAATGGCGACCGGGCGGGCATCAAAGTCCGGGATCAGGCCCTGCGCCTGGTCAGCTTCGATGCGGGTAGTTACCCCGTCATTGAACCGTTTGATGAACTGCGCCCAGGCTTTCTCGAGTCTCTCGTCAGTGGTGGCAGCATCGGTGGTGGCCCGCAAGATGGGACCCTGTTGATAGCAAACCTCGACCAGGCCGTCGAGGGATTCACGCAACAGAACAACGGGATCGCCGACGCCTGTGAACCACGGCCCGGTAACAGCCATGATCTCGCCCTTTACCGTATCCAGTAAGATCTCCATCAGCTCGTGAAGATCCTTGAAATACTGGTAAAACGCCGAGCGGCCCACGCCTGTCGAAGCCATCAGCGAGTTGACCGTCATGTCCCGAAACGGATGCGTCCACAGGAAATCGACCGCCGCATTCAGAATTGCCGCACGTGTGCGCTCGGATTTACCGATTTTACCCGACGGCTGCGGATTCACGTGGATACGAGACGAAAGCTGTTCAGAATCTGACATCGTGTTATTTTAGATTGACGACGTGTCAGTTTTTATTGATCCATATCAGGGTAACCGCAGAACGACCTGGATAGAGTTACAAGCATAAATTCTGAACGCTCGCCTATTAGTCAAATGAAACACTCGACAGGTAAACCTTGAATACTAAATACCGACCTTCTGCCATATCACTATTTCACGTCCTGGCAATCGTCACCGCAGTACTTGTCTTCGCACTGTCGCCGGTAAAAGCCCAGGAAGAAGCCACGGGCCAGGCGAGTGATGCGAGAACCTCGCCAACGATCCCTGCGGGAACCCGGC
>CALDDP010000209.1 GCA_937936805.1 uncultured Gammaproteobacteria bacterium | reverse complement strand
ATCGAGTAAGGGGCAAAATAGGCAAAATAGGCCTGGTCTTCACTGCTATTGTGTTCAATGATCAGGTTTTCACCGTCGTATGTAGTATCCACCCGAAACCAGAATTCCCGATCATAACTCGCGACCGCCCGGTATCCCTCCCAACCCTTTTGATAGGAGGCGCCTGAAGCATTGGTTATCACGTATCTGCAATCGAGGTCTCTTACATTTGCCGCGCGAAAATAAAACCACTGGTAAAAATCCGACTGATGGTCGGCACGGATATTGAGCAGGATATTGGACGGGTCGCTAGAATCGACACACTCGATATTGCCGCCATCGAACTGGCTGGAAATGAACATGGTTTTTCCCGGATTGAAATCAGTATGAGAGAATACTGCATGCGCTGGATAATTTCGATTGCTTTACTTCTGCTGACGGGTTGTGCCGACATGGGTTATTACTGGCATAACGCGAGCGGGCACCTCGAGGTGATGAACAAACGGGTCGATATCGATGACATGCTCGCCGATGAGCAGCTCGATGCCGGCCTGCGCGAACGTCTGCAGCTGGTGCAGGAAATTCGCCGCTTTTCGATCAAACGACTCGACCTGCCGGCAAACGGCAGCTACCTGAGCTATGTCGAGCTCGATCGACCCTACGTGGTACAGAATATATTCGCGGCGCCTGAATTCTCGACACGACTTTACCGGTGGTGCTACCCGGTTATCGGCTGTGCCAGCTATCGTGGTTATTACGATGAAGCACGCATGCTTGCCTACAGCGACGACCTCAAATCGCGGGGCCTTGAGGTTTACATCGGCGCGGTGTCGGCCTACTCGACACTGGGCTGGTTTGACGATCCTTTACTGAGCAGCTTCGTTAACTGGCCCGAATACCGCCTCGCGGGCCTGTTGTTTCACGAGCTCACGCACCAAAAGGTATACATCGACAACGACACCACTTTCAATGAATCACTCGCCTCCGCCGTGCAGCAGGTCGGCACGGAGCTGTGGCTGCAGTCAAGGCAGCAAAGTGACCAGCTCGACCAGTTAATGCGCTGGTCGCGTTATCGCGACGAAGTTATCGCACTGATAAGCAGTACCCGCGGGCAACTCGCTGGAATCTACGCCAGCGATGTCGAGGATGCCGATAAACGCGAGCGCAAAAGCAGGACGTTTGCGGGGGCACGCGACGCGCATGCCGGGATCGCCGCGAAACATGGAATCACAGGGGGTTATACGAGATGGTTCGCCGGCGAACTCAATAATGCCAAGATAGGTTCAGTCGCGGCCTACAATTCATTGATGCCGGCGTTTATCAACATGATTCGAGCCTACGGGCTCGATTTCGCTCCATTTTATGAGTATGTCGAGGACCTGGGCAATCTGGAAAAATCAGCCCGGGACGGCTGCCTGCAGGCCTGGAGTCGGAATAGCGGTTTTGCCGGCGCAGACTGTCCCGATGTCAAAACCACCGTTGCTACTGTTTTTTAAGCAGGTGAGCGTACTTGCTGTAAACCTGCTTGTAGTCCTCGAGATTCTCGTCCAGCATCTGTTGATACTGCTGCATAAAAAACTCGCGCGCCTTAGGTAAATCTCGTTCGTAATCTTCCAGCGTCTGCGCATGCTGCGATACCACGTGAGCATTGAAGCGCGAGGTGGCGAACAACAATGCCATACCGACATTTTCCGGGCTGTTATTCTCGGCCAGTTCATTAGCGCGATCGATGAACATATCAACCATACGCCGGTATACGGCATCGAGTTCCTCGTCGCTAATTATGTCGTCAGCCATATCAATGATTCACCGGAAATTTGAACGCAGCAGATATTAGCATAGAGCAGCGTCCGGCTTTAGCTGGTTCGTTTTTCGTCCAGGTGTTCAGCAATCAATTCGGTTAAACCAAGCAGCGGGATTTCCATTTCATTCGCTTCGAGGCCGTCTTCCATCACCATGCGGCAATTCGAGCAGGCCGTGACGACGGCGTCGACCTTGAGTTCCTCAATCTGGGATTTCTTTTTATTGAAAGCGGTGAGCTTCAAATCGTGCGCGCGTTCGTTACCGCTAACGCCACCGCCGCCACCGCAGCACCAGTTCATACTGCCATGATCAGCCATCTCGACAAAATTCTCGGTGATCGGTTCGAGCAGGTTCCTTGGTTGCGCCTGCACACCACCGCGGCGAACGATCGAGCACGGATCGTGGAATGTCAGGCGATCGGTTTCCATGCCGGTCGTTTTAATGCGTCCCTGCGCGCGTAACTCGTCGAGTAGTTCGAGGATATGCACCACCCTGAACGGGTATGCTTTACCGATGAAGTTGGGGCCTTCCCAGCGCAACGCAGTATATGCGTGACCGCATTCAGGGCTGATTACGGTTTTAACCTTCAGCTTCTCGGCGCCGTCGACGACTCTTTGCACGAGTTGGCCCGCAATTTTCTTGTTACCAATCTGCAAACCGGAATTCGTCGCTTCGAAGGCTTGCGAAGACAACGTCCAGCTAACCCCGGCATGATCGAAAATCTTCACCAGTGATTCCAGGTACTCGGGATAAAGCGCGATCTCATTGGAAGATAAAAGCGCCATGTAATCCGCCCCTTCGACATCCATGGGCACACTCAGCCCGGTATTTGCCTCGACGTGTTTTATCATCGCCTGCACGGTCTTCAGGGTCACGCCCATGGGGCTGCCAACATCGATTGCACGCTGGGTGGTTTCAACCAGACCTTCCGGGGAGAATCCAGCCACCGCCAGCGCATGCTTGACCTTGAAGATAACCATGGAGATATCGACACCGACCGGGCAAACCATGCTGCAGCGGCCACACATCGAACAGCCATCGTAAACCAGCTCTTCCCAGTCGGCGAGATCGGCTTCGGTCAGTGGTTTGGTCATCCCCAGTTTACTGGCCAGCCTGCCCCAGAAACTGTATTCGCTTTTCCACAATTTGCGCATCGGCTCGGTTTTGTAAATCGGGGTATAGCGCGGATCATTAGTCTCGGTATAAAACAGGCAGGACTCGGCGCATACTCCACAATTAACGCAACTCGAGAAAAACGAATGGACCTTGTAGTCCATCTCGGCACGCAATACAGCGAGGCCTTTCTCTAATCTTTCACTCATTTGCTCGCCCATAAGAATAGTTTACGCGTCAATGCCGCGCCGGCCGAACCAGGCGCCGGTAAAAGCCCTGCTCGGGATAAAAGTAAAGGTATGCATCAAGGCGCTGAAGGGGAAATAAATCAGCCATAATTCGACCGTAAAACGGTGCAGTAGTCTCAATGCGTTAAACCCCTCGAGCAAAGCCAGGCAGCCGGTCAGCATCACCACAAAAGTCAGGATCGCGACAATGTGATCATCGAGAGTGGATATCAACCGGCTCACCGGATTCGTCATGCGCCGTACCCATAGAATAATCAACCCCAGGAATGCGGCCTGGGATGCCATGATAAAGGCCCAGTGCGGCATCGGTGTCCAGCCAAAACCGAGCAGGTTTTCCTCGAGGAACAGCACGTGGGGTGCGGCAAAAAACAATAGCGCAAACAGTCCCAGGTGAAACAGGTAGCCGGCCACTACCTGGACGCCTATCTGTGGGGCAATTTCCCGGTGCGGGATAAATCGACTGAAAATATTTTTAAACCCGCTGGAGGTGGCATTTCCACGCGCCACCGACAGATCACCTTTGCGACCGGCAAATACGATCGAGCCCAGTTGCCACAGGACCCCGATCACAAAAACCGCGAGCGAGAAATACCACAGCGGGCCATCAATCAGGTACTCAATCATTTGCCCTGCTCCGTTGCCAGTTCAGCAGTATCGTCGGGTTTCCTGCCCTGCAGTCTCGCGTACTCCTCTGCCGAAATAATCAGATTTTCATCATGGCATTTCTTACCCCAGCGATCGTGATGCGCATCGGCCCAGTTGATATCGACATAGCCAGACTTCATCCCTTCCATTGCGCCCTCACTCCCGATCGAGCCGAGGTACATATGACCGATCGACACGGTTATAAGTATCAACGCGCCAATGGTGTGGATCACATGGGAGAGTTCCATGATCCAGCGACCCTGGCCGAATACCGGAGACACCAGGATCAGGCCACTGATGGCAATGGCGAATCCAATCAGGATCACCATCCAGTACCAGGTTTTTTCACCCATGTTGAAAAAACCACCGGAAACATGACCGTCGCCAATGATTCCACCCCCTTTCAGCAACCAGGTCAGGTCGCCCTTTTCGTAAATATTGCGTCGCGCGAAACTCAGAAAAATCATTATCAGCGATACCAGGAACAGGGGACCGAACAGGTTGTGACCTTCCTTGCTCGCCGAGGCAAAAACGGAAAACACTTCCTTACCAAAAAGTGGTATCAGTAACGGTTTTCCGAGCAACAGGATCAATCCGGTTATTGTCAGGAACAGAAACACGATCGCCAGCGTCCAGTGAACGATACGTTCATAATCGGTAAAACGGCGCACCATGCGTCCGGACAAACCGCCTTCGATCGGAATTTTACCTCGCACTACGTAGAGCAGTATGACTATGACGAATACCGCCGCGATTGCGATACCACCGTAAGTCGTCAGTTTGCTGATACGAAAGCGAGCCCACTGATCGCCGCGCGCATTGATCAGCATCCCGCTATCAACACTCTTGACCTGACTGACTCCTTCCAGAACCTCGCCATCGCGTTGCCGGACGGCACGCCAGAGTTCGCTCCCGGGAGAGATAGCAGAGACACCTTCAGGAGAGTTCAGGCTTTTCGGTGGACCGTCCGCCAGGGATATTTGTGGCAAAACGAGGCAAAAGAGTATTAACAGGGTTTTAATTCTCACGTCTTCGTCTCTGTACTATGGAACCGATTTATCCCGCAACCCTGGACGACGAATCGATACTTCCCTGTATCGATTTTCCAGAATGGTAAAGCAGGCTTAACCCTTTATTTCAGAGCCACCCCAGTTAAAGGCACTGGCACCACGATTGACAACCCGCTTACGGTAGATATCGGCGATCACGTCGGCGTCACCGGCGAGCAAAGCCTTGGTGGAACACATTTCTGCGCACAGCGGTAACTTGCCTTCGGAGAGACGATTGCGTCCGTACTTCTTGTATTCGTCGGAACTGTGGTCTTCTTCCGGCCCACCCGCACAAAAGGTGCACTTGTCCATTTTGCCACGTGATGCAAAGGCTGCATCCTTCGGAAACTGCGGTGCGCCGAATGGACAGGCGTAAAAGCAATAACCGCAACCGATGCAGATGTCCTTGTCATGCAGCACGATGCCGTCTCCGGTGGTGTAGAAACAATCCACCGGGCAGACTACCGCACAAGGCGCATCGGAACAGTGCATACAGGCCACCGACAGCGAACGTTCACCCTGTTCGCCATCCTTGATCGTGACCACTCGTCTACGATTAACCCCCCACGGGATTTCATGCTCGTTTTTGCAGGCGGTTACACAGGCATTACATTCGATACAACGTTCTGCATCACAATAGAATTTCATTCTAGCCATTTTTCTATCCCCCTAAACTTTTGTAATGCGACAGAGACTGCACTTCGATTCCTGCATCTGCGTCACCGAATCGTAGCCATAAGTGAATGCCGTATTGGCGGCTTCGCCCAGCACGTAAGGTGCGGCACCTTCCGGATACTTATCCAGCAGGTTCTCACCCTGCATATGCCCGGCAAAGTGGAACGGCATAAATGCGACTCCGGAACCGACCCGGCGCGTCACCATCGCCTTGACCTTGACTTTTGCAGATTCGGCTCCTTCGACCCAGACGTCGTCACCGTCCTTGATGCCGGCATTATTAGCATCGCGAGGATGGATTTCGACGAACATATCCTGCTGTAATTCAGCCAACCATGGATTGGATCGGCTTTCGTCACCACCACCCTCATATTCGACCAGTCGACCCGAGGTCAGGATGATCGGATAGTCCTTGGAGAAGTCTGTTGCCTGGATCGACTTGTAGCGTGTCGGTAAGCGCCAGAACGACTTTCGATCTTCGTAGGTCGGATACTTCTCTACCAGGTCGCGCCTTGATGCGTACAGGGGTTCGCGGTGGATAGGCACCGGATCGGGGAAGGTCCATACCATCGCGCGCGCCTTGGCGTTGCCGAACGGCGAACAGCCGTGCTTGATCGCGACGCGCTGGATCCCGCCGGAGAGGTCGGTTTTCCAGTTCTTGCCTTCGGCCGCCTTTTGCTCTTCCGCGGTCAGATCTTTCCACCAACCCAGTTTCTTCAGCACGTCGGCGCTGAATTCCGGGTAACCATCCCTGATATCGGAACCTTTACCGAATGACCCTTCGGCAAGCATGTTGGTGCCATTGCGTTCTACACCGAACCGAGCGCGAAAAGTCAGGCCACCATCGGCCACGTTCTTGGACGTGTCATAGAGATTGGGCGTGCCCGGATGATTCATTTCCGGAGTTCCCCAGGAAGGCCATGGTAAACCGTAATAATCACCATCGGCAGGACCACCCTCGGCCTTGAGCGTATCGTAGTCGAAAGTACCCCAGTTCTCCTGGTGCTTTTTGAGGCGTTCCGGACTCTGGCCCGTGTAACCGATGGTCCACATGCCGCGATTGATTTCGCGCAGTACGTCTTCAACCAGCGGTTCCTCACCATTGACCTGGATATTCTTGAACATCTGTTCGGAGACACCCAGCTTCTTCGCCAGCTTGTACATAATAGTGTGATCCGGCAGCGACTCGAATAACGGGTCGATAACCTGAGAACGCCACTGGAACGAGCGATTGGATGCAGTCACCGAACCATAGGTCTCCATCTGCGTGGAAGCCGGCAACAGGTAGATGCCGTCTTTACGATCAGGCATTACCGCGGAAGCGGTTGGATACGGATCGACGATAACCATCATTTCGAGCCCATCCATTGCCTTTTGCTGCTCTACGCCACGCGTCTGGCTGTTGGGCGCATGGCCCCAGAAGAACATCGCCTTCAGGTTATCCTTTTGCGCGATGTTTTCCTTGTCCTCGAGCACCCCGTCGATCCAGCGTGATACCGGGATCCCCTTGGTATTCATGACATGCACGTCCTTGCCCTTGCTCTGCTCGTAGCTACCGTCATCGAACTGCCCTTTGACCCATTCGTAATCCAGGTCCCAGACACGCGACCAGTGTTTCCACGAACCCGCGGACAGGCCGTAGTAACCGGGTAAGGTATTGGAAAGTACGCCCAGATCGGTTGCACCCTGCACATTGTCGTGGCCACGGAAAATATTGGCACCCCCGCCGGAGACACCCATGTTGCCCAGCGCCAGCTGGAAGGCACAATAGGCACGGGTATTGTTGTTACCGATGGTGTGCTGGGTTCCGCCCATACACCAGATGAACGTGCCGGGACGGTTATCCGCCATTGCCTTGGTGGCAGCGAAAACCTGGTCTTCGGGTACGCCGGTGACCAGCTCGACCTCTTTCGGGTTCCACTTCTTGACTTCCTTCATGACATCGTTCATTCCGTAGACACGCTGGCGGATGAATTCCTTGTCTTCCCAGCCGTTTTCAAATATGTGCCACATCATGCCCCAGATGATCGCCACATCGGTACCGGGGCGAATCCTGAGGAAGTGGTCGGCATGCGCCGCGGTGCGCGTGTAACGCGGGTCGATAACGATTACCGGCGCGTTGTTTTCTTCCTTGGCCTTGAAAATGTGCTGCAAGGCGACCGGATGCGCTTCGGCCGGGTTGGAGCCGATCAACAGGATCGACTTGGAAAAGTGGATATCGTTGTAGGAGTTGGTCATTGCACCGTAGCCCCAGGTATTGGCTACCCCGGCAACGGTGGTGGAGTGACAGATACGTGCCTGGTGGTCGACGTTGTTGGTTCCCCACATCGCGGCAAACTTGCGGAACAGGTAGGCCTGCTCGTTGCTGTGTTTGGCGGAGCCCAGCCAGAAAACCGAATCCGGTCCGGATTTTTGCCGAATATCGAGCAGTTTGTCGCCGATTTCGTTGATCGCCTCGTCCCAGGAAATCTTTTTCCATTTGCCATCGACCAGCTTGGTCGGGTACTTGAGACGCCGATCGCCGTGGCCGTGTTCACGGATGGCGGCACCCTTGGCACAATGCGCACCTTTATTGAACGGATGGTCAAAAGCCGGCTCCTGACCCGTCCAGACGCCATTTTGAACTTCTGCAATGATGCCGCAGCCGACCGAGCAATGAGTACAGATCGTCTTTACCCGTTCGGCCTTGCCGGCTACTGACGTAGTCGCCGCCTCGGCTTTTTTCATCATTACCGGCGTGACGGTAGTCGCCAGCGCGGCGCCGCCTGCCATCAGGCTCGAATTTCTTAAGAAGGTCCGACGAGAAATGCCCGCAGGTGCAGATTTGCTGACGACAGTCTTATCGACAGCGGAAGATACTTTGGTTAATTTTTTCATTTTGACCCCCCCAGGTTAAATGTCAGCTGACTTGTAGTAATCCATAACATGCGGGGTTAACTGGTAACCCTTCTGACTTGGTTTGGCAGCGATATCTTCGCTTACTTCGGCGATGACCGCGGTACTGGCCACGGTAGTGGTTGCCACGGCTGCTCCAACTAGCGTGGACTTCTTGATGAATTCTCGACGTTCCTGGTCCTTAAGCTGACTTTTTTTTCTCACGGATCTCTCCTCCACAGGGGTATCTAGAGTTATGTCGTTTTTGATTTTAACTGTGCATCGATAAATATGCTGACTCCAGTTCTGTAAATGCCGCGCCAAATTGCGCAACAGTCTTATAAAAATCGGCCGATCGGGCGTTGCCCAGATCTGCAAAAAAACTCCCGAGCCAGGGCTTCATGTGGGTTTCAAAGAAGCGTTGTTGCTCAGAAAAGCTCGTGGCGTCCGAAATCATAACAGAAAAAACCTCAAAAATCGCGGCCGCGTGATCTTCCGGTTCCTGGGTTTCTGCGCTACGTTCGAAACCAAGCGCGCGCAAATCATCGCGCAGGTCGCTAAGTGGTTGTTCCATCAGGAATCCAGTCAGGTACCAGGATGCGTAAGGCACCACTTCACCTCTGCCGACGCCAATAAACAGCGCGTTATATTCGTCTTCCAGTTGATTTAGATCAATATTTCGAGCCGCCGCAGCAAGGCCTGACATTGCTTCGAAGAGTGCGTCTGCCTCGGCGTCACTTTGAGGTGAGAGCGTAACCAGGTGCTCCAGCAGGGGCCGCTCCGGTACTGCCCGCAGCAGCGCCGCCAACAGGCCATAGGCGCCTGCCCGGTAGCGTTGCTCATTTTCGAGGATTTTATCTTCGCTGTCGGGCATGGTTATAGCATCCTGTCAATTTACTGAAAACGCTTCAGTGGGTTGATCTCTCCGCCCATGGCATCAGGATCCTTGACGATATCGACAACCCGGCAATCTTCACACATTTTGAGCCGGTCGAGCGCGCGCTCATTGCCGAACATATAGTGATCCTTCAGTTTCTCCTGCATCTTGTGAATCACCGAAGTCGGCGCAAACGCTTTGCCGCAGGCGATACAGGCAAAAGGCGTATCCTGATTGAGTTCGCGAGCGCGATTCCTGCTTTCCGCATCCAGCAACAAACGCGGTTTTAACGTAATCGCATCCTCCGGGCAGGTTTGCACACAGGCCCCGCATTGCAAACAGTTGCCTTCAATGAAGAAGACTTCCGGAATCGCCCGATTTGAACCATCCTGCAGGGCCCTGCCGGGACAGGAACCGACACAGGCCATGCACAGGGTGCATTTGCTGGCATCGATAACTGCCTCGCCGAAAGGTGCGGGCACCGGTAACTCGACCCGGTCCGCCTGCGGTTGCAGTTTTTCAACCAGGTGATCGAGCGCCTGATAAATAGCGCTGCGTTTGGCCTGCGGCATATCCAGCACCGAAGCCTCGATTTCGAGACAGGCATCGATTTCCGGTAAAGCCGCGTCATGCCCACAAAGGCTGATACAGGACCGATCGAGACCGATGCCGATGAGGAGCTGCTGCACCCAGCCCACCTGCTGCTCGAGATTGCTGCTGGAGCTTCGTGGAACCTGTTCATCGACGTGCAGGACGACCTGGGTTGCACCATAGGCAAGCGCCGACAGGCATAAATCCATGCCTACGCTGGCCAGCTCCTCGACGCCTAGCGACAGCAGGTTGTCATAAGCCTGCAGATAGGCGTCCACTGCGTAATCGTCACTATGGAACAGCAAAACGGGCTTTTCGCCGCCCTGTTGCAGGTACTTCCTGAGGGTATCGCGCACACGCTTACCATTATCGCGCAGGTTCGGATATAAATAGCGGATGGCCCCGGACGGGCATACCGTGGTGCAGCTACCACCGCCCTGGCACAGGTAGGGATTGACTTCGATTTTTTCGCCAATACTTTGAATAGCATCGGCCGGGCAGGCGTCGATACATTGCCGGCAGGCAATTTTGCCATTTACCCCGTGCGCGCATATCGACGGGTCATAGTCGAAATACCTGGGTTTCTGGAACTCACCCTGCAGACCCTCGAGTTCGGCTGTTAATCCGGCTGCATCCCAGTCTTTCGCCGCAACATGAAAATACCCGGGCGGAAGCATTTCACGCGTCAGTCGCGCGGCTTCATGCAGGTCGACAATCGCATCCCCCTTGTGGGAGCTCGAATTGCCATGCTGATCGATAACCTCGACCACGTATGCTCCCAGGTAACCGTCGATCTGCAGGTTTTTGCCGGTCGATGAAATCGGCACCAGGTCGAGGCTCGCGGGCAAATCGGCACAGAGCTTCAGGCCATCGTCATCACCAACCGCGAGCACCTTGCCTGCGGACTGATAGGTAACCAGGCTGGTGGGTTCGAACTCGAAGCTGTCACGCAGCGCCAAAGCCTGTTGTTGCGCCTGCCGGTTACTCATTGTCTGACTCTTGCCTCGGTCTGGTTTCCCGTTCTGCCTGCGCCAGGGTTTCGGGTTGTTCGTTTGATTGCGCTTCGACTTCGTCGTCACTGCCTGCCATCGCTTCGATGTCATCAGCCTCAATTTCGTCCTCGTCGGCAACTTCGGCATCGGCCTCGAGCGCCTCACGCAGCTTTTTCTCCTGCATTTCGATTTGATGTTTCATATCACAGGTAACGATATCCCCCAGCTTTTCGAAATAGGTATAGTCTTCGTCGTACTCATCGAGCCCGTCTCGAATATTGAATACCGGCGCTTTGAAAAGTTTGCGCAAAGCCAGGTTGCGCAAATCGTCGCTCACTCCCGAGGACATGAAACCACTGAAGTCGGAATCTTCGTTGAGCGTTTCTATATCCGGCATATCGGCATCGGTCAGGACAGGTTTTTGCTTCGCATCGCTTTCTTCCGTGGCGGGCACATTCGCATTGGCTTGCGCATCTGGCGGCATCGATTCATCAATCGCGGATTCCAACTGGTCGGCTTCCAGTTTGCGTCGAGACCAGCGCGACAGCACCGATTCCTTAGCGTCACGGGTCATGACGATTTTTCCTCGCCAGTGGTCGCGGGTTTCTCAGTTTCATGCCAGTTTTTGAGCTTGCGCTTGGTTTTCCTGATCGCAACATAATGGGTCAGTACATAAGCTTCCGCCCATTGGTAGAGCTCTGCAGGGATCTCGACCGAGTAAATTTGCTCGTCGCCCTCAAGATAGGCATGCACTTCATCAAAACTCAAAGACACCAGGTAAGGCAGCGGCATTTCATCGCCGGATTCAGGTTGGCTGGCGACGATAAAACACCCGGGTTCAGGCGACATCAGGTTATGGTAGTAGCTTTCGCATTCGTCTACATGAAGCCGCAGGCTTAACCCCGTGACCAGGAAATGTTCAACTTCATCGTCCTGGTGGATCCGGGTTACCGATTGCGCTTCATCTGCCTCACGCACGACCACACCCAGCGCATCGTAGCGGAAATCCGCCCAGGGATGCGTGGAAGGCTGTTTTTGCATGACAACCGCAAGGTTCAGTTGGTCAGGAAGCTTCTTATCGAAGTCGTCCAGGTCGAGTTTTTGCATGGGCTCCTGTTGGCCGCAGCGGAAAGCCAAACTGCATTTATATCACAGCCAGACAGGTATCGCGCAACCATGGAAATTGCAGGGTTTATAGTTGGTCGTTGCTTTATCGAAATTTTTCTGCTTGCTGCAGACAATAAATGACGAGCAAACTAACATCCCGCGACAGCGGCGTCGGCAGGAAAAATGGGGTAATAGTTTTACTTTTAAAGAGTTACTGCTGCTCGAGGGTAAAACTGCGTTCGTTTTTCAATGCAGGGATTCGATCACGTGCCTGCTGCACACGATCAAGCTCGATGTCCGCGTAGATCACCCCGGGTTCAGTCCCGCCATCGGCGAGAATTTCTCCCCAGGGATCGATAATCAGGGAGTGCCCGAAAGAATAACGCTTGTCCGCATGATGCCCGCACTGATTCGGCGCGATGACGAAGGCGCCGGTTTCGATCGCTCGAGCACGCACCAGTGTGTGCCAGTGCGCCTCCCCGGTGGTCTGGGTAAACGCCGCGGGAATGGTAATGAACTGCGCACCCGCCTGTGCCAGCTCCCGGTAAAGCGCGCCAAAGCGGAGATCGTAGCAAATAGACAGCCCCAGCCTGCCAAACGCAGTTTCGACCACCACCGCCCTGTCACCCGGCTCGATGGCATCCGATTCACGGTAAGCCTCGCCGTTTCTGAGCTCGATATCAAACATATGCAACTTGTCGTAACGCGCTCGAATATCACCCGACGAATCGATTAAAAAGCAACGATTAAAAATTTTCCCGTGCTCGAGGATCAGCTGCGATCCGACCAGAATAGTAACGCCATGCGTCCGTGCCCGGTTGCGGAACGCCGCCAGGCCGATATCATCGGCTTCAGCAAATGTTGCGGCCGGGATCTGCTCGTTGACCGGTTCTATCAGCCCTACAGTTTCGGGCAACGCAATAAATTCCGCGCCAGCTGACGCGGACTCATCGATGCGCGCGCATACCCATTCGATATTGGCTTCGATATCGCGAGTGGCGGTATTCTGGATACAGGCTGCGCGAAACGAGGGCATTTAAATAACGCTCTCCGGATCGTGATACTCGTAGCCCAGATCATGCGCAACTTCGCGCTGGGTGATCTTGCCCTGATACACATTCAAACCATCGCGTAACCAGCGATTATCCTTCAGCGCCTGCCGGTAGCCCTTGCCGGCCAGTTCAATTATGTGCGGCAGGGTCACATTATTGAGCGCGTAAGTTGAGGTGCGCGGCACTCCACCGGGCATGTTGGCGACACAGTAATGCACCACGTCGTCGACGATGTAGGTAGGTTCGGCATGCGTGGTCGCGCGCGAGGTTTCGCAACATCCGCCCTGGTCGATCGCGACGTCTACGATAACCGCACCGGGTTTCATATTCTTGACCATCTGGGCGGTGACCAGTTTGGGAGCCTCCGCACCGGGAATCAATACCCCGCCGATGACCAGATCGGCCTCTACCACGTGACGCTCGATTGCGTCATCGGTGGAAAACACCGAGTTGGTGCTGCGCCCGAACTGTCGCCAGTGGTTCTCGATTGCCTCGGGGCTACGATCGACTACCCAGACGTCGGCACCCATGCCTACGGCAATATGCGTGGCGTGCGTGCCTACCACCCCTGCACCTAAAATTACCACCTTGGCCGGATCAACCCCGGGTACGCCGCCGAGCAACATGCCGAGTCCACCGTGCGGATGCTCGAGGCAATAGGCACCGGCCTGAATTGCCATGCGGCCAGCGACTTTCGACATCGGCGCCAGCAGCGGCAGGCCGCCATACGGCGAAGTGACCGTTTCATAGGCAATACAGACAGCACCGCTGGCCACCAGGTCTTTGGTCTGCTCCGGGTCCGGCGCCAGATGCAGATAGGTGAACAGGATCTGCTCTTCACGCAGCATGGCGCGCTCTCCTGCCTGCGGTTCCTTCACCTTGACCACCATTTCCGCGCGAGCAAATATCTCTTCGGCCGAATCAATGACTTGCGCGCCAATTTTGGCATACTCGGCATCGCTGACACCGATACCTTCCCCGGCGTTGGTTTCAACCATGACCTCATGACCGTGCTTGATCGCCTCACGCACACTCGCAGGCGCCATACCGACGCGATACTCGTGATTTTTTATCTCCTTGGGAACACCTATCAACATAACCGCAACCTTCAATTAATGAATAAGACGCAAAAGTAATCGAGTGCCGTTAAACAGGCTAGTGCCAGCAAATCTAATTTACTGGACCAGACCAGGGGTCGTTCGAGTGGCTATTGCCTGGTGAAGCACATCAAGGTATTCAGCGAAGGATCATTCGCCTGTAGCAGCCGTTGCTGCGAATCTGTAAAACCCGATTCGCATACCCTGTCGACCCAGAATTCCACCCCCTCGAAAAGTCGCAGTTCACGACGATCTTCTTCCCAGCTGACGCCAAGCCCGGCATTGAACACGGTATGCACCAGCGAACAAAACACTCGCATTTCATCGCTGCCAGCATCATGGTCACGCAGCACAAAGCGCCCTGAGGGTCGCAACACCCGGTGGATCGATGCCAGGTAGGCAGCCAGTTTGTCGCGTGGGCAATGATGCAGCCCTATATAACAGGTCACCAGGTCGAGACTCGCGTCAGCGGCTTCAGACGGAGGAATCGGATCGTAGTCATTGAGCGGAAAAAACTGGCCGATTTGGCGCAAGCCGCCGCGTTCCATGATCTCGGGTAGTGAGTTATCGGGAGGTGTTTCGTTGCTTAGATAGATCTTGCCTTTAATCCCGAGGGATTTTTGTAGTTTCTTCACGTAGCGCCCCGTCGAACCCAGCTCGAGATATCCATCGATGGAACCGGAGTTGTTCAGGATTTTCACGGTTTGGTGCTGCATCTCGGATTTTTGCCTGGCCAGTGCAGGCAGCGCATAGGTAAGCTCCGACAGAGGAGTTTTTATACCTGGAATCTGCTGTGCCAGTAACCGATAGATATCAGCGTCCTGCTGATATCTGTCGCAGGCCTCGATGATAAGCTGATGGAACCTGTCTTCCGGGTAAAGATGATAAATAACCTGTAAAAAACGATAAAACCGATCCCTGCTGGTGATCTTACCGTACACCCGGCAAAATTCAGACCTTGCCATAACAGGGGCTGCAAACAACGTCGGATCGGATGAGGTTCGATAGTATTTTTGCCACAGAATATTGCGAAACCTGTAGTCCGGGTCCAGCTTGTCTTTCAGTTTGAACAGCTGTTTCGCATCAGGATAGGCAGCATGAAACTGGTCATACCGCGCATGCGGTTGATAAGGCAGGTAGTACGCCCCCTGCAGCGAGATCACCGCGCCTATCAATTCACGGGTCCAGACCGCCACCCTCTCCCGTTCGTAATCTGCCGTGCCCTGTTTGTAGTAAAACACGAACGCAAACACTTCCTGCCTGGCCCAGGCGAGCAACGACCCCGGGTCCTGACGCGCGTGCCGGATAGAAATATTCACCAGGGTTACGCCGTGACGGGTAAGTATTTCCGTCATCGCAGCGGTAAATTCCAGTAGTCTGTCGGGTGCTACGAAATATTCCTGCAGGACGTAGGTTTTGCTATCCCTCGATAGCGGTTCCAGTTCGGCTACATCGTAGTCGGCCTCCTGGTTACGCATAATCACCTTGTTGCGCAGGTATAGTAGTGGTTCGTATATGTACTCGCGCCGAAAATGTCCTCCAGGCATCTCGGTGATGACCCAGAGCATGTATTTTTCGAGCAGGAACAATTTTTTACCGGAGCCACCTGCTGCCCGGTAACGGCACTGACTTTCGAAAATTTCGGCGGGATCATATCGGCGTTGTGGAATACCGCGGCAGCGTCCTCGCGCACACTTTCGGCAAAGTAGCGCTGGTACTGTTCGATCGGCAGCTTTTGACGAATCCTTTCGATGCGCCTGTTTTCAGCCAGATCCAGTTCAGCGGCGACAATAATGCCTATCGCGCCATAGCCACCGATGGTCGCATAGAACATTTTTTTGTTCCTTCGCGGAGAGGCCCTGACCAATTTACCATCGTGCAGGATCAGGTCGATCGACCCGACCGCAAGAATGACCGGACCGAGCCCGACGTATCGTCCGTGGCAATTGACACTTAACGAACCACCCACGGTGAAATTTGCATAGGTTTGCATGATTTTAATCGCGAGGCCGTAAGCGTTAATCCGATCCTGGATCTGCTTCCAGCGAATGCCTGCCTCGACACGAATACTCCGCTTCTCGGGCTTAAAATCGATAACCCGGTTCAAACCGCGCATATCGATATGCAGAGTGCCAGGGAAGGCAGTCTGCCCGCCCATGCTAAATCGACCGCCACCGATCGAGAGCGGCTTGTCAGTGATTTGCAGCATTTGCTGAAGCTGCTCAATCGTACCCGGGGCATAAACTTCATCGACTTGCACCGGGTAAAGTCCGGTCACGTCCTTGACGACAGTCGTACTTGTCGGCACGCCGCTATTGTCTAAACTCATTTCAGCTTTATCGGCCAGCAGCAGGCGCATACGTTTAAGGACGGGCAGCTGATAGCGGTCAAACAGCTCGGTAGACCCGGACTCGGAAACTATTGCGAAGCCGTTACGTTTATAAAACCGTATAGCCCCGTCATTCACATGCGTGACATCGAGTTCCAGGCTTCGATATCCCTGGCTTCGAGCTTCGCCCATAACATGCGCCAGTAGTCTGGTGCCATAGCCCTGCCCACGCGCCTCCGTACTGACGGCAATATTGTTTATATAATAAGCATCGTCTGCAGGGGGAGGTACATAGTTAGCTAAAGCCTTGCCGGCAGTTCCGATCAAAAACGGCCAGTGTGAAAAAGGGGTGGCGCGAAGCATGTTCACCGCACCGGGCAATTCGGCCTGTAAAAATTGTTTACGGCTGTAACCCAGCACAACCCCTACTGTATCCTTGCCGTCTTTCATCACCGCAACATGACGGTAACCAAACTGGGCGTTGTAGCAGTTTCTCCAATACCTGTTCGGCCATGACCCTGGACGGGAACATGAAGTCCATGAGTTCATGCACGCTCTGGTAGATTAAAGCCTTAATGTCCCCGGCGTCTTCGCGGGTACCCGGTTTAATTTCGATGCTGGATTTTTTCACCTGTTAAATCCCGTTTGTTGTTGTTTAGAACCCTGCACAGATCTCTAAAACAATAGCACAAACAAATTCCAATCCAGGCTCACCGATGAAAGACCTTAATGATTCTAGCGTTTCTAAATCGATTAATCGTTGCTAGAATAGATCATCTTATGTCAGCGACAAACTCTCCAAATCAGCTTATCGACCGTTTCGGGCGCAGCGTCAGCTACATTCGCCTTTCGGTAACCGACCGCTGCGATTTGCGCTGTGTTTACTGCATGCCTGAAAAGATGAAGTTCGTCCCGCGCACGCAATTACTGACCCTGGAAGAAATGGAAAGCGTGGCACGCGCTTTCATCAAGCTTGGCGTCGACAAGATTCGCATCACCGGTGGTGAACCACTGGTGCGCCGCAATATCATGCAATTATTCAACAATCTGGGTGACATCGAAGCGCTACGCGATTTGACGCTGACGACTAACGCGACGCAGTTGAAGAAATTCGCCCGGCCGCTGAAAGACGCCGGGGTAACTCGAATCAACGTCAGCCTGGATACCCTGCGCGCGGAACGCTTTCGCGACATGACCCGGATTGGGGACCTGCAGAAAACCCTGGACGGTATCGATGCGGCTATTGCCTGCGATTTCCAGCAGATCAAGCTCAATGCGGTGGTGCTGAAAAATCACAACCACGATGAAATTCTCGACCTGGTCAATTATTGTATCGACCGCGGGATCGATATCAGCTTCATCGAAGAGATGCCACTCGGCCAGAACGATCACCATGATCGTGCAGCCTCCTACTACTCCAGCGACCAGATTCTCGACGACCTGGCGCCACATTTCGAAATGGTTCCAACCACGATGAAAACCGCGGGGCCGACGCGCTATTACCAGCTAACCGAGCATGAAAATACCCG